>NZ_CP020042.1:7203642-7504851 GCF_002028425.1 Streptomyces katrae | reverse complement strand
CTCCCAGCGCTTCGGCGCGGATGTGGTCCTGTGGGACTGCCTGGGGATCACGGACCAGCGATGGCGGCTCACGGTCGGAGGCGACACAGTGGCCGGGGAGCTGGACGACCGGCCAGCCGGTCAGCGCGGTACCGACCACGTCCTCTTCCGCAGGCTCCAGGCCCAGCACAGCGACAAGTGCCTCGCGCTGGCGGGGGACAATTTCGAGCTGGACACCGACATCGTGCAGGCGGACTGTTCGTATGAGAATTACGTGGACTGGACGCTGACCGGTCGTGGAGACCGGTACGAAATCAGCCAACAGCACTGTGTCGGGCTGGCCGGGAAAACTCCCCGCAACGGCACCCCCGTCGACTACCAGGCCTGCACCGCGGCCACTCCGAAATGGCTGTTCAAACCCTGGCAGTGAGGCCGGAACCTCAGATGTCGCCGTGTGCGTCCCGTCCTGCTGGCTGGGCCGACCGCACCTCTGACGGTCATGGTGCCGACACGCCTCCTGCCCCGCCGAGGCGAAGACGCGGTGGACGGCCTTGTCCGAGTACGACATCCGGAACGCGAACAGGTAGCAGGTCACCAGCTCGCCGGCCAGCTTCACCGTGACTCCCCGAAGCCGACCTCGGCCTCGGCGCCGGGCCCGTGGGTCTGCGGGACGCGTCGACCACACTCTTGCCGGCCTCCAGCCGGATCTCCTCGCGGCGGGCAGCGACCGATCCGCGGACCATCTGGTAGGAGACATCGGCGCCGTACTCGTCCAGCAGCCGGTCGAAGATCCCCTTGACGGTGTGTCGCTGCTTGCGCGGTGCGGTCAGATCGGCCGTGAGGATGCCGTCGATCACCGGCTTGTAGGGTCCAGTCGTGTCTCCCGCGGCTCCATCTTCTTCCGCGGTTCCGGCAACGCCGAGATCAGGGCCTAGCCAACGCCGTACTTCCGCATGAGCGCCCGCAACGACATGCCGCCCTTGGCGTCACGGCGGATCGCCGCGTACAGATCGACCTTGGACTTCGGCAGCACCCAGGCCCCTCGTCGTGGAGAGCACAACCATGGTCCCGAAGCAAGCACCGAGGTGTTCTCGAAACTCAGGTTCTGGCTCAACTTCTGTGGTCTGGTCACGCTGAGTCAGTAGGTTAGATCCCCGAGCGGCAGGTGTTTCTTGAAGCTCAGGCTGTGAATGGAGGGTTGCTCGAAGCTGGCCGACGATCTGTCGCCATAGCGGGCCCTCTGGGGTCTCGTCCCAGAGTTCGGCGAGCTCGGATTCCCCTGCAAGGACCCGGTCGAGGGCTTCGACGGCAAGGGTTCGGAGGTCACTGGCGAGGACAGGCAGGGCTTCGTTGGGCCCATAGCTTGTGGTGATCGGTTCGCCGTCTGGGCACTGGGCTGCAACGAGAGCGGCGGCTGCGACGGCCTCCACCGCATCCGAGCTGTCGAGGTAGTCCTGGGTCTGGACGGTCCGGGTCAGGTGGTTCGGATGAGGTTCTCTCGCTGGTCCATGGCTGTCTCGTCCAGGGTGTAAGCGAAATCCGCAGCGGTGTCGTTGTCGAAGTGGCCGATGTCCCAGGTGCCCATGTGATCTCCTCGCGTCGTCGTCCGGGGATCCTCGCATCGGCCACTGACATTGCGGTCATGAGGCGAGCAGTACTCGCTTGCGCAGAAGCTTGAAGCCGGCGCGTCCGTACATCTGCCGCTTGATCATTTTGATGCGGTTGACGTGGCCCTCGACGACGCCTGAGCTCCAGGGCAGGGTCAGGCCGGCAGTGACGGCTGCGAGGTCGCGTTCGAGGCCGTTGGCGAAGGTGTGGAGGCTGGGCAGGTCGTCGGCTCGGACGGCCTTGATCCATTCGGGGAGCCGTTCTCCCCGGAGCTGGGTGAGCATCTGCCCGAAGGATCGGACGTGACCGGCGAGGGCGTCCAGTTCGGGGCAGTGGGTGAGCACGGACTTGAGCTTCAGTCGCTCGTTCTCCGCGAGTGCGTCGGGGTGGGTCAGGATCCAACCGGCAACAGTTCGGGGAGATGGCGGTCGAGTACGTGGCATGGGCGTCCCGGAAGGGACGAAGGTAGGCGCGGACGGCACCGTATCCACCTGAGTATCCGTGTGTCTGGATCTCCTTCCAGAGGGTCCAGGCGTTCGTGCAGCCCTCGGCCCACCGCTCGTGCAAGTACGGCTTGAAGTCGTCGAGCTTCGTCCTGCGGTTTTGCCACTGCCCTTGGAAGAGGTCTTCCGGGGTTGCCGCGTCGGCCAGACGCTGCACGGTTCGGTAGGTCATCCGGAGTTCGCGGGCGACCGCGCGACGACTGTGTCCCTCGCCGAGCATTCCCTGGACGATCGCGTGTTTCTCGCGGGTTCGGTCGGCGAACCGGTGCCCAGTGGGCCAGGGCGACACGCCAGTTTCTGCCGCCGGTGGCGTGGTGACGCTCTCGGAGCCGGGCGCCGCGAATGGCGCTCTCAGACAGGACCGATGGCGCGACACGCATCGCTCGGCGGCCTCGCCGAGGTTGCGCCAGAGATGAAAGCGGTCTGCGACCTGCACCGCAGTGGGTGCCCCGGTGCTGGCGCCTTCGGCGAAGAAGGGGGCTCGGTCGCGGCATACCACCTCAATTGCGGGGACACTCAGCAAGCCAGGCGGCGACGGTGGCTGCCTCGCGGTCGGGCAGCAGATCCACCGGTCTGCGGGTTTCGACATCAACCAGCACAGTCCCGTAGACACGGCCCTTGCGCATCGCGTACTCGTCGATGCCCACCACCCGCGGGGCCGACGTTTGAGGTTCAGGCATCGCCTCGACCAGCCGAAGTACCGTGCTGCGGCTGACGGAGATACCGAAGATGTCCGCAAGTCGGGCGCCGGCCCGGCCGGCCAATGCGAGGCCCACCTCGGCCAAGGCTGAACGCAGCCGCTCGGTCCGCTGACCGTAACGTCTGGTCAGTCCGGGGATCTGTTCAACGAAGGTCTGCCGTCGGCAGGAGGTATCCGTGCAAGTGAACCGGCGGACCTGCAGGCGAAGCACTACACGCCTCCCGGCGCTGGGCAGATCGGCAGGAAACCGCAGGTAGGACCCATGAATCCGGTTCGACCATCTTCCGCAGCCCGGACACTCAGCACCGGCAGACTTGCGCGTGACGCCGATCCAGATCGCCTCGCCGTCGTCCTCAGCTGACATGACCGCGACTTCAGGGTCCGACAAGAACAGGAGCTCTCCCAGCCGGAGCAGCACTTCGTTCACGGCTCCGAACTCTCGGGCACGGCACGGCAGCCCCAAGTCGTTTCAGGACGATCTTGCGAGAGACACGACCAAGATCAACAATCACGGAGCGTTGACGCACCACAAAAGTTGAGCCAGAACCAAAACTCATGAACATCCGCGGCCCTCTTGATCGCCCACTGCTGACGGAACTCATCGACAAACGCTGTTCCTAGAAGTGAACGAAGCCAGCAGCCCATGGCAGCAGCCTGGTCACCTGATGACAGCCACTGCAGACCGCCACCTCGCCCTGAACCGAGACCATGGAATGATCACGAGATGACCGCGACGAGTAGTACGGACGGCCGCTCCCAGACCGAGCTGGTCGTCAACGAGATCGCCCAGGAGCTCCGAACCTTGGCCGACGGGGTTGCCTGGTTCTCCGGTCTCTCCCCGGCAGGCCAACGGGAGGTACTACAGCAGGTCAGCGGCTACGCGATGCAGGCACACATCACCGCCGCGGACGGCCGCGCCGGCGTGGCCCGGTCCGGGGTGAAACCCACCGCGAACCCCTCAGTGATGATCTGCATGGACCCACCCCGCTACGGATTCTCAGGCCTCCCCGCCGACGAATACGTCAAAGCGTTCCGCGTCCTCGTCTCCGTGTTCGCCGTCGCCGACACCCGCCGCAGACAGACGCACTGCAAGAACGCCTGCGGACACCCATGGCACAACCTGCCCTCAACGTCATCAGAAACCGAGCAGCCGTAACAGACGTCCACCCCAGCTCCAGCCCATGCAGCCGCCCAGAGCAGTCAGCAACCGTCGTACGCGAACACGGTCACCCGCTGACAACCAACCGCTGCCACCACACCACCCATTCACAACACATCTCAGTCGCCCGGACAGAGTCGGCGTGAGAACTTCCACCCGTGGCTACGGAATCCGACGTCGGAGAGCTGTTGCACCAGCGCGGCTGGCGGACGGCATTCACGCTCGCTGAAAGGGTGAGCGGCTGGGCCGCCCTGGTGAGCGCCATCGAACGCGGCTACGGCGACGACATCCACGAGTACTCCAACGACCTCTACTGCCGAAACTGGCTGCACGAGGCGTGGCTCCTGCTGGACGACCACATCGTTCAGCTCTGGACGACCGGTACAAGGCCGCGACCCTCGACGACGACGGCATAGCACTCGACCAGTTGCACGGGCTCCCCGGCCCCGCCCTATGGTGGTGGCGGCGACACCCCCGCATCCTCACCGGAGACCTCGGGCGTTCGCTTCGCTCGGCAGGCGCCATCGGCACCGCTCCGGACGCAGCCTCAGGCTCACAGGAGTACGGGAGATGACATGCAGGTTACCGGTGCCGAGGTCTTCTCTTGCGCCGTGTGCAGCGCCCGGCTGTCCACGCCAGTGCGCGAGGTCCACCCGCCGGCAGAGGGCGAGGCATGGACACCGCTCGACTCCCCCGTCGAGCCCTGCCCGCCCCCAGGATGGCGGCGGGCACTTTCGCCCGTGACCCGCAGCCTGGACGCATCACCTGGGGCGCGTTCCTCACACGATTCCCGCAGGGCCTGTGCGGCCAACTCACCGCTCGCCGGGCCTTGAATCCGTCGATCAAGGCAAGACGGCTACGCGGTGGGGATGCGTGTCACCCCGGGACGACGATGCCGCTGTCCCGGCGGTCGTGCGGGGCCGTTCCGTCCAGGGAAACGCCCAAGAACGAAAGGAGGATCATCAGGGCTCCCCCGCAGACAATCGCCGAGTCGGCGAGATTGAAGACGGCGAAGTGCTGAACAGAGATGAAGTCGACGACGTGCCCTCGGAAGACCCCTGGTGCCCGGAAGATCCGGTCAGTCAGATTGCCGAGCGCACCCCCCGACAGCAGGCCCAGGGCGAGAGCCCACGGGAGGCTGTGGAGCTTGCGTGAGGCACGCACGATGACTACGACAACCGCGAACGCGATCGCCGTGAACACAGCAGTGACCGCCTGGCCCATACTGAACGCCGCGCCCGAGTTGCGTATCACCTGGAGAGTGAGCACGCGGCCGACAACGCCGACGGGCTCGTGGTTCTCCACCCGCGAGACGGCCAGGAACTTGCTGCCCAGGTCCAATGCATAGGTGAGACCAGCCGCTGCCAGCAATGCGGCCAGATGGCTCTTGCTCAGAGCTCGGGCGCCGGCTTCGGTCCCTGCTGTCTCCCGCTGGGGCTGCGAGGAACTGCTGGTAGGCATGATCCACTCCACTGATACAGAGCCGGCATGACGAGACGGTATTACGACACAATAGCCCCTGCCCTACTGAAGGCAGGCATATGCGGACACTACGTACCTGGCCAGCCACGATCAGTGACGAATGCCGGCTTGGCCGACCCAGCGGTGCGCGTTGAAGCACTCCGGGAAAGTGTTCACTTCTGCTTTGACTCCGATCCCCCTCGGATCCAGTCGGCGGCGTCCCGGGGACCTCTCTCAGCTCGGCCCACTCGACGTCCGCCATGCCGGGGGTGCCGTCAGCCAGGAGACCCCGGGCCCGGTGCGTCCAGGACGCCCGGAAGCAAGGCGGCAGGGTGGCGGCCGCCGCGTCAAGGAGCGAACAAGAGTCACTCGGAGTAGCATTTGGTGACAAGGTAGGGGCAATGGTTGCTATTGCCCCATCTCCACAGGACCAGGTCGGCGATGGGGCTCGCGTGATGAAGAGCACGCTCAATCGACTGATAGAACGCACCTACTTCCGCGGATTGGTATTCAACCAGTCCTGGGAGGATCCGCTTCTCGATCGTGAGGCGCTCCGCATATCGGCGGACCAGGACACCGTGCTGTCCATCACCTCGGGTGGCTGCAACTGCCTGAACCTCCTCTGCCTGCGGCCCCGCCGGCTCATCTGCGTCGACCCCAATCCCGCTCAGACGTACCTGCTCGACCTCAAGCTGGCAGGCATCCGACACCTTGACCATGCCGACTTCCGCTTTCTCCTCACGTCCTGTGGCGGCACAGAGGCGGTGGACATCTACCGGCGAGCGCTGCGAGCCAAGTTGCCTGATGACGCACGAAATTACTGGGACAGTAACACTCGGATACTGGAACGCGGGATACTTGCCCAGGGCAAGCTGGGGTTCTTCTTGAAGTGGATTCGCCGCTATATGCGATGGCAACTCGGAGAGCGACGGATGCGCCAGTTCTTCGAGGTTGACGACATCGATGACCAGCGCGATTTCTACTACCGCGAGATCCACCCGCGATTGTTTCGCGATTCGGTACTCGAAATCCTCGGCTCCCGATGGGTGCTTGCCTTCGCCGGCATGCACCCCTCCCAGTACGACCTGATTCAAGACCGTCAAGGCATAGGGCGATACATACGCGATCGCGTGGAATATGTGCTGACCACCGTCCCGATACGTGACAACTATTTCATCGCCCAGGCATTTTTGGGCGCCTACCTGGACGCGGAGAACGTTCCTCCCTACCTCCTCGAACGGAACTTCGACACCCTGAAGCAAACGGCCGATCGCGTAGTCAACGTCACAGCCTGGCTCACCGAGCACCTCGATTCATTGCCCGAGTCGTCGGTCGACAAGTACAGCCTTCTGGACATATTCGACTGGATGAGCCGGGATTCTCTCCATACGACGGTGCGCAGCGTGCTCAGGGCCGGTACGCCAGGCGGCCGCTTCATCTACCGTTCCGCCGTACGCTCACTTCCTGTCCCTCCGGAGCTCCGAAGCGCGGTGGTCAGCGAGGACGATCTCGCCCACCGGCTCTTCGCGCAGGACCGGTCCTTTACGTACAGCAGCTTCTACATCTACCGAATTGACCAGCAGCGAGTCGCGGATCAATTGCACCGGACGTAACCTTGGGCCAGCCACACCTTCACAGGTCAGATGCAGCTCGCTCCTTCTGGCCGGATGCCGGACCAACTTTCACCCGAAGGAGTGAGGTCGTGCTCGAGCAGTTCAGCATTTCAGGCACCGGTCATGCCGTCGGCTCCAGGATTGTCTCGAACACCGGCCTGGCTGTTTCGATGGGGCTGTCCACGGATTGGTTCACGAAGCGCACAGGGATTGATGAACGACGGGTTTGCGGGGAAGGAGAGGACGTACTCACGCTGGCGGTGTCCGCTGTCGAGTCGGCTCTCCAGTCGAGTGGGCTGAAACCTGACATGTTGGGCCCCGAAACAGTTCTCCTTCACATCCAGAACGGCCTGACGGCCTTCACCCCGCCGTCCGGGGTCATCTTGGCGAATGCGCTGGGGCTCAAGGGTCTGCGCGTGCTCTCCGTCGACGGAGTCTGCGCTGAACCTGTGGCCATGTTCGAGATGGCTGTGCTCATGTTGTCGAGCAATCGCTGCAGTCGGGCCGTCATCTCGTCGAGTGTGGATTTCCTGCCGATCATCAGCTCGAAGGACAGGGGCACGGTCGGGCTCTTCGGCGCTGGTGCGGGCGCGGTCGTGGTCGAGCGGCACACCACGTCACAGGGCATGTCGGCGAAGGTCATGAGCCTTCAGTGGGTGACTCACGCCGACCATGCGGCCCTCGGGAGCATCCCGGTACTGGGCTACAACGCCGGCCCCGAAGGGGTCAGCGTGCAAGCGGGTTTCTACGACATGGACGGCTCTGGCCTGGTTCATACGGGGCTGAGCGTCATCCCTCCCCTGGTTTCCCGTGTACTCGAAGAAGCCGGGTGGTGCCACGACGACGTCCACCTCGTCATCTCCCATCAGCCGAACGTTCGCATGCTGAACGTTCTCATCGAGGCCCTGGGCTTCCGGCCGGAGATTTTCCCGATGCCTGCCAGCCGCCTGGGGAACATGGGCCCGGCCAGCCTGTTGGTGAATCTCTCCCTGGCCAGAGACGAGGGTCTGCTCCGTCCAGGGCAAAGGCTGTTGCTTCTCGCCTTCGGCCTCGGGTTCTCCTGCGGCGCAGTGGCAATCGAGCTCCTGCCCGGTGAGGCGGGGTGCGATGACTGACGCGCGCACATGGGTGCGACCTCCCGTCTCGGACTCGCTTCGCACGAGGATGACCGAGGACCAAAGAGCGATCGCGGCGGCCATGCGTCCTGTCACGCTTCCCGACGGCAGAACACTCCGCATACTCGACTGCGGAGAGGGGGACGCCGTTGTACTCCTGCCCATGGTCACCGAACTGAACTTCGTCTACGCACCTCAAATCGCAGAGTTCCAGCGCGACCACCGCGTCGTGCTCTATGAACCGCTGCTCAGCACGACCACGCGGGTCGGCATCAAGGACAGGGCCCACGAGGTCCGCTGCCTGCTTTCCGCCCTCGGTATCAGCCGCGCGCACTTCGTCGTGTGGGGCGACACGGGTGCGGCAGCCTATTATCTGGCCAAGCATCACCCCGAGTTGTGTCGCTCGGTGGTCTTCGTCGGGCTGGCCGATCGTTACCGGTTCCCGCAGCCCTACGGCTTCTGGCTGAAGATGCTGGAACACCTTCCCCTCGAGCGAGTGGTGTCATCACGTGTGTGTGCGACGCTCCTTGGGCGCTTCGTCGGAGGGACCCAGATCAAACCGGAGTGGATCGTCCAGGAGGCGCTGGTCGTCCTTCGGTTGACGGCGCTGTTCAAGCACAGCATTCTTCCCAACCTGACCGAGCATCGCCCGACGCCGGGGGAGGTTCACGTGCCGAGCCTGGTCATCTCCGGCGACAACGACCACATCGTCTCGGTCGCCCAGGCCCGCCGCATGGCCGCGCTGCTTCCCCACGCGGGTGCAGCGGTCATCAAGCCAGGTGGTGAGCACTTCATCACCTACGTGGACGACTCATTCGTCAACGAGACCGTTCGCCGCTTCATCTCCAGCGTGGAGTAGCTGATGAGACCATGGCGAACGTAAGGAGACCCGCGGTTCCCGACGCGCAAGCCGCCGACCCCACCGCACCCGTCGGCGGACTCCACCCGCTCACCGTTCTCTGCATCGGTGTACTGGTCACCGCGGTCGCCCTTCCGGAGTCATGGCAAGGCTGGCCCTACGCGCCGTTTCCTGTCTTTCACGCGTGCCTCGCCATTGTCATCCCGCTTTGGTTGGGGGTTCGCCCCACCGGTCGACCCTGGCCTGAGATTCGGGCGCATCTTCCGAAGCAGGGCCGACCGTTCGCTGCCGCCATCGCGTTCATCGGCGGCTTCATCCTTCTCTACAGCCTCGCTATGGCCGTCCTCGGCAAGACGCGGGATCCCGCATGGAACCTGCTCGCGACCTATGGGAAGTTCGCGGATCTGTACGCCGCGCGTTATGGAAGCTGGATCGCGCTGATCATCGTGTACGTCTTCCTGGGACTGTGGCCCATGTTCGGGGAGGAACTCTTCTACCGGGGATTGCTCCATGGCTCGCTGTTGGGGCGCTACTCGCTGCCGATCGCTTCGGTCGTCACGTCCACCCTGTTCGGACTCCGCCACTCGGCCCAACTGGTCTACCTTTTGCCTGCATACCCGTATGTGGCCGGCGCAGCATACTTCGTATGGGCTTTCGGCGTGAGCATGATCTGGTGCTGGGTGCACGCACGGACGGGCTCTCTGTACCTCTGCATGGCGACACACGGGGTGAACATCGTCCTCGCCCCCCTTGCTATTGCCCTCGTGATTCGGTAGGTCCGCTCGTGCCACGTCCCGCATCACCGCTGCGTGCATTCACTCTGCGCGGCGCACGCGCTGTTCATCGAGCCGGAGCCTGGGGGTTCGACCGTTCTGGTCCCCTTGCACCACTCCTTGCCGAGCTCGGCGCACCCCTGCATCGGTGGCTGTTCCCCCACTCGCTTCTGACGGATCCGGGGATCCCCGTCGAGGTCGACGGCTTTCGGCTCTACCACGAAGGGCGCCCCTCGTATCACCTCCAGATGCTGGCGATGGGCATGCACGACCGCGATGTCGCGGCACTCATCCGGCAGCTCGTCAGGCCGGACATGTCGGTCGTGGACGTCGGTGCGCACCTGGGCTACTTCACGCTGCTGTGCGCGCGCCTCGGCGGAGCGGCGAGCAGGGTCTGGGCCTTCGAGCCGTCGTCGGCACTGCTCCCCATCCTGCGGAGAAACGTGGCGGAGAACGACGTCTGCGGCGAGATCCACGTGGTGCCGAGTGCCGTGGGAGATTCGGTCGGTGCAGTGACGCTGTTCGCGGGCACGCCCGACAGCATGCTGTCCAGCATCCACCGGGCTGCGGCGGCCGGCGACGGTGCGGGGCCGAGGGAGACCGTTGCGTGCACCACCTTGGACGCATGGGCCGAACGGAGTCTGTGGCCCCGAGTGGATCTGGTCAAGATCGACATTGAAGGCCACGAGGTCGCGGCGTTGGCCGGTATGCGGGAGCTGAGCCGTCGAAATCCCGGTCTGGTTCTGATCATCGAGCTCAACGAGCGGACGCTGGCCGCTGCAGGTGAGTCGATCGACTCGTTCTGGGCGGCCCTGGCCGCATGCGGATTCGACGACGTCTCCCTGGCGGGGCCCCCTCCTCGACCGGTGACATACCCCCAGGACCGCGACGCCATCCGGCGGGAGATCCGTCGCCAGGGAAACGGGCGGGTCAATCTGATGTGCCTGCGGAGGCCGGGGTAGCCGGCCGGTGACCGGCTCGTCGGATCTCCGATCCGCTCCTCGCACTCGCGACCAGGAAAGCCCCTGCCAGGGACAGGAGCAGGAAACACGACTCGGCGTACCCGCGCACGACGGACAGCAGCCCGGACGAGAGAAACACGACACCCAGGCCCAGTTCACACCACGCGATCCGCGAGGCGGTTTTGACCCACTTCACTTCGCTCTTCCGGATAATGCCCGACGACCCTTCCTTGGGGGTTCTCACGAACTCCGGCTCGTCTCGCTTGATCGTGTCCCGGAAGCCGGCCAGGATGGAGACCGATACGCCTATGGCGAGCGGCAACGACAGGGGCAGACGCAGACACCGCCGCGCCCAGTCGTCGTACAGAATTCTCTGAGAGAGCGCGCATTCCTGCAACGGCGGGAACAGTACGAGAAACGCGCTGAGACCGACTTGGGTGATCACCCAGTACGGAGTGCGTGGGAGCCCGAAAACGACATATGCACTGGAGAGCAGTCCGGTCAGGACGAGTGCCGGTGTACCCAGAACCAGGTGCAAGGAAGAAAGCTCAAGAAATCGACGCCTCTTGCCCTGTGGCGGACTGAGCGCCTTCTTCCCGTAATCGAGGAAGAGCCGGAATGCCGCGCGCGCCCAGCGGCGTTGCTGGCTTTTGTAGCTGAGGTAGGTGTCGGGAAGGTCGCTGCTGGCCAATGCCTCGTTGACGAAGACGACCGACCATCCCGCGAGCTGGGCACGGAAGCTGAGGTCGATGCCGTCGTCGGTGAACGGTGCTTCGTGCCACCCGCCGAGTTCTTCGATCGTGCGCTTCCGCCAGACCCCACTGGTCCCCAGATATATGGTGGGCTCCCCCCTGGCCTGGCGGATCCCGCTCGAAAAGCAGAAGAGGCTGTCGATGACCGCCGCTTGGAACAGCGTCAGAGTGGACGAAAGGCCGTTGCGGTGTCGCCACCGCGTATGGACTGCAGCGACGCGGGCATCCTCGAACAGGGGCACGGTTTTGATGAGGAAGTCACGATCAGGTGTGAAGTCCGCGTCAAAAATCGCCACGAGGTCGCAATCGACCGTTCGCGTACCGTGGTTGAGCGCCCCCGACTTGTACCCTTCGCGGCTTGTCCTGTGGACGTATTCGATCGGGACGGAGCCTCCGCGATGTGCGTCGACGACGGCCTTGGCCAGCGCGGCCTCTTCCCCCTCGGAGTCGTCCAGAACTTGCACCGCGAGTCGGCCGTCCATATAGTCGAGGTTCTTTACCGCCGCGAGCAGTCGGTAAAGAACTTTATGTTCTCGATAAATGGGGAGTTGCACCACGACCGTCGGCCAGGAGCAACTGCTCGGCCGGGAGAGTTCGATGGCCTGCCCTCCGACACCCTTCATCTGGGAATATGCATGAATGACCAGTATCCGCAGTTGAGCTATGGCGAAGAACGCCAGCATGGCGGAAAGGGCTATCACCAGCATCCCATCAGTCTAACCCGAATTCCGCATGAGGGCTCGCCGGCTTACTGACGCGACAGTGGTGCGTTCGGGTGATGAGCCGACGAGCCCCCGGTGGAGACAGGGGAGCACGGGTGGGTTCTCACTCATCATGGTGACGTAACTGTTCGCAACCGTTTCGCTCCGATGCTTAGTTCACGCTCAGTCGAGGAGGCCGCCGCGTGAGGCGTCATTCACCTTTCGGCCGGCACCTCGCAGAAACCAGAGACGAAGCAGTCTTCGTCACCGGTACATCCAGCGGGATCGGCAGGGCAATCGCTCTGGACCTCGCCGGGCGAAGTGTGACCGTATTCGCCGGTGTGCGCAGGGCCGGGGACGCGCCGAAGGGCGCCGGACTGCCCGGTGCGGTGCACGAGATCCTCTTGGATGTCACCAGTGGCAGCCAGATCACGGAGGCGGCCGATTCGATCCGCCGGCTCCTGGGCCGGCAGCGCCTCCGCGGAGTGGTGAACAATGCCGGCGCCGCGACCGGCGGCCCCCTGGAATACGTGACCATCGACGAGATGCGACACCAGTTCGAGGTCAACGTCTTCGGCCAGCTGGCCGTGACTCAGGCGGTTCTTGACCTGATCCGCGATCACGGGGACGGACGCGTACTCTTCACGAGCTCTATCGCAGGACACGTCGCCGCACCCTGCTTCGGACCCTACGCAGCGTCAAAGCACGCACTGAACGGCATAGCGGAGTCGATGCGACGCGAGCTGCGGCCATGGAACATCTGCGTGTCCGTCCTCGTGCCCGGAGCGGTGGCGACGCCGATCTGGGGCAAGGCAGACCATTCTGTGCAGGGCTTGACGGACCGATTGCCGATGAGAGCGAAGGAGTTGTACGGCAGCACACTGGAGAACATGCGGCGATACGTGGCTTCCGCCGCGGCGGGGCGGAGCATCTCGCCGTCGGTGGTCGCCCGTGCCGCTCATCATGCGCTCTATGCGCGACATCCCAAGGCCGTCTATCTCATGGGCGCGGAGGCACGCGCGGGGGTGGCCCTGTCCACCGCTCTGCCCACACGAGTCTTCGACGCGCTGCTTGACAGGCAGCTGAGCAGATCCCCTTCGAGATAGACCTTCAGCGACGTGGGGCCGGCCCACCTCAACGAGCCGCGGGCACGACCTCCCAGTCCGGCGTGTAGCCGCAGTGCCAATACAACACGGAACCATTGCTGCGCCCCTGGGCCAGACAAGACTCCATGATCGACCAGGTCTTACCTCCGAAGACCGGGTCGAGCTTCAGCCCTGTCTCGTCCTTCACGGATGTGCACAGCTCGACCAGGTCGGTTGGGTAGCGGCCGAATTCGCGGTAGATCCTGGTCGTCCTCAGGTCGATGCGTCCACTCGGCACCCGGTCGGACACGGACAAGTAGTGCTCGGTCCACCGGACGAGTCCGTGGATCCACCGGCGTGCTGGGCCCGGGTAAACCTGAACGCCGACGACATGGATCGGACGATGCCCTTGCTGGCGCAGGAGGTTCTCCGCCAGCACGAAACCCGCGAACGCCGTGCCCGACGCGGCCGTGATGAACACCGTCTGCAGCGGCGGCACCCCCATGGCCTCGACCTGACCCACCATTTCCAGGAAACCGCGCGCAGCAGCGATCACCGCTGCGGGATGTGCGAGGCTCGGCGGGGCGAAGAACGGCCGTCGTCCCGCTCTGCGGCTCCGGTGATAGGCACCGGCCAGCGCGCCGGCTGCCTCGATGTGGCCCGGGCCGATCAGACGCACGTTGCTTCCGAGGCCGCCGAACATCCTCCGCCGCTCACCGAGAGGAAGAGGCGGAACGTCAGCGACGACGATGTCCCATGCGATGTCGAACCGTCGAAGAACCGGGAGGATGTCGTGTACGAGGTTGGTCACGTTGCCCACCGGAGTGACGAGGCTGCCGTACCCCTTCTCCAGCATGTGCCCGACCAGATGTTCGATCTTACGTGTCTTGACGCCTCCGCGGCCGTGACCGGAGAGGTCGTCACGCTTGACCAGGACATCCACCCCGTTTGATCGGGAGATTGCCGAGATCGGCGTCGGCCACTTTCCCAGAGGGACGAACGGGGCCTCCAGAATGCGCTGGATTCCATTGTGGTCGCGCATGCCTGGTCCCTCAACGTGCTGTCACGGCCGGTCCGGGCACGGGATGGAGAATCACAATGGGAAGCTCTCGGGCTGTGCGCTGCCGGTAATCCTCGTACCCGGGGAAAGCCTTGACGAACCGGAGCCACAGTTCCGCACGTTTCCGTTGGTCGGCCCGTTCGGCCCTGACAGGGAAGGTGCGACCTCTGATCTCGACCGTCGCGAAGGGATTTTCTCCGAGGTTCAGCCACCAGCCCGGCGGCTGGTCCAGTCCCCCGTGAGAAGCGATGACTGCGAGGTCTTCGCCGTCCTCGACAGCGAGGAGGGGAACCGTCCGCGGCTCGCCCGTCCTACGGCCCGTCGTCGTGATGATCACGATCTTGCCGTGCTTCAGACCCAGTCGTCCCAGCAGACCACCCGTTCGCCGGTAGACGCCGAGATGCAGCACGCTCATGACGACGATGAATCTGCGAAGGGCAGGACTGGACTTCTGCCCGATCCGGAGCATGGCCGCGCGCAGAAGGGCCACCCCGAGTCTGTGCATAGGGACTCCCCATGGCAGTCGATCTCATGTTTCACGTTACGTCGGACTGCCTCCGTCCGCATGACGGCGGATTGATGCCCGCAGCGGTCTTTTCGTTCCGGACACAGCTCACGTGAAAGCAGGGCTGCGGGCCACGGTGGTGGCGGCGCGCGGGACCGGCAAGACGTTCATGGCCGCCGCGGCAGCGCTGAAGCTGGCACGGGGCGGGCGGGTGCTGGTGCTGGTGCCGACCCTGGATCTGCTGACCCAGACGGTGCGGGAGTGGCAGGCGGTGGGCCACACCGGGCCGGCGGTGGCGGTGTGCTCCCTGGAGGACAACCCCGAGCTGTGGGCGGGGCAGGTGCGCTCCACCACGTCCGCGCCGCAGCTGGGCCTGTGGCACGGCCGGGGGCCGGTCACCGTCTACGCCGCCTACGCCTCCCTGCCCGTGATCACCGAAGCTCACCGCGGGGAGTACGGGCTGCCGATGGAGGCTTTCGACCTGGTGGTGGTGGACGAGGCGCACCGTACGAGCGGGTCGGCGGGGAAGGCGTGGGCGGACGTGCACCGCCAGGAGGCCCATCTCGTGACCGAGGCGTCGGGGGGCGCTGCCGGGTTGAAGGCGAGGCTGCAGCCACAGTTCATGGAGGGAGTTCGGACACCGCGTCATCCTGCCGCCTAGGCACTACGGTGACCGAGCGCCGGCCACCAGCGATCCGAGGGCCGTGCGCCGGTGGGTGACCGAGCGGCCCGTGCGGGTTGTCGTCGTCATGCCCGCCGATCTCAGGGCGGCCGCGTGGGACGAAGCCGTCGCGTTGCTGACGTGGAGAGCACGGGCCAGGGACGTCGTGGTGTGAGGTTCGGCCAGGAGGTGCAGGGCGTCCAGCCGGGTGCGCCCCAGGACGGCGGCGAGGCCCTCGGCGAAGACGGCCGGGTCTCCCGCGCCGGGCGGGAGCCCGGGGCCGGCCGGGTAGGTCAGGACCGCGGGACGGCCGGGGGCGTCCTGGAGAAGTGGGCCGGCTGGGTGGTGGAAGGTGGGCAGCAGAACCAGGCCGCGCCCGTCGAGGCGGACGTCGCGGTCCGGCGCCGCGCCGGGCCATTCCCACACACCCTCATGGATCCGGCTGCCCGGGGCGAGGCCGGTCAGGGTTGCGGCCAGGCCGTGCTCGGCGATCGTCAGGGCGTAACGGGTGAATTCCTCGCGGTGGAGGTCCTCTACAACGGACCAGACGGGGGCGAGGACCGTCTCGTATGCGGCCCGCTGGGCGCGGCGCAGGGTGTGCCAGGCCGTCTCCCGCCCCGCGTGCAGGTCGCGGATCCAGCGCGGGGCGGGCATCGCCGCGTAGAGCCGGTCCAGTTCGGAGCGGACGAGACCGGCGCTGGTGGCGCGGATTCGTCCGAAGCCTTCGGCGACGGTGTCGCCGAGGACGTCGAGGAACGAGGCCGGGTGGCCTGCCGGAGCCAGGTCGGCGAGCGGGCTGCTCGAGGCCGGGAGGGAGCGCAGGATGCGACCGCGCCACGGCGCGAACAGTGGGCCGCCGCTTCGTTCCATGGTTGTGGTAAGGGCGGCGTGCAGCTCCTGGAGGGGTGCTGGACGGACTGCGAACCGGGTACGGGCGAGGTCGTCCGGAGTGAAGTGGACTCGCAGCACTCTCACAGCTCCTCGCCCTGGGCCAGCCCTTCGGCCACGGCCTGAACCTTCGCGTCGTGACGGCCCCGCACCAAGGATGTCCGTATGACTTCACGACGCACTCTGTTGAAAGGCACCCTATTCGCCAGTGCCGCCGCCATGCTGCCCACGGCTGCGTCCGCCTCCGGTCGCGGCTTGGTCCTGCGCCTGCCCGCGCCCACCGGCCCGTACCCGGTGGGCATGGAGGTGGCCCATCTGAGGGATCCGGCCCGTTCGGACCCGTGGGTGGGTGGTGCAAGGGAGTTGATGCTGACGATCCTGTACCCGGCTCGATCGGTGCACGGGTTGTCCCGGGCGCCACAGCTCACTCCGGCCGAGGCCAGGGAATTCGCCGACCTTGCGCCCCACGTTCATCCCGGCCTGCCCGGGCCGGGGGCCGTGGACTGGGGTGCGCTCCTCACCCACGGACACGTGGGTGCGCCGCCTCTGCCCGGCCGTCGGCCGGTGCTGGTGTACTCACCGGGCGGCGGTGACTCCCGCACGCTTGGCACGACCCTCGCCGAGGACCTGGCGAGCCACGGCCGGGTGGTCGTGCTCGTCGACCACCCCGGTGACGCTTCTCAGGTGGAGCTGCCGACCGGGCTACGACGGACCGTCCTGCTCGGGCCGCCGGACCCATTGACCTTCCGCACGATGGTGGACACCCGGATCGCTGACCTCCGCTTGATTCTGGACCGGCTCGGTGAATTGCCGCTCGCCCGGGTGATGGACTCCAGCCGCATCGGGCTGTACGGCCATTCCGCAGGCGGCACCGCGGCGGTGTACGCGGCGCGTGAGGACCGCCGGGTCGGCGCGGTCGCCAACCTGGAGGGCTATCTCGACCTGTACCCGGCGCCGGTCGCCTTCGCCCGCCCGCTGCTGCTTTTCCGCACCGCCGGATTCGACGGCGCCACCCGTATCGAATCGTCCTGGGCGTCCCTTTCCGGCCGCCGCGCGCTGCTCCCGGCGGCGAACCACTGGGCGTTCACGGACTACGGCTCGCTCGTCGCACAACTCCATACAGGCGGCTTGGTGACAGCAACAGCACGGGCCGGGCTCATCGGTACCGGCGACCCGGTCGTGACACTCGCTGAGGTACGGCGCCGGATGGGTGCCTTCTTCGCCTGCCTCTGAGACGGCGGCCAGGGGGCTCCCGTTACGGCCGTACGGGGCGCCGTCAGCGCCCCGGGACGCCGACAGGCTGCAGCGCGGCCCCGGGCACACAGTCGTGCTCGAGTGCTGTCGGGCGCCAGGGTCGCGGCGAAGGCGTGGGGTCGAGCTGGCACACGCAACCTCGACTCGAGGCGCGTGCGAGCCCACCAGCACGTCATGGCGGGCTTCCGAGGGCATCTCGGATCGGTCATCATGGAGGCCCGTCGGCGATCCGAGGGTGGGGATGAACGAGGGTGGGAACATTTGGACGGCCCGTCCGGCACCGCGTATGTCTCACCAACGCTGTGGGCCGGGGTGCTCCCGGTGGGGCTGTCCCTCCTCCTGGCCGGTCTCCCGGCGGCGGCGACGGTGAAGCGTGTGCGCCGGGTCCGCGCACAACGCCCCAGAGAGCCGCTTCACGGATCAGACCCAGAGTCGAGTGTGTGATCGACGACAAGCACGACGGCTACAGCGAGCATGTCCCCCTGGCTCGACATCGACAAGCGGGCCTGTCGCGATGGGAGCGGCCCGCGGCCGAGGGCTGGCTGAGGCGGGCCCGCGCGCAGGTTCCAGTGAAGCTGGTTGGATTTACTCTTTGAGCGTTGGCTGCCGATCCAACTGGCTAGCTCGCGGGCCAAAGCGAGTTCGGCCTTCCGTCATCGCCCATGTGCGCCCGCTGCCAGATCTCGTTCCAGTTGAACGGGGTCACCGGCACGAACCGGTGCCGCTGCCCACACGGACATGGCGCCAGCAACCACGCGCAGCCACGGCACAGCTCGACCCAACCGTGCCCGGTCGAGCTCAGCACTCGCGGTCCCTCATCCCCACAAGCCGGGCAGCCAGGCAGCTCGGTACCGTCAAGAATCGCGTTCTGCCGCCGTACATACTCGGACAGGCGCAGCGACGGGTGAAGAAACGGGTCGTCGAACCAGGCACGGTCGGGACTTTCCCACCAGTTCCGTAGCCACCACGGCCGAGGGTTCGGTACCGCCCGCCGCCCGGCCTGCTTCTCGGCCCGGCGTTGCTCGGCGTACTGCTCTGCCCGTGCGAGCCACAGCACACGTGCCTCGTGTAGTTCCTCCACCGCCCGCACCAGCGCGTCGGGGTCCTCCTCCAGCCGGCGGGGGATCGCGGCGCTGAGGGTGAGGTGGTGGTACGTAGCCCGCAGACCATAAGGGGCAAAAACGGTGAGGCAGGTGCGCAGCGCGCTGTGCCGCCGGTGAAGGGGGAGGCCGGGGTCGTGCACGTGCGCTCGGTGGGTCAGGAAGCTGGTCATGGTGTGGGTGCCAGGTCCAGTGCCCATGCCAGGGCGGTGGTGACGGCCGCAGCATGTGCCGGCAGGTGTTGTTCCGCCCAGGTTCCGGCAAGGCTGAGGAAGTCCTGCAGATCCTGCTGGGCGTCGGCGACGAGCCCGCGTACGTGGTCTACCGGCAGCTCGATCACCGGGCTGCCGTCCACCCCATGAGCATCGAACGTGAACCGGACCACGTCGTTGACGCGTTCGGCCATCGAGGATGGATCGTGGCCGAAGTAGGCGCATTCGGTACCGTCGAGTACCTCCAGCCAGTCACGCCAGGTTTCCAGGCCGTTGCAGCAGCCAGGCTCGACGAAGACGATGTCGGTGGCGTTGTCCGTCACCCGGAAGCCGCCGGCGGCGAACAGGTCAGGCATGGTGAGCAGCCCGTGCAGGAAGGCGCCGAGCGGGTCGGTCGGACACGACCCGTGCCCCTCTTCCGGCTCGAAGTCATTGCAGTCGGCGATGCGCATGACGGCCGTGCCGACCTCCGCCGGAGTCAGCCCCCCGTTCAGCACGAGGTAGCCATACGAATCGTGTTCGCCAACGGGCCAGAGCTCGAAGTCGTCGGAAGCGGAGATCTCCAGAACGGGTTGCATAACAATCACACGGGGATGATGCCGGACCTGCTGCTTCGTCGCCACGGGCTTTCGGCTGCGGGAGGGGCACGACAACGAGGACCAGGCCGTGGTCGCCGAAGGGGCCGCCACAGCCCGCGGCCCGGTTGGCCGGGGCCGTGAAACGCACACCGGGCGCCCGGTGGCGCACGAGTTCGTTTGGGCGTGGGGGCGGCTGCCAGGGTGGAGGCGTGCCGGCGGGACCAGCTGACCCGTACCGTTACCACGGCCGGGCCGCCGCGGTTGCCAGGGGCCGCGATCCGTCCGGCCGTCTGCCCCGAAGCAGTACGGGCCCGCTCCGGCGCCTCGGCGTGCCCGGTCCCGGCCGCCGCCGGGCGATCCGGCTATGCGACGTCGGCCGCAGCCGGCACCACCCGCATGGGCCGGGGAGAATCCGTCATATCCGCCGGCCCGCCCCACCCCACACCGCTACCGCACTTGACGCAACAGCCTCAGGATTCGAGATCCAGCACGGCCGTCTGCACGGCCACCCGTACGACCTCCCCGGACGCCGACCGCCCCACCCACACCGGGTACACCCCGTCGCCGCCCGTGCAGAACACCGCCAGGTCCGCCCCGAGGCTTCCACCGTGCAGGTACGTGCCGACGACGGAGTTGGAGAGCCGGTCGTGCTCCGGTGACCCCTGCCGCCTCGCCCGCGCCAGCAGGTCCCGCAACTCCTCCCATACCTCGGCGTCGCCGAACGCGCCTGCGGCTGCGTCCGTGCCGAAGCCGAAGGCCGTACCGGCCCGGAGCCGGAGCGTGTCGTCACCCGGCCCGAGCGCCATCTCCCAGGCCGCCACGGGGCCTTCACCGATCAGCAGCCGGACGGCCACCGCCTCCATGTACGACCCCCAGTGCTCCTCCCCCACCTCAACCCAGGCCGCCTCCATCGGGTACGCGCCCGGCGGCACCTCCACCGTGATCCCGGACAGCCCCTCCCCGGTGTCCGGGCAGGCCACCGCCAGCACCCCGCTCGGCACGCGCACGCTTCCGCACGGCACCGGGTCGAGGACCTTCAGCCCGGGGATCTCCGCCCCGGCCCGGAACACCCGGTCGAAGTCGACGGGCCCGCGCAGCCGCGACGGCACCCGCCGCCAGCCGGGCGACTCCGCGTCAGGCAGCACGCCGACCCACTCCGGGAGCATGTCCGCCACAGGCAGCGCCGGCCAGTCGTCGAAGCCCGGCCGGACCACCCACAGGTCCCCGTCGGCCACCTCCACCTCGGCCTCCAGGGAGTCGCCCCGCATGCCCCCGGGCTGGTGCGAGATCCGGGCCGTGCCGTCGGCGGACACCTCCACCGCCGTGCGGGGGCAGTCCACCGCGTCCTGCGCCGTCCCCGCGTCCGGGTACCGCCGCACGAGCAGCCGTCGCAGCAGCAGCCGCTCGTCGTCGCGTACCCGCAGTTCCACCTCGGCGGTCCGGCGGCCCTGCTCGTCGTACGCCCAGGCGTCGACGGTGCCGGCCCGCCACGCCACCATCCGCACCCCGAGCGGCACTCCGCGCCCCGGAGCGCGGTACACCACCGCGTACGGCAGCCCCTCCGCGTCCCGCGCCCGCGCCTCGTCGGGGGACAGCGCCCGCCCGCCGGTACGGGACCCCGTGTGCCAGGACTCCTCGTACGTCACGTACGCCGCGTCAGACATCGGCGGCGACCCCGTCCCGCTCGGGCAGGATCTCGGGCATCCCCTCGATCAGCACCACGACGCTGACCAGCTCGCCGGCCTCGCAACGCCCCAGCCACACGGGGTAGGTACCGTCTCCGGTCGTCGCGAAGGCCATCAGTTCGCCGCCGGTGGCCGTGTCCCAGGTGTGGTGGATGAACATCGACCCGTCGGTGAGGTCCTCGTACCCGTCGAGGTCCGGCTCCCCGTCGATCAGCCCCCGCTCGAAGAGCGAGAGGAGCGACTCAAAGGACCCGGCATCGGCGAAGCAGCCGGTGGCGCCGTCCGTGTCGAATCCGGCTATCTGCTTCTCGATGAAGATGCGGCGGTCGTCGTCCGCCCCGAGGGCCATCTCCCAGGACGCCGCAGGGGTCTCGCTGAGGAGCAGGCGGACGGCCGTGGGTTCCGTGGTCTCGACCTCGGCGTTGCGCCACTCGCAGTGGTAGCTGAATGCGACCCGCGCCTCGTCGAGCACGTACTCCCCAGGCGGGACGGGGACCGTGATGTGCGGCCCGTTCTCGTGGCCGGTGAAGAGGCCCGAGACGGCCAGCAGCCCGCTGGGGACGCGCACGGTACCGACCCGGTGCGGCTCCACGACCGTCTGCTCGGGGTGGTACCCGTCGGTGACCCGCACCCCGGGCCGGAACAGCTTCCCGATCCGGCCCGGTTGCGCGGGACGCGGCGGCCGCCAGCAGGAGGCGGGCGCCTCCCCGACATCGCCCTCGAGGACCACGGCCGCCTCGATGGGCGGCGGCTCCGTGAACCCGTGCAGCTGCGCCGACAGCAGCGGCCACTCCCCGAAGGCGGGTCGTTCCATCCAGCGCTCGTCCTCGCGGAGGCCGGCCGAGGTGGCGTAGCCCCGGGGCTCCTCCACCCTCCGCCCCCTCCCGTCCGGGAACAGGTCCAGGATGACGCGCGGGCACTCCGGGTCGAACTCCGCCGTCTCCGGGGCCGGGTAGTTCCAGGCGACGGAGTACCGGTGGAACAGCCGCTCCGGGTCGTCCAGCAGCCTCAGGTCCAGGTCGTGTGTACGGCGGCCCTGGACGTCGTACACCCACAGCCCGACGTGATGGTCCCGCCAGGAGACGAGCCGGACCTCCAGCGGCACATCCCGGCCCGCAGTCCGGTACACCACCACGTACGGCAGCCCGGCCGCGTCCCGCTCCCGGGCCTCTTCGGAGGACAGGGGCCGCCAGGCCGCCCGGGCCTGCGGGTCCCACGCCTGCGCGTACCCCACTTCGACGACCATGACCACTCCCTGCTCCTGCGCCCCTACATGTTCCTGAGCAAGGTAGCCGCCGTCTGTGACAGCGGTCCCTCGTCTGGTTCCTCGGGGCCGCCGTGACCGCCCTCACCCCCGTCCTGCACTGGCGCGCCCTCTCCCCCGAAGGCGGGCCCGCCTTCGGCACCGTCCACGCCGATGCCGGGCAGTACGCCGACGCCGAAGACGCGACCCGCCTCCTTGGAGACACCCTCACCCGCATCACCACCGGCTGACAGCCGGCCGGGCGCGGGGCCGCGCCCCGCCGATGGAGGCTGCCAGCCCCGGCAGGTCATCCGCTGCCACGGGCCGGAGCGGCCGCATCAGCGGCGGCGGGCGATGGTGATGCCGTCACGAACGGGGAGCATCACCGTGTCCACCCGGTCGTCTTCGGTGATCCGGTCGTTCAGGCCTCGCCTGGTCAGGTGGCGCTCGTCCTGGTCCGGCGCAGCGTGACATCGGCCGACTGTTCCTGGAGGGGCAGGGCTCGGATCGTCCGGGGCGATCGTGCCCTCCTCCACCAGGATCAGCAATGCGGCGGCGGTGACGGACTTGGTGATCGAGGCGACCCGGAAGATGGAGTCCCTCGCCATCAGGACGCCGCCCCCGGCGTCCTGCGCGCCGACAGCCACCACGGGCACCGGGTTGTGCACGGCAACCGTCCAGAACGGTTCCACACGCCGGTCGTCCGCATCAGTCCCGAGCAGTTCCCGCGCGAACCGGGGAGCCACCTCTCCTGGTCTTCCGCAGCGGGATAGGGCCCGAGCCACGACAGCCCACGCCTCCCCCGGTGCGGCTGGGTCTCCGAGCATGGGCAGCAGGAGGAGCAGCCGCTGTGCCTGATCGACGAGGCCACCGAGGTCCGACGGGCTCTCCGGCAGGCTCGCGGCGAGGGCAGTCAGCTCTGTCCAGGACAGTCCGGGGCCAGCCGACTCGGGCCCGCACTGCCCCAGATGTCCGAGGCGGTCCCATGCGGGCGGTGGGGGCGCTGGCAGGAGCCCTGGTCGGGCTGCGGATCAGAACCTCCCGTCCGCTGGTCGTGGCCAACATGTGCATGGCGCTCGGATGCCTGCCCCCGGCCCTCATCGCGCTCCACGCGCACCCCGTGGTGATCGCCGTGGCAACAGCCCTGATGAACGGCGCCCTCGGGCTGAGCTCGACCTGTAAAACGCCACCGTCCAGCGGCGCGTCCCCCCGGAGTTGATCTCCCGGGTCGACATCCTCGGCTGGCTGCTGTCCACCGCCATGAATCCGGCGGGCATGGCCCTGGCCGGGGCCGTCGCCGCGGCCGTCGGCCCCGGCACGACGCTCGGTGTCGCCGCCTTCCTGGTCGCGTGTTCCTCCCTGGGCCTGCTCGCCGTCCGCAGCGTCCGGGCACCGGATCCGGCCACCGCGCCGTCCGGGGCTGAGCCCGTCGTTTGGCGACGCCGGCCTCCTCGACCACTCCCGGGCCGTCCTCGACTCCGCCCATCGTGCGCAGTGGTTCTCCGGGTCGGCCGGCTCCTACAGGGGTCGCCCGCCCGGTCAGTTCATCTGGCCGCGGACCAGTTCACGGAAGGGGCCCGCCGGGTCCGCGAGGAGTTCGGCCGGTGGGCCCTGCTGGGCGATGCGGCCGGAGGACATGACGATCACCCGGTCCGCGTCCATGACCGTGGAGAGCCGGTGGGCGATGACCACGCGGGTGCAGCGCAGCGCGCGGGTGGAGTCGGTCACCACGCGTTGGGCCTCGTTGTCCAGCGCGCTGGTGGCTTCGTCCAGGAAGATGACGCGCGGCTTGCGTATGAGGGCCTGGGCGATCATCAGGCGCTGGCGCTGGCCGCCCGAGACGGTGCCGCCGCCGTCGGAGAGGATGGTGTGCATGCCCATCGGCATGGCCTTGATGTCCGCCGCCAAGCCCGCCATCGCGGCGGCCTCCCACGCTTCGGCCGGCGAGTACGTCTCGGCACCGCTGATGCAGTCGAGGATCGAGCCGGAGAAGGGCTGGGCGTTCTGCAGGACGACCCCGCACTGGCGGCGGACGGCCGCCTGGTCGAGGGCCGCCAGGTCCTGGCCGTCGTACAGGACGCTGCCGGCGGCCGGCCGGTCGAAGCCGATGAGCAGGCGCAGCAGGGTGGATTTGCCGCAGCCGCTGGCTCCGACGATCGCGACGAACTCACCCGGGCGAATGTGCAGCGACACGTCGTCGAGGACCAGGGGGCCGTCGGCGGTGTAGCGGTAGGAGAGGTTCCTCGCCTCGATGGCGCCGCTCAGCTCACCGGGCATGGTGGAGGATCCGCAGACCTCGGGGGGCTCGGCGAGGAGCGGCCTGAGCTGTTCGAACATCGGCTGTACGGCGGCGGCGGAGAGGAGCGCGCCGGTCAGCTGCGTGACCGAAGCCAGCATCATCGTCACGGCGGTGCTGAAGGTGAGGAAGTCACCGGCGGACATGCTGCCCCGGGCCGGCCCGGCCAGCAGCATGAACATCACGAGGGTGCACAGCGGCAGACAGACCGCGTTGAGCACGGTGACGGCGTTCTTGATCCGGCCGATGCGCTGCTGGAGCTCGCGGGTGCGCGCGAACTCCTTCGCCCAGGCGGCGTAGGCGAAGCTCTCGGCCATCGCCACGCGTAGCTTGGGCAGTCCGCGCAGGGTCTGGAACGCCTGGTTGTCGAGCCTGTGCCCGAGCTCGATCAGCTGTCGCTGGTAGCGGAGCTGCCACAGCCCCAGGCCCAGGAACACGGCGGCGATGACGAGCAGCATGGCGATCGCCGCCAGCGCCAGCGGCACGCTGAACGCGAGGAGCAGCGCGAGGTTCACCACGGCGACGGCACCGGCCTGGACGCACACCGAGCCGATGCCGGACAGGGCGCTGCGGATGGCGCCGATGCCCAGGGCGGCGCCGGCCAGTTCGCCGGTGGAGCGGCCGGCGAAGAAGCTCACCGGCAGCCGCAGGAGCCGGTCCCATACGGCGGGCTGCAGGGTGGCCTCGATACGGCCCTCCATACGCAGGACGGAGACGTTCTGCAGCAGGATGAACGCGGCCGAGACGAGGCTCGTCGCGATGAGCGCCAGCGCGGTCTGCACGATGAGGCCGCCCTCGGCACGGGGTACGTACTCGCCGAGCACCTTTCCGGTGGCAAGGGGTACGAGGGCTCCCAGGCCGACCGCGACCAGCCCGCCCAGGAGCAGCCCGCGCAGCTCCCTGCCGGTGCCGCGCAGGCTGAAGCGCAGCAGCCGCGGCAGGCTCGGCTCCCCCTCGGGCAGCGGACGGTAGAACATGAGGCCGCGTGCTTCGAAGGCGGACGCGGTGTCCTCGTCCACACGCTCGCGCGTTCCGCGGGCCGGGTCGACGGCCTCGTAGCCGCCGCGCCGCCACAGCAGGGCCACCGGGGTCCCGTCCGCCTCACGCCGGCCGACCAGCGGCCCGCTGTCCTCCCGCCACCACCGGCCGCCCAGGCGGACCGTACGGGTACGGATCCGCGAGGCGAGCGCGAGCTGCTCGACGGGATCGGTGCGTCCGGAGCCGGAGGCGGCGGAGCCCGTCGCACGCCCCTCGGACAGTGCGATGCCGGCCTCGGCGGCGACCAGGCGGCACACGGCGAACGCCGCGTCGTCGCTCGCGCCGCGCCGCGGGCCCCGGCCCGAGCGGCCGATGGACGCCAGCAGCGTGCGGTCGGCGCGGGTACGGGCGGCCTCGCCGGCCCGGATACCGGCTGCCGCGCGGTCCTCGTGGGCGCGTTCGAGCTGCTCGATCCAGTCCCCCAGGGCGTCCAGCAGCCGGTGCTGCTGCTCGACCATGCCCTGCCACAGCGTCGCGTCGAGGAGGAGGGCACCGGTGGCGCCGTGCCCCTCGTAAGCGGCGCCGTACCCCACGCTGCCGGGGCTGACCGGGATCCACAGGATGTCGTCGTCGGTCCCGCCCCGGGAGGTGCCGGCCCGGTTTTCCAAGGGTGCCTGGTAGAGCACTCGCAGGCCCCGGCCGACGCCGAGCGCGAAGGCGTACTCGAGGGGGCTCAGCGGCGCGGCGTCGTAGGGTGAGCCGTACTGGCCCTGGTCGTACGACCACGGGTCGGCGTACGGCGTGCTCCCCAGCTCGTGGAGCTCGATGCGGTGCAGTCGGCAGCCGTGCAGGGGGCGGCCCACCAGCGTGTGCCCGGGGCCGTCGGGCGGGCCCAGCAGAAGGGTGCCCGCCTCCAGCCGGCCCAGGAAGTGCCAGTGTCCGGCCTGCGCGGCGTCGACGGCGAACAGGTCCAGGTCCCCCTCGACGACGAGCCACAGGACGAGCGGCCCCTCCAGGGACAGACTGCGCACACCCGCGCAGTCGACGGCCGCGCCGAGTCCGCCCAGGGCCGCCACGACCGGGTCCGGGGCGACGACGGCAATTGGTTGGGCGTGGGCCGGGTACGGGGATGCCACCTCAGTGCTCCTTGACCAGTTCGGCGTACGGGCCGCGCGCGGCCAGCAGCTGTTCGTGCCGCCCGCGTTCGACGACCCTCCCCCGGTCGAGGACGAGGATCTCGTCGCTGTCGCGCACCGTGCTCAGCCGGTGGGCGATGACCACACACGCGCAGCCGCGTCGCCGCAGGTTGTCCATGACGGTCTGCTCGGTCGCCGCGTCCAGGGCGCTGGTCACCTCGTCCAGGACCATGACGCTGGGGCGGCGCACCAGGGCCCGGGCGATCTCCAGTCGCTGGCGCTGGCCGCCGGAGAAGTTCCGGCCGTCCTGCTCCACCCGGCTGTGGATGCCGCCGGGGCGCCGCGCGACGACCTCGTACACGGCCGCGTCCTCCAGGGCGGCGATCACGGCCTCGTCCGGGATGGAGGGGTCCCAGAGGGCGACGTTGTCGCGGACCGTGCCCTCGAAGAGGAAGACGTCCTGGTCGACGAAGGAGACCGACGCCGCCAGCGCGCCGCGCGGGATGTCCTCCAGGCGCATGCCGTCGATGCGGATCGTGCCCTCCCAGGGCGTGTACAGGCCGGATATCAGCCGGGAGACGGTGGACTTGCCGCTGCCGGAGCCGCCGACGAGCGCGACCTGCCGGCCGGGGCCGACCGAGAGGGAGAATCCCTTCAGGAGCGGGGCGTCCAGCGGGCTGTATCCGAAGGTGATGCCCTCCAGTTCCACCCGGCCGTGGAGGCGGCGCGTCGCGGCGGGGGGTTCACGTCGGGTGTAGAGCGGGTCGACGGGGAAGTTCTCGACGTCCTTGAGGCGGGCGACGTCGGCCGTGAAGTCCTGGATCCGTCCGGCCACGCCGTTCAGCCGGGTGATCGGCGCGGTGAAACTCGTGACGAGTGCCTGGAAGGCGACGAGCAGGCCGACCGAGAGGTGTCCCTCCACCGCCCGCAGGCCGCCGATCATCAGGATCAGCGCGCTGTTGAGCGCCGCCAGCGTGGGCGCGACGACCGCCAGCCAGGCGCTGGGCATGCCGAGGCGCTGCTGCACGTCGAGGGTGACGGCGTGCCGGCCGGCCCAGCGGCGGAAGAAGCCGTCCTCGCCGCCGGTGGCTTTCATCGTCTCGATGAGCTGGAGACCGCTGTAGGAGGTGTTGATGAGCCGGGCGTTCTCGGCGCGCAGCTTCTGGGTGCCGGTGGCCCGTACGCGGATCACGATGCGCATGGCCACGAGATTGAGCAGGGCGACGCCGATGCCGACGACGGTGAGCTGCGGATCGTACGTCCACAGCAGCACCGCGTAGAGGACGACGACCACCGCGTCCACACCGGCGGCGGCGAGGTCCCTGGCCAGGGTCTCGGCGACCGCGTCGTTGGACTGGAGGCGCCGGACCAGGTCCGCCGGGCCGCGCTGGGAGAAGAAGGCGACCGGAAGCCTGAGGAGGTGCCGTAGGAAGCGGGCGCTGCCCAGGGTGGAGGAGATGATGCGCCCGCGCAGCAGGTTGGCCTGCTGGAGGCCGGTGAGCACGGCCGTCAGGAGCAGGGTGGCCGCCATCGAGGCGAAGAGCACGCCCAGGAGCGAGGTCTGCTCGCCGATCAGGAACATGTCGATGTACGTACGGCTCAGGGCGGGCACCGCCGCGCCGACGGCCACCAGGAGGAGGCTGGAGAGCACGGCCGCGAGCAGGGTGCCCGAGGTGCCGCGCAGGCGGGCCGGCAGGGCGGCCAGAATGCCGGGCTTGCGGCCGGTGCGGCGGAAGCCCGGGCCCGGTTCGAAGGTGAGGACGACGCCGGTGAAGCCGGTGTCGAACTCCTCCATGGGAACGAAGCGCCTGCCCTTGGCCGGGTCGTTGACGTGGACGCCCCGGCGGCCGAAGCGGCGGCCCATGCCCTCGTAGACGACGTAGTGGTTGAACTCCCAGAAGAGGACGGCCGGGGGCCGCACTCCGGCGAGCGCGGCCAGGTCCATCTGCATGCCCTTGGCCGCGAGCCCGTAACCCCGTGCCGCCTTGAGGAGGTTGCTCGCGCGGGAGCCGTCTCGGGAGACCCCGCAGGAGACCCGCAGCTCTTCCAGGGGGACGAAGCGGCCGTAGTGGCCGAGCACCATGGCCAGCGCGGCCGCGCCGCATTCCACCGCCTCCATCTGGAGCACGGTGGGGGTGCGTACGGGCCGGGGCGTACGGCCTCGCGGGGCAAAGGCGGGACGGCGGCGCGAGGAGCGGCGACCGGCGTTCCCCCGCCGCTGCGGGGCGGTCACGGCAGCAGCCAGTCGATGGGCCGCTGCACGGCGAGGTGGACGGCTCCGGTGACCGGCGTCGCGGAGTCGACCGGGTAGGGGGGACCGTCCTGGGAGGACCAGCGGTAGCCGGACGCGGTCGCGGACGAGCGCTCGAGCCGCACGACCACGGCGACCGGATTGCCCTGCCGGGTGAACTGTGCGGCAAGCCGGCTGTCACCGAGGAAGCCACCGATCTGCGCCGCCGTCTGGGGCGCCCGGCCTACCGCCTGGACGCGGCCGCGCAGCACCCCGTACCGGGGCTGGGGGACGGACTGGACGGTGAGGTCGACCGGGGCGCCCACGGGGATGGCCGCGCTGCTCGGGCCGGATACGTAGAGCAGGGCGGTCAGCGGCTCGGCGGGGTTCTTCACGCGTTCCACGGTCGCGACGTCCGCGCCGGTCGTCAGGACCGAACCGGTCTTGGCGACCAGCGTCGTCACCCGCCCGCCGGCCACCAGGCGTACGACCTGCTCGCCGCGGTCCGTCGCGACCCGGACCAGGGGCGCGCCGGGGGCCAGCAACTGGCCCTCTTTGGCCAGGGCCTCGGTGACCTGTCCCGCATACGGGCTTTGCAACAGGTAACTGCCCTCGGGGTGAGTGAGGATTCCGGGTGCGCTCAACTTCGCGGACACGGATCCGGTGCATGCCCAGATGCTCGCGGCGGCCATGACGACCACGGTGACCGCCAGCACGAGCCGGCCCTGCGGGCGCGCGAATCGTACGGGCAGATCGAGTTCTTCGGGCGATTGCAGCTTGGAAAGCGCCTTTTGGCGGAACTGCACGGGGTATTCCTTCGACTGCGTGAGCCGCCGTGAACCCCGGAACGGCTGCGTTCCGGGGTTCACGGGCGACAACCGGCCGTACTCAGAGACCGGCGACGCCGACCTGCACGCCGGCGATGCCGGTGACCGCACCGGGCAGGGCCGTGGCGGCATGGACGGTGTCCAGGGAGGTCACGGCGCCCAGCACGGTCTGGACGTCGCCGAGGACGGCGCCGGCGAGGCCACCGGAAATCGCCACACCGCCGGCGACGGCGTCCAGTTCGGTGTCGTCGATCTCGCGGGTCTCGATGTCGTTACGCATGGTTGCGCACCTTTCCTTCGTATGAGAATTCGTCAATTGCCGTGACTGAAAGGGGAAAACGGCCACGGGCATTTCCGCCGCGGCAGCCCGGCCCGGGCCGAACCCGGGCAGGGTTTCCGAGAACCGCCGGCGGTGGGCAGATGTAAGCACGCGAACGAGTGGTCATGCCAACCGTGTTGACGCTCGCCGCGCCCCGGGGCGTGAACTCGGGCGAAGGGCCTCCCCATTCATTCGCCGGATCATCGCAACGCCTTCACAAGATCGAGTAACGAATATGCGAGGCCCATGGCGCTCACCCGACATAAAGGGGCACACGGCCATCAAACACCTGGGGCATTACGGTCATACCGCGGTGCGGCGCGGGAAGGGGCGCCCCTCCGGTGGCAGGTGTGAAGATTTGCCGAAGTGGTGCACCACGTTCCGGTCGCCCGGGGGAGGCCGGATCGTGAACGTCGGTCCGGTGCGGCCGGCATCGGCCGCCGGCTCGCCACCCGACACCGCGACTTCCGCCGCTCAACACCGAGCAGCAGACCCGGCTCGGCAAGGCGGGCGGCACCCTGCGGGCCGCGCCCACCCGCCGAGGGCCCACCGGTTCGCGTGCGCGCGAACCTCGGCGGACTCCGGCACTACCCCGAAGGCGAGGCGGCCCGCTGACACCGCGCCCAGAGCACGCCGGACAGCGGACCCACCCACCCTGGGCAGCCCGTTCCCCGGCCCGCCGCCCCCGGACGTGTGCGTGCTGAGCCGGCCTGTCTTGGTCGCCGGCTCCCGCACGCGGTTTCTCGGGCACGTCCTGGCCGACGCGGGCGGCACACCGCCGCGCCCGCTTCCACCACACGCCGCCGGGGCCCTCAGCCCGACGGCGGCACGGAGGGTGGAGGACGGCGGGGTGGGGCCCGCAAAAGTGGTCCGGTCTGAGTTTTGCGGGTGGAACTGCATGGTCTGCGCACGCTGCCGCCGGTTGGCTAAGGCACACGCACAGCACGGCTCCGGCATCCGCCGGGCGAGAGAGAGTCCCCTGATGAGAATCCGAAGCGGCATCGCGGCGGCCCTGACCGCGATATGCGTGAGCATCGCGCCGGCGCCTTCGGCTCAGGCAGCCGAGCCCGACTTCGGCTGGTCAGACTCCACTGCGCTGGAACAGTCCGTACCGGCAAGGGGTGCCGGAGGCGATGACCACATGGGGCAGGATCGGACTTCGCAGCGTCCGGACGGATCGGTGCCGGCTCAAGGACTTGGAGACGGCGGTTCGCACTGCCCCCTGTCCCCGACGCAGTACGGGGCCATGGACTGGCCCCGAGGCATCGGCTACAGCCGGACCGCGGGCAACGCTCCACCCGAACCCTCGGCGACCGAAGGCTGTACCTCCTCGTCCACCCGCCCCACACAACCGGCCCTGGCCAGCCGATAGGTCAGAACTCACGAAACTGAGAAAATCCCCCACCGGTCTCTCCTGTGTACGGTCCCGGGTCCGGGCGGGCCCCGCCCGCAACGGTGCGGGCATCGAAGGCCGTTCCAGAAAATCTGGAACGGCCGGCGCCCGGTCGCGGTCCGGGCTTCGGCGAGGCCGAGTGCCTCGGCACGAGGTGCTCAGCCGTATCGGCGCAGTTCGTGGAAGAAGTCGTCGATGACGTGCAGTTGCCCGGTACGGGCGGCCTCGTCGTAGACGTGTCTGCCGACGGCCAGGTCGAGCACGCCCAGGCCGAAGGGGGAGAACACCACCGGCCGGCCTCGGGGCAGTGTCGCGCGGCCGGTCGTCACGTCGTGCAGCGTGCCCGTGAGGAAGTCACGGTTCCCGGTGAGCTGTTCGGCAAGGTGGGGCGAGGTGTCGGCCTTGAGGCAGTGCTCGACGTCGTCGACGACGTTGGTCGAGGCGAGCAGGATTTCGGGGGCGAGGTCGCGCAGTGACACGTGCAGGACCAGGGGGTTGTGGTCGAACCATGCCGGGTCGGTGACGTGTGGCCGGTCGGCGACGGTGGCGAGGACGAGCAGGTCGCTGGAGCGGATCAGCTGCTCGGGGCTGTCGTGCACGGTGAGCTCGGTGGCCGTGTCGGCGGCTCGCAGGTAGCTGTGGAAGCCGGCCGCGCTGTCGGCGCTGATGTCGTGCACCCCGATCTCCTCGAAGGACCAGCCCGTCGCGGTCAGGAACGTGTGGATGTAGCGGGCGATGAGTCCTGTTCCGAGGAATCCGACGCGGGTCGGACGCGTCCCGCGGGCCCGGCTGAGCGTGTGGGCCGCCGACGCGGCCATCGCGGCCGTGCGGGTGGCGCTGATGATGGAGCTCTCCAGGCAGGCGAACGGGTAACCGGTGTCGTGGTCGTTCAGGATCAGCACGGCCGAGGCCCTGGGGAGGCCGGCCTGCACGTTGTCGGGGAAGCTGGAGATCCACTTGAGGCCGTCCACCCGTGCCCGTCCGCCGATCGACGCGGGCAACGCGATGATGCGGGCGGTCGGGCGGTCCGGGAAGCGCAGGAAGTACGACGGCGGGTTCACCGACTCCCCGACGGAGTGCAGGTGGTAGGTGGTCTCGATCAGGTCCATGATCAGGCGTTGCTGTCCCTGGAGGATGTGCTGGACCTGGGCTCCGGGGATCACGGCGAACGCGGGCGTGGTCATCGGGTGCTCCTGTCGGGGGACGCGGTGGGGGTGGCCGGGAACGGGGCCGGGGGCAGGGGTTCGGCCATGGCGACCAGGACGTCGCGCGGTGGCTCGAACGCTTCCCGGCTGTGGGCGGTGCGGATGTTGTCGATGAGCATCAGGTCGCCGGACTGCCAGGGCTCACGGACGGTGTGCTCGGCGTAGGCCGTGTTGATCAGCTGGACCACGTCCTCGCCGATCGGGTCGCCGTTTGGGAAGGCGGTGTTGAACGGCAGGGCTCCGGGGCCGTAGACGTCGAGGAGGTACTCCCGTACGTCGCACTCCAGCGTCCACTCGTTGAAGAACGCGATCTGGTTGAACCAGCAGCGCCGGCCGGTGGCCGGGTGGCGCACCACTGCGGCACGGTGCTGGCGGGTGCGCAGACCGCCGTCGTCCTGCCAGTCGAACTCGATGGCGTTGGCGCGGCAGTAGTTCTCGACGGCGGCCCGGTCGTCGGTGCCGAACGCCTCGGTCCAGCTGGCGCCGATGTCGTCGTTGTAGCTGCGGGTGAGCAGCCAGCCTTCCCGTTCGAAGCGCCGTACGAGCTCCGCCGGCAGTGCGTCCACGACGGCCGCCGCATCCGCGAGGGCGGTGGCTCCGCCTGTGGTGGGTGCCGTCAGGCAGCCCAGCAGGAGCAGGCCGGGAGGTCTGTGGACATAACTGAGTTCGTGGTGCATGCACATGGGCTGGTTGGCGGGCCACGCCGTGGAGGAGTACACCCCGGGGGCGAGGACCTGACGGGGGGCGAAGGCTTCGGTGTCGGTCATCAGGGCGGGGGCCAGCCGGGCGAAGACCGCAGCGGCCTGCCCGGTGTCGCGCAGGCCGAGCCCGCGGACGAGTACGGCGCCGTGTTCGGCGGCGAGGCCCAGCAGTGCGCGGCGGTGTTCGGCCGCCCAGGCCGTGGGGTCGGCCGGGGCGGGGACGTGCAGGACCGGGGGCCTGTCCGGGTGCAGCTCCACCGGGGGCAGGGGCGCGGCGGCGGGCACGGAGCGGTTGACGGAGCGGGTGAATGACATGGACTTCGTCCTTTCGGTGCTGTCGCGGAGGAGGCCCGCGATCAGGGGGAGGCCGGCTGGGCGGGGCTCCGGTCGGGTACGGCGTCGAGGAACCGGGCCAGTTCGGCCAGGACGGGGTGGCGGGCGACGTCCGCCGGGGACACCGCGCGGTCCAGGGCGACGGCGAGTCTGACCGCCGACAGGGAGGTCCCGCCCAGGTCGAAGAAGTTGTCGCGGCGGCCGATCCGGTGTCGGGCGATGCCGAGCACGCTCGCCCAGGCGGTCGCGAGACGGCGTTCGCAGGGTGTTTCCGGAGCCTGGACGTCGTGCTCGGCCGTGTGCAGTCGTGCGGCCAGGGCCGACAGGGCCGTCCGGTCGATCTTGCTGTTGGCCGTGAGAGGGAGGCTTTCCTGCCAGTGGACGGCCGAGGGGACCATGTACCCGGGCAGGGACGTTCCCAGGTGGTCCAGCAGGACGCCCGTGTCGATCGGGTGCGGGGCGGTGTAGAACGCCACCAGGTGGGCGCTGCGGTCGGGCCGTTCGGTGACGACCACGGCGCTGGCGCGCACCCCGGGCGCTCGCAGCAGGATGTTCTCGATCTCTCCGGTCTCGATGCGGAATCCGCGGAGCTTGACCTGGTTGTCGTGGCGGCCGAGGAATTCCAGCTTGCCGTCCGGTCGCCAGCGGCCGACGTCGCCGCCGAGGTACAGGCGCTCGCCCCCGCGGTGGGGGTCCACGAGGTAGGTCGGCCGGGTGCGCTCGGGGTCGTTGACGTAGCCGCGGCCGACGCAGACCCCGGAGAAGGCGATCAGGCCGGGCGCGCCGAGGGGCACCGGGTCGAGGCGCTCGTCGACGACGTAGAGGTGCACGTTGTTGACGGGGCGGCCGAGTGGGACCCGGTCGCCGTCCGGCGTGCGGTCCATGACCTCATGGTTGGTGTCGTCGCTGGTCTCGGTCAGGCCGTAGGCGTTGACGAGCTTGATGTGGGGCTGGGCGGTGAACCAGCGCTGGGCGAGTTCCCTCTTCAGCTCCTCACCCGTGACCGACACGTACCGCAGGTCCGGCAGCGTCCGGGGGTGCTGTTCGAGATGGGACACGACGACGTCCAGGTAGGACGGGACGACTTGCAGCACACCCACCCGGCCGCGGACGACGGTGTCGAGGAAGCGTGAGACGTCGAGGATCGCCTCCTGCTCGATCAGCAGGGTCCGCCCCCCGGCCAGGAGCGGCGCGAGCAGCTGCCACAGCGAGATGTCGAAGCACTGGGGCGCGGTCTGGGCGACCACCTGCCCTTGGCCGATCTCAAGGTCGTCGATCTTGGCGTAGAGGTGGTTGAGCATGCCCTGGTGCTCGCACATCGCGCCCTTGGGCTCGCCCGTCGAGCCGGACGTGAAGTAGATGTAGGCCAGTTGGTCCGGCTCGACCGCCACACCGGGATCGGTCCCGGGATACCCCTGGTCGTAGGCGGTGTCGACGATCAGCGTGCGGACCTCGGGCCGGACGGCCACCAGGGCCTGCTGGAGGGTGGTGGGGGCGCCCTGGGGGGCCTGCTGCGTCAGCACCAGCCCGCATCCGGCACGGGCCAGCATCGCCTTGATCCGTTCGGCCGGCAGGTGCGGCTCGACGGGCAGGTACGCACCGCCGGCCTTGAGGACGGCCAGGACGGCGGCCGGCCAGTCCAGCGTCCTCTCCATGGCGACCGCGACGACGCCTTCACGCCGCAGTCCCTGGGCGCGCAGGGCATGGGCCAGCTGGTTGGCGCGGACGTTGAGCTCCTGGTAGGTCAGCTTCCGGTCGCCGTGCTGGGCTGCGACGGCATTCGGGTGCTGCCGTACGCGCTGCTCGAACAGCTCGTGCGCCCGGTGCGGCGGCAGTGCTCGGCGCGGCCCGGCCAGGCCACGGAGCTGGAAGCGGAGCTCTTCGGCCGACAGTATGCTCCGACCCGTGTGGTCGGCATCCGGGTCGGCGGCCATCAGGGTGAGCACGGTGAGGTGGTATCCGGCGATCCGGGCGGCACAGCCCGCGTCGAGGACGTCGGTCCGGTAGCGCAGCCGGAGCGTCGGCCGTCCGGTGTCGTGGTGGCCGTCGACGCCCAGCCACAGCACCGTGTCCGCGGCCGGTGTGGCGCCGTCCCCGGTCTGCTCTCCGTCGACGGCGAGGCGGCCGCCGTCGATGCCGGTGGGATCGAGGACGGTCTCGAAGGGTGCGCCGGTCAGGTCGAGTTCGCGCCGGAGGTCGTCGACGGGGAATTCCTGCTCGGCCAGTAGCCGCTCGACGGCGTGGTGACCGTGCAGCAGCAGCGTCCGCCACGAGCCGGGCCCTGCCGTCAGCCTGCACGGCAGCGGCCGGCCGTCGGCGGATGTGACGTACCCCGTGGTCACCTCCTGTTCGCCGCTGAGTGCGGCCAGCACCTTCGCGTGCGCGGTGAGCAGCACGTGGTCCAGCGGAACGGCCAGGTCGTCCGCCAGGCGGCGCAGTGCCACCGCCAGGCCTTCGGGGAGGCGGGCCTCGTACTCCGCCACGCCCGCGACCGGCCTGCGGGTCCAGCGTGGAAGGGACGTGCGGCCACTGCCGGTGCCGCTGCCCGCGGCTAGGACGTCGTGCCAGAACTCTCTGCCGGTGGATGCCTCGACTGCCATGACGGTCTCTCCTGTCCTGGTGCTGGTGTGATCGGGTGTCAGACGCCGTGTGCCGGGGGCGTCGCGGATGGCGGGGTGTCCTCGGGCTGCTGCCGGGCCGGGTTCCCTGCCCAGCGGGCTCCTTGCGGGACCTGCTCGCCCTTCATGAGGAAGGAGTCGCAGGCGAGCTCGACGCCGTCGGCGAGCGTCACGCCGTAGTGGACGAACGCGCCGACACCGAGGGTGCAGCCGTCACCGATCGCGGTGCGGTCGGACTTGAAGGCGCCGTCCTCCTGTGAGTGGCACTGGACGACCGTGCCAGCGTTCAGCGTGCAGTCGTCCCCGACGGTGACGAGGGTCCGCTCCGGGAAGAAGCAGCCGTCGTCGAAGACCCGCTTTCCGATCCTCGCGCCCAGCAGCCGCCAGACGACGTTCTTGAACGGGGTTCCGTTGAAGAGCTGCGTGTAGTCGACCGACGCGGCCTTCCAGAAGCGCTCGTGCCGCCAGAACGACGGCTCGTAGATCGAGCAGTACAACGGTTCCTGGGGCCTGAACCCGGCCGCGGCCCGTTCGACCAACGCGAAGTGGACGACGCTGATCAGCAGTGTGGCGACGCCGGCCAGCGCGAACGCCGACGCGCCCAGCGAGGGGTAGAGGGCGTTGGCGCCCAGGGCGACCAGGGCGACGACGAAGAAGTGGGCCCACCGCGCCGTCAGGTACAGACCCGCCGTGACGGCGTTGTGCCGGTTCTTGGCGGCCAGGCGCCGGCGCAACTCGTCGCCGCTCTCCAGGTCCTGGAACCTGGTGTCCCGCAGCACCGTGCGTGGAATGACGAAGGGAGGCGAGCCCAGCAGGCCCACGTCTTCCCGGACCTCTCCGTCGACCGGCACCATCACCTTCGTCGCCAGCAGACAGTTGTCACCGGTCCTGGCCTGCGCGGGATAGGCGATGCGGTTGCCGAGGAAGCTGTGGGCCCCGACCGAGACCCGGGACAGCCTGAACGACGTGTTGGAGTATTCGGCGTTGATCAGCGACAGCCCGTCGGCGACCATCGTCCCGCTGCCCACCGAACTCTGGAAAGGGCTGTCGTGCTTCACGCTGGTCCCGAAGTTCGACCCGGTCTGTGTGACACGGGACAGGTCGTAGCCGAGGTAGCGCAGGTAGTGGACGATCGCGGAGCTGTCTCCGAACAGCGCCATGAAGAACTTCCTGTTGGTCAAGACCCTGATGGCCCGGTGCAGGCCGTACTGGACGCCGTAGAGCGGATGGACCGTGTCCGGCTCGACCGCCAGGTTGAGCAGACGCGGTACGACGCCCTGGATGAAGAGCGCGACCAACGCGGCGCCGAAGAACAGCACCAGGGAGGCGGCCAGCGCGGTCAGGTAGAACGTCCCGCTGGTGAAGGCCGACGTCCCGACGCGAGACGGTGCGTCCAGCTGCGGCAGCGGGTCCAGCAGCGCGGCGACGCCGCCGGTGGCCAGCGGCAGGTACACCATCAGGAGAGCCAGCAGCTGCCCGACGGTGTAGCAGACCTTCCTGGTGCCGGAGCGGTCGGCGCCACCGAGCGTACGGACCGTACCGACCGTGCGGAAGTCTGTACCGCCGGGCTCGGCCGGTGACCCGTGCCAGCTCTCTCCTGAGGGAACGCTCTGACCTGCGTGCAGGCTGGAGGCGTGCCCGAGCTGGGCCCGGGCGCCCATGGAGGTGTTGATGTCGAGGACGGCTTGTTCGCCGACGAAGGCGCTGTCACCGAGGGTGACCGGTCCGGTCTGGATGAGGCCGGCGTGCGCCCGGTAGCAGGAGAAGAGCACGTCATTGCGGATCACCGCACCGTCACCGATCGTGAGCAGATCGGTGCAGACAGGAATGTGCGTGGAGAAGATGGCGACATCGCGCCCGATCCTCGCGCCCAGCGCCCTGAGATACGCCGCGTACAGCGGCGAGCCGGTGAACAGGCGCACAGGGCTCGTGCGGATCAAGGTCTTGACCAGCCACCACCGTACGTAGGTGAGGCTCCAGACGGGGAAGTCCCGGGGCGTGAAACGACCGATGAGGGTCCATTTCGCCGCGATCGGCACCATGCACAGGCCGGCGAAGCCCACGCTGCCCACCAGCACGGACCGCAGGTAGACGTCGAGCACGCCCTGGCCGGCGGCGACCCACTCGCAGCCCCGGACCGTGGCCAGCGCGGCGAGGTAGGAGTACGCGAGGAACAGCAGGAGCTGGAGCGCTCCGCACAGCAGGTACTGCCCCGTTCCCGCCCTCGCCGGCCTCGTGGCCGCGGGCGCGGGCGCGGGACCGCCGGCGGCGGCGGGCGCGGCGCCGACGAGCGCGGAGGCGAGGCTGTTGACGGTGGGATGGCGGTAGACGTCCTTCATCGACACGGGCAGCAGGTCCGCCCGCTTCCGAACCCGGGCGCAGAACCGTGCCATCACCATCGAATCGGCGCCCAGATCCTCGAAGAAGTCGCTGTCGCCCGACACCCGCTCGATGCCCACGACATCGGCCAGCACCTGTGCGAGGAGCCTGGCGGTCTCGGCCGCCGGGCCACCGGACGCGCCTTCGGGCCCGGGTGCGGGCCTGCGCTCGGGAAGTACTGCGGGGACCGGCCGGGCGGCCGCCCGGGCATCAGTGGGTATCTGTGGCATGTCTGCTCCTCGACGACGTTCGGGGGGCGCAGCAAGGCGGAGGCCTTCAAGGGCGGAGGCGCGATGCCGCCCTTCCAGTAGGCCGGGCCTCCGGACGCCCGTCATGCCGCTCGATGTCGTGGCTTGACATGAGGTGTCCCCGGGGCTAGAGCGGCGGCGCCGAGCCGTGATGGCGACCGGTGTCAAGTCCCGAGATCAGGTGACGTGACAGGGCCGCGGTCAGCCCGCGTACTGGTAGTGGCCCCGAAGGCGCCGCAGCCGACGGATTGCTCCCCGAACCGCCGCCACACCGGGCCTCGGCACCCGGACGCCGATGCGAGTGCACACAAGGAGGCGACCATGCCGGTCATCTCGACCCCCCAGGCATTCAACCAGGACGATCTCTACATCGACCTCGAGGCGATCACCGGGCACCGGCTGTTCCTGAAGTGCGAAGGGTTCAATTTCGCCGGGTCGATCAAGCTCAAAGCCGCGATCGCGATGGTCGAGGCTGCCGAACGCGACGGCCTGCTCTCCCAGGACTCCGTCCTGGTCGAATCCTCCTCCGGCAACCTCGGCGTGGCACTGAGCATGATCGCAGCCAGCAAGGGCTACCGGTTCGTGTGCGTGACGGACTCCCGTTGCAACCTGGCGACCCGGCTGCTCCTGGAAGCCCTCGGCAGCGAGGTCCACGTCATCACCGAACCCTCCCCCACCGGCGGCCTGCTCGGCGCCCGGATCGACCACGTCCGCGCCCTGTGCGCGTCCGACGACCGCTACGTCTGGCTCAACCAGTACACCAACCCCAACAACCAAGCCGCCCACTACCGCACCACCGCACCGGCCATCGCCCGAGCTTTCCCTGACCTCGACGTGCTCTTCATCGGGGCCGGCACCACCGGGACCCTCATGGGGTGCGCCCGCTACTTCCGCACCTGGCACCGCCCGGTACGCATCGTCGCGATCGACGCGGAGGGCTCCGCCACCTTCGGACGGCCGCCCAACCGCCGCATGATCCCCGGCCTCGGCACCAGCATCCGCCCCCCGCTCCTCGACTGCTCCTACGTCGACGACGTGGTCCATGTCGACGAAGCCGACACGATCCGTACCTGCCACCAACTGGCCCGCCACGGCTTCGTCTTCGGCGGCTCCACCGGGACCGTGGTCAATGGCGCCGCCCAGTGGCTGGCCCAGCGGGACCGGCCGGTGACCGCGGTCGCCATCGCCCCCGACCTCGGGGAGCGCTACCTCGAAACCGTCTACCGGGCCGACTGGGTGCAAGACCTCTACGGCGACGACGTACTCCGGTCCAAGACCGCCGCCTGACGGCCCGGGCGCCACGCGTACCGGCCGGTGGACGGGTGGGCCGGGCTCGGTCGGTGCGCCGCTCGGGCGCCCGTCGCGACCGGTCCGGCCGGGGTGAGGACAGCGGCCGCCAGGTGCTCACGGAACCAGCGATGCCCCGGGTCGGTGGAGTTGTGGGGGTGCCGAGCCCTGCCGAGATCCAGGGGTTCCAGGTCGAGGGGGGGGACATTCACAGGCCCATGGCTGCAGTGGTGCCGGGGGGAGCCGGCCGGCCAGGCTGAGGGCGACGAGGTCGGCAGGCGGCGTTCATGCTGATGCGCGGGCGGCGCACGGACCCGAGGATCTACCGCGACGTGGTCCGCGACGACCGAACGGTTCGCGGCCTGACCATCACCACGGAAGGCGAGCACCACGCCTGGCTCGCCACCCCCGACCGGTACGTCCCTCGAACCGGCCGAGCACCGCCTCCAACGGACACGACCTCCACATCACGGGCGTCTGCCGCTGGCCGGCCTGGTGATGAGTGGCTGCTGCGTAGGTGAGAACGGAAAACGTTTGTAGGTGAGTTGCAGGAGCAGCCGCTTGTCACTGATGCCCGGAATGTTGACGAGACTTGGACACACCTGTCCGGAGCGTCGGCGTCGGCCGATGGCCGACGGAGCTTGCCAGACCTGTGATCGCTGGGAGGGCGTCGTCTCTCAGTGTCCGCCCTGCGGTCAGGTGGCGGAGTCGTTCAGGCAGCGGTCGAGCAGTGCGTGCATGCGGGGCACGGGGAGCGAGGGGTTTGCCGCGGCACCCTCGGCGGTGCGCGAGTCAGCGAGGAGGGCATCCAGGGCTTCCGGTGTCAAGCTCGGGTTGGCAGCGGCTGCCCGGCACACCGACTCGTCGGGGTCTTCCACCGGGGCCTCGGCCAGGGTGGGATCGGCTGCGGCAAGGGCCCGTACGTCGGTATCCGGGTGGCCGACGAGGTGGGCCCAGCCGGTGCGGGGGAACGCGGGCAGAGTCAGCAGGTGCGGTCGGTGGGCCGGGCGGGTGACGAAGACGTCCAGGAGGAGTTGGGGCGGAGCCAGCGGGTGGTGGCAGGCCAGCAGGATCCGTACCTCCTCGTCGTCGTCCTGTGCCAGTGTCGCGGCGAGTTCCGCAGGCAGGCCGGGGAAGCGCGCCGCGACCCGGCGGAGCACCGGTTCCTCGGACGCCGCGCAGGCGGCGAACCAGTCGGGCGACGGTTCGCCGGTCGGCTCCGTGATCGGGCAGGTGCAGTCCGGGCCATGCCCGATGACCCTGTCGATCGCCCACTACTCGGCCCAGGTGCGGGGGAAGGGGCGGAGGCGTGCGCGCATCCGCACGTCCTCGTCCGGGTCCTCCCTCAGCTCCGCCACCAGGTCCGGTCCGAGGTCGGGCCGGGCGGCGACCAACTCACGGATCTGCGCCTCGGGGTGGCGGGCGAGCCGGGTAACGGCATCGGCCGGGGTTTGGGGATTCCAGGTCAGGGGGTGCACCGTGCCGTCCGCGAAGCACTGCTCGACGACCGTGGGGGACAGTGCACACGTGCCGAACACGAACGGCCTGCCGCGGGAGCCGTAGGACGGCAGCCTGGCCTCCACCCGTTCCGGATCCAGCACCCAGCTGTGCTCCTGCGCCGCCTTCCGTACCGCGGGGTCGGGGTCGTCGAGCAGGGCCTCCCGCTGCGCGTCGGTGAGCGACTGCCACTCCCGGGTGGCGCGTTCACGGAGCCCGGGGTGCTCGTGCCCGGCCATGGAGCGGTGGAAGGCCAAAGGGATCTGCCGGGAGGAAACGAGCTCCCCGACGATCTCGTTCGCGGTGAGCGTGCCGTCTTCGCCCCCGTCCCGGGCGGTCAGGAGGGTGACGAGGATGTCGTCCGGCAGTGGTCGGACCCATCGCGGGCGGAGATGGGCAGGCACGCCGCCGGCGAGCCACCCGCGGACGATCCCCGACGGGTCCGTCGCCAAGGGGACGAGTCGTGCGGGGTCGATGTGCCGGTTCTGCGCGAGCGCCCGGCGGATCCTTCTGTCCGGGTGGTTCAGGGCCGCGTCGATGACGGCGTCGGGCAGGTCACGACCCGCGCACATCAGCAGGCCGACCTCACCAGCCGCTGGATCGACCAGGCGTGTCAGGACGTCGGAGGGCGCCGCCGGATTGAGGGCGATGCCGCGCAGCCACAGTTCGTGCAGAGAGTCGGACACCGCGTCATCCTGCCACCTCGCCTCCTGAACCGGGCCGCAGGACGGCTACCTCGTGGGCGCTTACCGGCGTCTTCGTCCGCAGGGATTTGGACCACGTGCCGCGGGCTTTGCTCTTCATGCGCACGCTGACCGTACGCGGCACACCGCCAGGCTCCGCATCCACCGCCGCCGGGGAACGCACGACATCCGGGGCAAGTCAAGCAACCGGGCGTTGCTGAAACTCGGCTACATCATCTTCCGCGCCCACAAGGTGTTCTCGCTTTGGGCAACAAACGTTCTCGCTACTGACCGACAAAGCCAGAGTGGCCGAGCGCAGCGCCGGTGGCGCGGGCCGTACGAAGCCCGCCAGACGCCCGCAAGGACGGGCGCGGCCCACATCCGGGCGGGGCGCGAAAGCCTTTCACAAGGGCATCCAGGCTCTGACGGTGCCTGGAGCGGGAAGGCGGCGGCACGCCGGGGCGAGGGCATGTCGAGCTACTCCCGGACGGATGCCATGCCACCGGGTCAACCGGCGGCGTCCCGCTTCCTGACGGCCTCGAAGGGGGGTGTTGCCCGTGTACTGGTTGTCACCCGCGGGGAGGCAGTTGTCCTCCCGGACGGTTCCCAGCCCGTCGCAGTGCTCGGAGCTCGTCCGGAAGAACACCGTGGTCGTGTGCGTACCAGGCCTGAGGCCGGGCAGCGCCGGGGACGCGAAGTAGGAGAAGGGCAGCCCTTCCTCGATCCGTACGAGGCGCAGGACCTCTGGCCCGAAGGAGAAGCTCCGCTCCTGCGGTGTACCGATGTCCTGGACGATCCGCACGCCGAGGAACTTCAGGACGAAGTCGTCCAGCGGCTTCGGCACGGACGGCGTGTATCCCGCCGGGTAGACGGCGGTGGCGGCGTCGGCGGCCGTGCCCCAGCTGGGGAAGCTGCGGACCCACGGCTTCTTCGCCACGGCGACGCGGCGGGCCGGCGGGCCGGCGGGCCGCCGGGCCGATGGGCCGATGGGCCGATGGGCCGATGATCCGTTCCCTGATCGACAGGAAGGCGTTGAGGTCGACCCCTTCCACCAGGCAGTGGTCCTCCGCCCCGGCGGAACGGGCCTGAGCCGTGCCCTGCGCCGTGGTCTCCTGCCAGCCCTGCACTGCCTGGGCCGTGCCGCTGCCCAGAGTCGTGAGAGGCCGGAAGCCATCGCGTGGAAGTACCTCATCTGCTCCCCTTTCCGCGGCTCCCCCGCCGCGGTCGCCATTGCCGGACCACGGCGGAGCACGGCCTCTGGCCTTCACCATCACCGCGGGCGCCGGGGCCGGCCGCCGGACGCGTTGGGGCCGGCGCCCGAGGCCCTCGCCGAACGCGGCCGCAGCGCCGCCGCTCAGGTGGCGACGACCGTGGACGTCGTGCGCGCGACCCTGGAACAAGATCGCCGGAGAGAACAAGGGCCGCTCGAAGGGCGGCGGCCCCGTCCTGCGTCTGGACGACGACGTCGAGGGCCTGCTCAAGGAGGTCCTGCTCAAGCAAGAGAAGAACCGCCGTGCTGCGCCGCCAGGGCATGGCCAGCCCGTCCCCGTGGAGCACCGACGCCCACGGCGTACACGCCTATGACGGGAGGTACTCCTTCCGCCAGGAAGGCCGTGACGGCGGCGGCGAACTGCTCCGGGGCGTCGTGGTGCACGACGTGACCGGCGGCCAGCTCCACCAGGCGCGCGCGGCCTTCCCGGAGGGCGACCATGGTCCGGGCGTGACCGGCCGTCAGCTCGTCGCTCTCCGTGCCGCGCACCAGCAGGGTGGGGCAGGGCACGGCGGTCCAGTCGGCCCGGTGATCACCGCACAGCGCCTTCTGGGACGCGATGGTGTCCTCGATGCCGAAGGAGAAACCCCAGTCCCTTTCCCGCCGGCGGAACGCGCATTCCAGGTAGGGTGCGGCCGGGCCCAGTGCCTCGGCCAGCGCCTGCCTGGACGGCGCGTGTGCGGGAAGGCGCGTGGTGAACGACCAGTCGCAGTCGACGACCGCGCCGATGTCCTCCACGATCAGCCGTTCGACCCGGTCGGGGTGGTGCGCGGCGAACTGGTAGGCGTTGACCCCGCCCAGTGAATGCCCCAGCACCGGCACCGGGCCGCATCCCAGGTGCCGGTGGAGGGCGAGGAGGTCGGCCACGTAGTCCCCCCGCCCATAGCTGTCGGCGCGGTCGGACTCCCCGTGTCCGCGCTGGTCGAGGGCGATCACCCGCCACCGAGGCGCCAGCGCCTCCGCGAGCGGGGCGAACGCCGATGCCTCGTTGTAGTGCCCGTGCAGGGCGAGGAGCGGCTTCCCCTGACCGCCGAAGTCCAGGTACGACAGCCTCCGCCCGCCTGTCGTGAAGTATTCGCGCATGGTGCCGATCGTAGGATCCGGCACTGACAGTCCGCGGCGGTCGGTCAGGCGCGGGCCCGGTCCGGGGCGGACCGGGGGCCCCTCAGGTGCGGCCGGTCCCGCTCGGCGACCTCGGTGAGGGGCCGGCGGCGCGGAGCAGCACGTCGAGGACGCGGTCCGGTTCGGCGGCGTAACAGTGGGCGAACCAGGCCTTGTTGGCCTCGACCACCGCCCAGCCGCCGTCGGCGAGCCAGCCGATGTCCAGACAGCCCGCGCTGGGCAGGCCGGCGGCCGTGGCCTCGAGGACGGTACGGCCGAAGGCACGGCTCTCCGTGTCCAGCGGCACCGGGTCGAGGCGTCCGTGGACGGCGCAGCGGCTGCCGGCGACGGCTTCGCCGTCGATGACGAACAGCCGGTACTCGGCCTCGAACTCCACCACCCCGCTGACCGGCACCGGCGTGGCCCCGTCAAGCCCGCCGGGCAGCGGCCCGCCGCCGGTCCCGTCCGCGTGGACGGCGGCGGGCAGCAGATCGAGCTTGGCCGAGGGCGGTTTCACGAAGAGCCGCTCCCGCAGCATCCGGGCCACGGCCAGGGTGGTGAGCCGCACGGAGCGCCGCAGGAGAGGGCGCGGTACGCGCGTCAGCCACTCGTCGGCCGGCTCCAGCAGCCCGAGGCCCAGCGGACCGGCCCCGCGGGCGGCCGCACGGGGGCCGCCGTACCAGTGCACCCGGCGCCCCTCGGCGTGCGCCGCGCGGCCGACCACGTCGTAGCCGCGCCACGCGGCGGCGCGGGCGAGGAGTTCGGCGGTGGAGGTACGGGGGGGCGGGCAGGAAGAGTACGGGCGGGGTACGGGCTTCCATTCCGCCGACCTTACGGGCTCCGGCAGCGGCCGGCTGCGGCTTCGCGGCGCTGTCGTCACCTCCCGATCCCACCGCGTTCGCGGTGCGTCTCGCGGTGGCCACATCCGCACCGGGTTGTTCGAATTCGAATCACTCGGTATCGTCGAAGCAATTCGATTCAAATTTGAACTTCGCAAGGGAGAAGCCCGATGCCGGTACGCCGCCTCAACCACGCGGTGCTCTACGTCCGCGACGTCGCAGCCTCGGCCGCGTTCTACACCGACGTGCTGGGCTTCAAGGTCGACACCGAATTCCCCGGGCGGGCCGCCTTCCTCAGCGCCCGGGAAACGCTCAACGACCACGACCTCGGCCTGTTCGCGATCGGCGCCGACGCACCCGGCCCGCAGGCGGGCCGGGTCGGCCTGTACCACCTGGCCTGGGAGGTCGGCACACTGGGCGAGCTGGCCGAGATCGGCCGGACACTCGGCCAGCGCAGGGCGCTGCTCGGCGCCACCGACCACCACCGCTCCATGTCCTTCTACGCCAAGGACCCGGACGGCAACGAGTTCGAGGTGATGTGGCGGGTGCCGCGCGAGGGTTGGGCGGCACCCGGCGAGGCACCGAAGACGGGCCCTCTGGACCTGGAGGCCGCCATCGCCCGCTGGGGCGCCGACCTTGTCACCGGCGCCGCCGCCGGCTCCGCCACCTGAGGCTCACCCCGGGAACGGCGAGTCGATCCCCTTCCGGTGTGTGTCAGCTGATGCCGACGGCGGCCAGGGGTGGTGGTCCAGTCGGCGGCGACGGCCTGCCGGCCCACGGCCAGCCGGGGCGGCGCCGAACCCCGACGCACGAGTGGATGAACCGCCGTTTCCCGTCCCTGTGGTGCCCCCGGCCGGCATGGGCGCCCGCTGGCGGCCGATGTGACGACGCTCCCGCACGCCTGTGTGCGGGGGCCTGCACCAGATCGGCGAACTCACGGCGGAGCCGGGCCGCGAGCGTCCACACCGAGGGGTGCCGACTGGCCTTCGACCACGGGCACCCCCCGCGCACCCTGGCCGCGCTCGGTGTGCTGGCACCGCACGGCACGGCGGCTGTGGGCCAGGGCGAGTTCGGGGTTGTCGAGCGGCGGCATCGGGGCCTGGATGACGGGCGCACACCCCGATCCACACGACACGGCGGCCCGGGAAACGCGGCGCATCGGCTCGGTCGCCTGAGAGCCGTCGTCGTTCAGGCCTTCCTGAGCAGCTGGGTGGCCGCGCGGCCGAACACGAGGCGGGCCGTCCGCTTCAGGACGCCGCCGAAGAGGCGCGGCAGGCAGCGGATGCGCAGTTCCTCCCGCCACACCACCCGGCTGCGGCCCCCCGGCCCTGGCCGGACCTCGATCTCCGCCCAGCCCAGGACGACCCGGCCGCGCTTCTCCAGCCGGCACAGGCCGGGCTCGTCGCCCGCCGGCGGGCGCCAGACCGTCACCTCCATGACGTCGTCGACGGTCACCGGTCCGACGCCCGACCGGGCCACGAAACGCGTGCCCTCGCGGGTCGGCAGCGCGGTGAGCACCTCGATCCTGGTCAGCGGGACCACGTCGGCGTGGCGGGGCCATTCCGTCAGCCTGCGCCACGCCTCCGCGGGGGCGAGCGGGGGATTGCGTTCGAAGGAAAAGGTGGGCACGCAGCAATCGTAGGGAATCGGTGCCGTCCACCGTGCGGCACGTCCCCCGCAGCCCACCGCCGTACAGGGTGAAGATGACCGAACCCCTCGACACCGCGCCCCCTGAGGGCCCGGCAGGGGCCTTCGGGTCCAAGGGGGCGGGCCGGGCCCACAGCATCGGGCCGGGCAACGTGCGTGAGGGCCGCCTCCCTGGCTCGGGAGGCGGCCCTCAACCGGCGGGCCTGCGATCCGGCCGCCCGCCGCATCCGGAAGATCCCCGCAGCGTCAGTCACACCCTGCAAAGATCACCGTCATGGGTCCGAGTGCGGTCGTCAGCCCGGGCACTTCAGACCGGTCCGCGCGGACTTCACCGCGCTGTCCAGCATCTGGGCCTGCGGCTTCAGCTTGGTGGCGGCCTCGGCGCCGGCGGTGTCGTCCGGCAGGCCGTCCCAGGTCTTCTTCAGCCCGTCCGCCGCGGACTTCACGGCCTCCCTCTGCGCCGCATTCCATTCCGCCGTGGACTTCGCGACCGCATCCCAGCCGTCCCTGACGTCGTCGTACGCGCTCTTGACCTGGTCCTTCGTCGCCGACGCCGGATTCAGTCCGAACAGTGCCGTCGCGTCGGAACGGAGCTTGTTCAGGTCGGTGCACAACTGCGCAGCCGCTGCACTGGAGTTGGGGCTCGGATCGGCCGCGAAGGCGGGAGAAGCTCCGCCGACGGAAAGGACCAACGCTGCCGCCGCGCTCACGGCATTACTCGGAATGTGCCTCATGGGTTTCCCCTCGTACGGGATTCCTCGGGTCGTCCCCGCCCCTGACAACCCCGAGCTTCCGGCTAACCACGCTGACACAGCCCACCGGACCCCGCAATCCGCGGCCGCCACGCCCTGGCAGTGCATGGCCGGCCCGCCTTGTCACGTCGGCGGCGCGGCAGGACCAGCGCGAGGAGGACGGACGGCTCGTATCCGCAGGGGCCGGTGTTCGGCCAGGCAGCGACGACGCGGGCGACGGCTTCGGCCTGCGTGGTGTGGAAGCCGCGCGGTCCGAAGGCGACGGACCAGGCGTGGCAGCGGCCCCGGGAGCCGATGGCGCCGCCCTCGTCGGTGATGGGGCCGATCCCCGGCCCGTGAGGACGCCCCGCACGGTCGCGGGCTTCCAGCGGCCGGAGCGAGCGCGACGGTGGCGACGAGGTCCTGGGGGTCACCCCGGAATCGACGGTCACTCCGTGTCACGGTAGCTGAGGCGGGTTAGCGCGCTGGGGTGAAGGCATCACAGCTGGTCAGTGCGATCTACCAGGCCGTTGACGGGCGTGTCGTCGGAACGGGAGGGCAGCTCCGGTTGCGGTGCGTGACGGGATGGCGGTGAGTGGTAAAGGGCATCCACCCCGCCCCGGGCCGACTCCGGCCACACCACACCGTCATCACCGAACAGGAGCAAGCCGTTGCACCGCATGACCCGCTATTCCGTTCCCGCCGCCCTCTGCGCGACCCTGCTGACCGCGTCACCGGGTATCGCGGCAGTCGCCCGCGGCCCCGAGCAGCCGCCCCTCGGCGTCACAGGAGAAGCCGTCCCCGGCAGTGACGCGTTGCTCGCACAAGTCCAGTCGCTCGGCGCTGCCGCCGGGGTGCTGGAGCCCGTCACGGATCTGCTCTCGGCGGTGCTGAAGTCGCCGGACGGGAAGGTGTCAGCGGCTGAACTGGCTGCGGTCAAGGCGAAGATCGAACCTGCGTTCGCAGACCTGAAGAAGTCCGTCCCCGCCGCACAGACTCCGGCGAAGCCCGTCGTCAACGCCCCGGCGAAGCCCGCCAACCCGCCGGCCGACCCGGTGGCGAAGCCCCCGGTCGCGAAGCCGGCCGACCCGGTGGCGAAGCCCCCCGCTGCCGAGCCCGCGAAGCCCGCTGCGCCGATCGCCCAGCCCCCGGCCGCCACGCCCGCGAAGTCGCCCACCGTGCTTCCGGCGGCCGCCCCCGAGTCCGCCCGTGTCGAGCAGGCTTCCGCCGCGATCGACAAGCTCAAGGGCTCCGTCGACGGCCTGCTGATGGTCGCCGAGAAGGGCGCCACCACGGCCGACGCCAAGGCCAAGGCGAACATGGTCGTGACCGACCTCGGCACCGCCCTGGTCGCCCTGCTCAACGTCCACAAGGCCCCCATCGCCTGAGTGCGGTCCCGCACCGAGCCGTCCCCGGCGTCCCTCGGGCGCCGGGGACGGCTCGCGTCCGCCCTCTGCACCGCCGCAGCCGCCTCCCCGCGAACCAAGTGCGCGGTCGGCCGAGATCACCGAGCCCTAGGTGTACTGCCCTGTGAGGTTGGGGACGCGGCTGGCGGGTGGTTTGCCTGCGAGTGCGGTGTGTCCGCGGTGGTGATTGTAGGTGTGGAGCCAGCCAGGGAAGGCGTCGCGTCGTTCCTGCTCTGACTGGTAGGGGCGGGCGTAGGCCCACTCCTCGAGCAGGGTCCGGTTGAGGCGTTCGACCTTGCCGTTGGTCTGGGGCCGGTAGGGCCGGGTTCGCTTGTGGGCGATCCCGGCCGCTGCCAGGGCGTCGCGCCAGTCGCGGGAGCGGTAGCAGGCGCCGTTGTCGGTCAGGACCCGTTCGACGGTGATGCCCACGCCGGCGAAGTAGGCCTGGGCCCGGGCCCAGAAGGCGGTGGCGGTCTCCTTCTTCTCGTCGGCGTGGATCTCGCTGTAAGCGAGGCGGGAGTGGTCGTCGACGGCGGTGTGGATGTAGCTGTAGCCGGCGCTGGAGCGGTTCTTGCGGCCGGCCTGGCGGCCGAGGGTCTTGTGGCCGCCGCCGTCGGGGATGTTGCCGAGCTTCTTGATGTCCACGTGGACCAGCTCGCCCGGACGGTCGCGTTCGTAGCGGCGTATGACGGCGCCGGTGGCGCGGTCCAGGTGCGTGAGACGGGCCAGGCCGAACCGGGTCAGGATCCGGTGCACCGTCGAGGGCACCAGGTTGAGCAGGTGGGCGATGCGGGCGGGCCCCCACCGGCGGGCGAGGCGGACCTTGATGATCCGCCGCTCGATGCGGGTCGGGGTCCGGCGTGGGCTGGTGTGCGGGCGCGAGGACCGGTCGGTCATTCCGGCCTCACCCCCGGCCCGGTAGCGGGCCGCCCACCGCTGGGCGGTGGTGGGCGAGACCTGGAATCGCTCGGCCGCCCGGCGCAGCGGCCAGCCGTCCTCGACCACGCAGCGGGCCAGGCGAAGGCGTCCGGTCTCGGTCAGGGGTGCATTACGGTGGGGCATGAGGGCCTTCTGCTGGTCGGTGTAGACGTCGCAATCCACACCGAACCCGGAAGGCCCTCACCCGTTCAAGATCCCTCAGCCGAGACCTGCGTCACCCGTCCACAACCTCCCAGGGCAATACAACTAGGCCGTGTTTTAGAACTGGGGTCCGTGTCTCGCCTCGTGCCGTGATGATCTCGGTGTGGGGCGAGGGGATCTTTCAGATGATCAGTGGGCGGTGCTGGGGCCGTTGTTGCCGGTCGCGGGGCTGGGCAGGCCGTCGGTGTGCCGGCGGCGGTTGATCGATGGGATCCGCTGGCGGGTGCGGACCGGTGCCCCGTGGCGTGATCTGCCGGCGGAATACGGTCCGTGGCAGACGGTCTATGGGCTGTTCCGTCGCTGGCAGCGCAATGGCGTCTGGTCGTCGGTGCTGACCGCGTTGCAGGCCCGGGCGGATGCCGTCGGGCTGATCACCTGGGACGTGAACGCCGACTCCACGATCTGCCGGGCCCATCAACACGCGTCCGGCGCCCGTCGGGACGGTCAAGCCCAGAAGGAGCCGCCGGGCGGCCACCAGGCCGAACCGGACGATCATGGCCTGGGCCGGTCCCGCGGGGGCTGGACCACGAAGATCCACCTCGCCTGTGAGCAAGGCCAGCGGCCGTTATCGGTGCTGGTCACAGCCGGTCAGCGGGGAGATTGCCCGCAGTTCACGGCGGTGCTGGAAGCTATCCGGGTCCCTCGTCTCGGCCTGGGCCGGCCCCGGGTCCGCCCGTTGCGGGTGCGGGCCGACAAGGCCTACTCATCGCGCGCGAACCGTGCCTATCTAGGGCGGCGCGGGATCCGCTGCACCGTTCCGGAACCTGCCGATCAGGCCGGTCACCGTAAGCGCCGGGGAACAGTCGGCGGGCGGCCTCCGGCCTTCGACCGTGAGGACTACAAGGCCCGGCACGCGGTCGAGTGCGGCATCAACCGGCTGAAGAGGAACCGGGCGGTGGCCACCCGGTTCGACAAGCTCGCGGTCCGCTTCGAAGCCACCGTCCTCGTCGCCGCGATCAACGAATGGCTGTGACCTGCCGGGCGTGTCGGTCCCGCATGTCATTCAGGCCGCGATCAGGTCAGCGGGTTGAGGGGATGTGGTCCCTGGACGCAGGGAAGCCGATCACCGACTTGAAAAGCTGTGACGAGTTCGTGTTCGCCAACGCCGCGCAGAGCGCCGAAAACCCGGCGGGCCCCAACCCCGTCGGTTACAGCGGCGCGGAGAGTGCATACAGACCTATCTCAAGCGCAACGCCGACGACACCAAGACGCTCCACCTGCGGCCGAACACCCCGGCACCGAGGCCGGTCCTCGATGTCGAACTGGCAGAACACCCAGTCGATGCGGCCGTTCGGCGACTTCATCAAGGATCAGCGCTTGATGGAGGACGACGGCTACTGGGTCGACCTCGACGGATTCACCGCACCCACTCCGTAACCGGACCATGAGAAGTGCCCCCCGGCCGTTCTTCGGTTCCGGGGGGGCACTTCTGTTTCACGGCGTCGCGGCCTCACAACCAGACAAGTCGCCCATCGACAACAGAACAGGGCGGATAGTCCCCTGTGCCGATCCTCGTCAGCATCTCCGCCACGGAGTCGAAGTAGTGGGCCAGTGACGGGTGCTCGCCGGTGGTCGTGGGCTCACCCACGAACCATTTGCCGATACGTCCGTCCGTCACATCGATGAACCGCCCCGTCCAGGCATCCTGATCGGACAGGAACGGGATCCACTCCTCGCGCCATTCGTCGCCACCGGACAAGGGGTGGTTGGCGTAGAGCTTCTCCATCGCCCGGATGCCCAGAAAGAAGCTCGCCTCGTCCGGGAACCCGGCGTAACCGCAGCAGGCGACGTCGTCGTCCACATCGTCCTCGGGGAGATCCAGGTTGTTCTGCAGCAGCCACACGCGCAGGTCCTGATGCAAGGAGACACCCATGCGCTCCTCGGCGGCCGCGAGTACCCGCTCCGGGGCCGGGCCGGGCAGGTCCGCGTGATCGGCCGGCGCATGTGCCCGGAGGAGATTCATGACGCGGGACCAGCTCTCCGCCACACTCATTCCCCGCTGCCCCTCTCTGCACGGATGCGCTATGCCACTCAACGGGCTCGCCCACTGTAACCGTCTAGCACTGCGGGCCGGTCGAAGCGCCCCCGCCGCTGCTGGAGCCTACGCTCTCTGCGGTTTGCGCCGCTTGCCCCATCTGCCATGCGGCCTGTTCCGGTCCTGGGCCGACATCACAGCGTCGAACTGGGCTTTGGTGGTTACTGCTCGTGGCTCAGGTGCGAGTGTGGTCGCAGCCGATCGCCACGGGACAGCCGATGCCCAGCCGGCCACGGGCATGGGTCTCTGAGGCTGACCCCGTGGAGTGGACACCCTGACAATGGATCTTGCTGGTCCAGGGAGGGATGTCCAGGTGGGACGCAGGTCTCCGTACTCAGACGGCCGCCGTAGCGGCCAGCCGTCCTCGACCACGCAATGGGCCAGCCGCAGGCGTTCGGTCTCGGTCAGGGGTGCATTACGGTGGGGCACGAGGGCCTTTCTGGTCGCCGGTGCAGATGTCGCAATCCACACCAGGCCAGAAGGCCCTCACCCATTTCAAGATCTCTCAGCCGAGACCTGCATCACCCGTCCACAACCTCCCTGGACAGAACAGAACCCCCTGGCCACGAGGTTGAAGACTCAGGGAGGCTCAGAGCAACCCACGGGATGTCGCACAGTACTCCCCGGCAACCGGATGGATGAGGACCTCGTGGTCGCGTGCGTAGGCGGCGATGGCGTCGGTGGCCTGGAATTCGCCGCCGGCCGGGGAGGGCACCCCTCCTGGATGATTGGGAAGAGGGTGGGGTCGCCTGCCTCCTCGTCTCCCACCCACTGCCCGTCGTACGTTGCATGAGCCCCCGTGGCAAGGTCACCGACACCGGTGGCGCCGAGGCCACCGCCAAGACCGGATGAGCCGGGACGGGTGCGCGAAGCCCTGCCCTTTCCCCGAAGCCTTCTCAGGACGCCAGCTCGTGATAGTGGTCGTCGCGGCCCGAGGTCACGGTGCCGCCGTCGCCGTCGCTCGTCGGTACCTCCCCCGCTGGCAGGTCCCTCAATTTGGACACCTGGACGGAATCCACCCGAGGCCCGGTCAGAGCACGGGGCACTGCCCAGTCGCGCAGTCCGTTGTCGGGCCCGTCCCCTTGCTGCACGCCGAACTGGTCCGCAGTGAACTCGGAGCAGGTCATGGTCAGCAGTCGGGCGGTCGAGCTGTTCACCGCCTCCACCGCGATGATGTTTTCCGGGGCCGGCGAGCAGGCGGACAGACCACCGGTCGTCAGCGGCACCGTGATGGTCGTTCCGAGCCGGGAGTGGCGGCGACGAGCAACCGGGTTCACGGTCTCGGCCCGAGCTCGTCGGGGGCCCACGGCAGATACCCGCCTCACCACGAGTTCGCCTCTGCCTCGAACCTCTCCAGGCACGCCTCCCCGGACGTGGAGGCATGGCTCGCGAAGAACCCGCACGTCCACTTCCGCGAAACCCTTCACCCGGACCGCCCCACCGAAGTGACGCAATCAGGATCACGAGACACTAGTTCGCGCACTCGACCCAAATCGGGAGTTCGACGAGCCCGTTCATGACCGCAGTATCGTGGAAACGCAGCTCTGACGGCTCCACGGTCAGGCCGAAACTCGTCGTTCCCGAGAGGAATACGCGCAGGGCCTGCGCCGCGATGAGCCGCGTGACCGGAATGCCCAGGCACGAGTGCTTCCCACGGCCGAACGTCAGGTTCTCGAAATCCCGGCCACGCGTGGGGTCGAACCTGTGGGCGTCGGGAAGCACGGACGTGTCCCTGTTGCAGACGTCCACCCCGATGACGAGCAGGGTGCCGGCGGGAACCGCGTACCCGCCGATCACGGACGACTCCTTCGACATCCGGTAGATCCCCCGCGCGATCGGGCTCGCGTACCGCTGCACCTCGTGGACGAGGCCGGGCAGCAGCGTCTCGTCGTCGCGCACGAGGCTTTGGGTCTTCGGGTCCTGCGCCAGGCAGAGGATGCCGTTCGTGATCAGCGCCGCCAGCACCTCGACGCCCGACAGCGCGAGCAACCGGGTGTTCGCCGCGACCTGCCGGTCGTCGAGGGAGGGGAGCTCCGCCATCAGGTCCGACACGAGGTCGTCGGCGGGGCGGGCCCGCCTGTCGCGCACCCAGTCGACGAGGGTGGCGTCGAGCTCGCGCACCGGGTATCCCCCGTACACCGCGGTCCGCAGGGCCGAGACGAGCTTCTCGTCGAGTCCGAGCAGGCGCGACATCACGCTGTCGGCGATGGGCACGCCGATCGACGCGACCGCGTCGAGCCTCCCCAGCGCGAGGGCGCTCTCGACCGCCTGCCGCACGTCCTGGACCAGCTGGTCCGAGACGTCGCGCACGCGGGTGTCGATGACCCTCCGGAGCGCGCGCCGCACGCGGCGGTGCTCCTCCCCGTCGGTCTGGTTGACCGCGAAGACCTCCTCGGACGCCGCGTGCGGATGCGAGCCGTCCGGATGCGCCTCGTCCGGCTCGTCGAAGACGCTCGCCATGAGTTCGCCCGCGCTGCCGTAGGTCTCCACGTCGGACAGGATGCGGGTGGCTTCGCGGTGATCGTTGACGAGCAGGCCCAGCCCGGCTGTCCCCATGCGCATGGGGAAGACAGCCCCGGGCGGTTCCCCCGGCCCTCGCGACACGGTCCGCTCGTCGAGCGTCCTGCGGAAGAGGATGTGGCCTTCAGACACACCAGACTCCTTGTCTCACGGCGATGCCCACGGCGTGGTCGCCGGCACGAAAGACGAGGTCGTGCAGTTCGAGGGCGTCCAGGCTGGCCGCCTCGGCGGGGGTGAGCGTACGCCCCCAGCGGCCTTCGTCGAGGATGGCCGCCGCCGGTTCCGAGCGGTCGACGTCGATGCGGCGGCGCTCCCCGTGGCGGGTGTCCTCGACGGCCAGGAACGTCGGACCGCGCCGGACGACGAGGGCCCTTCCCTCCTGCGCCGACCACGCGAAGGAGCCGTCCGGCCGCCGCGGCGGGTCGAGGTGGCGCAGGCTCCCGACCTCCAGGGTGCCGCAGTCGCCGCTCCACGAGACCCGCAGGCCGACCCCGCGGGCGTCACGGAGCAGCGCGATCAGGGAGACGAGTTCGGCGTCGCCCATCTCCTGCAGGGCGAAGTGACCGGTCAGTCTGATCCCGGCGTATCCCGACCGGGTCAGGGCGACGAGGTCCTGCCTGCTCCGCACCGAATGGAGGTCCACCGGCGCGAAGAGCCTCCGGCGGTTCGACCGCCGCTCTGCTGTCTGCTTCGTCACCAACGCAATCCCGTCGCGAGCGCCAGATAGGTCGAGTCCTCATGGAAGACGATGCCGAGCTCCGTCCAGTTCTCGACGAGCTCTTCGAGCTGACCTTCCCGCAGGTCGATCTCGAGCGAGCGCATCGCGGAGGCGAGCGCGGGAAGCGTCTTGCCCTTCGCCAGCGCCCGGTACGCCTCGGCTTCGAGCCCCGGCCGGAACACCAGCTCACGGGAGGGCCAGGCTGGCCGGTCGTCGATGACGACGAGCGAGTCGTCCGGCGACGGCAGGGTGACCAGCCGGGAGACCGAGGCGGTGTCCTTCCAGCTCGCGACCGCTTCGCGCAGCAGCTGGTTCGTCGCGGGAGAGAGGCCGGCGGGCGCGGACTCGAACACGTAGACGAGGTCGTCGAGGCCCTCCGCCACCCCCTCGTAGGCGCTCACCAGGTTGAGCGAGGGGCCGAGCGCCTGCAGACCGAGGGCGGGATCGTCGAAGTAGGGGCTGAAGCGTTCCAGCTTGATCGGGAACGCCCCGGCGGGCGGCGTCAGGTGGTGGAGGGACGGGAGCGAGGCGATCAGCGCCTCGTAGTCGCTGTCCTGCTCCCCGGGGAAGCCCACGAGGATGTTCCACGAGGGGTAGATCCTGCAGGTGGCGCAGTCGCGCAGGAACCGCACGTTCTGCCATCCGGTCACCCCCTTGCGCATGATCCGCAGGATGGGCGTGCACAGGCTCTCGACACCCGGCTGCAGCTGTGTGAAGCCGGCGCGCGCGAGGGACTCCAGCTGACTGAAGTTGAGGTTCGACTTCACCTCGGCGAACAGCCGGACGTCCCACTCGGCGGGCAGCGCCAGATCCGAGGTCAGCTGCACGACGTGCTCGGGCGCCAGGATGTTGTCGGAGAACACCAGGTCGAGCACGTTGTGCCGGCGGATGGCCCGGCCGGCCTCCGCCCGCACGCGCTCGGCGGGCTTCGCCCGATGGGTCATGGCCGACCCGTTCAGGCCGCAGAACGTGCAGTGGTGCTTCGCGCCCCACCAGCAGCCGCGGCTGGCCTCGAGCGGGATCTTGACGTCGATGAACGGCGCGGCCGGGGACTTCCCCAGATCGCGGAAGTAGTGGTCGTAGGTGGGCTCCGGCACCACGTTCATCGAGACGGGCGTCCGCCCGATGGGGTTGCTGACCGTGGTTCCGTCGGCGTCGGACCGCCAGCACAGGCCGGGCACGGCACGGAGCAGTTCCTCGTCCTTCTTCCCGTCACCGCTGCGGCATTCCGCGATGTGGGCGATGAGCGGCGCGATCGAGTGCTCCGCCTCCCCCCGGATCACGTAGTCGAACTCCGGGCGGGCGCGGTGGACCGCCGTGCCCTGGACGCCGTCGCAGTTCGCCCCGCCGAGGATCGTCACGACGTCCGGCCGCAGCTGCTTGACGCGGTGCGCGAGCGCGAACGAGGCGATGTTCTGGTCGAAGGTCGTCGTCAGCCCCAGGACGTCGGCGTCCGAGGCCACGAGGTCCCGGGCCAGCCCGTCGATGAAGGCGGGCGCCGCGCGGAACATCGCGCAGTAGGCGTCGACGTGCTCGCTGTCGCGTATGAGGTCGTAGAAGCTCGTGCTCCGTGGGTCGACACCGGGGCGGAAACAGCTGGAGAAGACCCATTCGCCGACCCCGAACACTTCGGCGTCGACGATCAGCTCGTAGTGCCCGCGTTCGAGGCCCGCCTCCCGGACCAGGTGGTCGAGCCACCGGATGTTGCCGTAGACGACGTCGAGCTTCTCGACCTCTGCGCGCCGCTCGAACAGCGGGGCGACCGTGCTCAGCGCCAAGGAGGGCATGTCGACCACGGCCCAGGGCATGCAGACCAGCGCGACCGAGAGGGAGTCCTCATGTACGACCGGGGGGGAGAGATCCAGCACCGGTTGTTCGTGCCCGATCTGCATCAGTTCCACTTCGGCTCCTCATCGATCAGGGGCATTGGCCGAGACGGGCTGTTTCAGGATTCCTCCGGGGCGGCGGCCTGCTCGCTCCCGGTGCTCACCCGCGTCCCGCGGATGAGCACCGGGAGCCACAGGAGACACGCCAGCAGGGGGACCGCGGCGTAGACGGCCATGCCCACGCTGGAGCCCAGTCCGCCCATGAGCGCGCCGAGGACGAGATAGCCGATGCCGATGAGCACCGACTCCACGAACGCGATCATCGACAGCAGGCCCGCCCGGTGGCGCGAGGGCACCGCCTCGTTGAACACGTTGTCCACGAGCACGGCGGTGATCTCGGGGATTCCGACCAGGAGCAGGAACGCGGCGATGGTGACCCAGACGAGGCCGAGGCCGGTCAGGCCGAGGGCCGCGGCGAGCGCCAGGAGCGACAACGGGGCGATGATCCGGTACCCGATGCGCCGGTCGGCGCGGTCCGACAGCAGGGGAGTGAGGCCGCCGATGAAGAATCCCGCCGAGATGACCACACTGACCAGCGCGGTGCTCGCACCCTGATCGGAGAGCGTCTTCTGGGTGAAGATGATGTAGGGCGTCAGCGTCGCGTGCATCAGTCCGGACACCACGACGAGCGTCACGAGCGCCGGCGTGGCGACCCGGAGCATGGCCCGCCAGGCCGTGGTGTCGCCGTGCTCCTTCCCGGCGCCGTCCTGCTCGTCCACCGCGTCCGCGCCGCGGATCTCGGGCACCCGGGCCAGCAGCACCAGCACGGCCACGACGAGGCACGACGCCGAGGCGGTGTAGACGATTCCCCAGGAGAACCGCTGAAGCTGGCCGCCGAGGATGATGGCGGCCCCCGAGGTGACCGTCCCGAGCATGGTGAACCGGGACCTGATCCTGACGTAGCCGCTCGTCGCGCCGCGGCGCACGAGCAGGTCGTACAGCAGGGCGGTGTCCGAACCCGACACGCAGGCCATGCCCACGCCCTGGCCGATGAACAGCGCCAGGAAGAGCCAGTAGTCGGAGGTCGCCACCTGACCGAGCAGACATCCGGCCACCAGCACCTGGCCGATCACGATGCTGGCACGCCTGCCGATCCGGTCGGCGATGATGCCCGTGGGCAGCTCCGCGAGTCCGCTGACCAGGAAGAGCAAGGTCTGGAGGAGGGCCACCTGCGCGGCGGAGAAGCCTTGCTGGTAGAGGAAGATGACGAACACGCCGCGCTGGAACATCGAGTTGGAGAGCACGGCGTAGATGTAGAACGGGCGCGTGACGTCGCGTGCCACGTCGGCCGCCGCCGATCCGTCAAGGGCCTCTGTGGTGCCGGTCATGCTGCGGGTCCCCCCTGGTGACTCCGGTGGTCAAGGACGTTCTCCACCATCACGGGCGGATTCGGCTCCTGCTCGGTCGCGTTCACTTACCAGCTCACCGGCATGCCCTTGAGGCCGTACCCGAGACCGTCGTCCATGAACGGGAGGCTGTCGAGGTCGACGGCCAGGGCCAGGGTGGGGATGCGCCGGAACAGGGCGGTGAACACGACCTGGAGCTCCAGGCGGGCCAGCGGCTGGCCGGTGCACTTGTGCACACCGAACCCGAAGGCGAGCTGCTGGCCGGCGTCGCGGCGCAGGTCCAGCTTCTCCGGGTCGGGGAACACGCTCGCGTCGCGGTTGCCGATCTCCTCCGGGAGGATCAGGCCCTCGCCGGCGCGGATCAGCTGTCCGGCGATCTCGATGTCCTCCACGGCCACGCGGCGGCGGCCGGGCTGGACGGTGGTCAGGTACCGCAGCAGCTCGTCGACGGCCCCGTCCACTCCGGCCTCGTCGGCGTCCCGCAGCACGGCGATCTGGTCGGGATGGAGCAGGAGGGCCAGCGTGCCCAGAGCGATCATGCTGGCCGTGGTCTCGTGCCCGGAGATCAGCAGGAACAGGACCAGCATCACCAGTTCGTGCCGGTTCAGCTGGCCTGTGGCCAGCCGTTCGGTGGCGAGCTGGGACAGCAGGCCGTCATCGGGGCGGGCGAGCTTGTGGCCGATCAGCTTGGCCAAGTAGTGGTACAGCTCGCGTTCGGACTTGCTCGCGACGTCGGCCGGGACGTCGCTCTCGGTCACCGCCCTGATGGCGCGGTGGAAGAAGTCGTGGTGCTGGTAGGGGACGCCCAGCACGTGGCAGATGACCCTGGACGGGATCGGCAGGGCGAACTCCGACACGAAGTCCGCCGGCTTCGGGCCGGCCAGCAGGGCGTCGATGCGCTCGTCGACGACCTGCTGGATCGTCGGCCGCAGCTTCTCGACCATGCGGGGGGTGAACGGCCGGGCGATCATCCGGCGCAGCCGGAGGTGCTCGGGGCCCTCCATGGCGGTCAGGAACTGGCCCTCGCCGTGGTGGTCGCGCAGGAACTGGGTGTGGAACGGGTAGCCCGGCTGCATCCAGTCCGCGCTGACCCGGCGGTCCGACAGCAGCGCGCACTGTTCCGCATGCCGGGTCACCAGCCACGGGGTGCTGCCGTCCCACAGCCGGACCCGGACCAGCGGCGCCCGTTCCTGCAGCTCGGCGAGCCCGGGTGCCGGATCCAGCGGGCAGCCGGACGCCCGGGGCATCGGAAAGTACGGGATTGCCGTGGATTCCAGATCGGGAACGTTGGCCTGCGAAGACGTCACAATCCTAGCTCCGTTCCGAACGTCCCATAACGGAAGAAACATCAACATGGGGGGCCGATGCCGGCTGAAGGGTGTGATCACCGAATCGGCTTCCGCAGCCCGCGGATTCCGGTGCTCGATCTTTTTGCGCCACAGAGTGGAAAACCGGCCATGTCCGGCCTCCCCGTTTGGCAGTATTCCGGACCCGAAGCACCCTACCCAGCATTGATCAAGCCCCACAAGAGGCAGGAAGACACCGCATCCGCCGGCCGGCGGAGAGCCGGAGCGCGTGCCCGGAGCGGGACTTCAGCCGTGTGAAATCGCCCAGATCGCTCGGACTGCTGGTGGTTGCCGCACCTTGGGGCGCCCTCCATCCAGAGTGGGTGGATACTCCCTCTCACTCCGCCGCGACAAGGTTTCTGGCCAGGGAATTCGCGGCCCAAGGCGTTGGCGGGCGCGGGAGAAGCGGAATCCAACGGACGGCGGCGGTCCCTCCGTCCGCCGCCGGGAAGCGGCTTCGGACGCCGTGCCGGGCCATGTATGCACGCACCATTGACAGGACCTCAAGAACTGGGTGGGATGAAGAGGTTGGTGCCAGTCCAGGTGAAGAAGGGACAACGATGATGCAGGAACTGCAGGACAGTCCGGTGATCGCGATGACCGAGGCCGAGCCGGACATGGTGCTTTTCACCGATGGCGAGGGGTTCGACCTCGTCGACGACGTGGAGCTCATCTCCCTGTCGTCGGCCACACTCGGTGCCATCGTCGCGCGGCGCTGCTAATCACATCCGATGGCGACTCCGAAACGACTGGCCCTCTCGTTCGCCGGGGAGGGCCAGGTGTCGGTCCGGACGTCCACGCGGAATGTTCGCGTGACGCTGGGTCGGCCCCTGATCAATTCCGACACCAATTCCCCTTTCTTCGTCCCTCTCGGACTTCTCTGCATCGCCTCTCCCCTGAGGGCGCACGGCCACCCCACCGTCGTCGTCGACCTGGAGTACGAGCACCGGATCGGCGTCTTCGAACCGAGTGACGCCGACTGGCTCGACCAGACCTGTGAGCGTCTGCTCGCCGCCGACCCCGACGTGCTCGGCCTCACCTGCCTCGCGGACACCCTCCCGTCGTGCCTCCTCATCGGGCGCCGGGTCAAGCAGCTCCGGCCCGGTGTCACGGTGGTGCTCGGCGGACCCGGGACGTTCGGCGTCTTCCCCGACGCCCTCCCGCGCTTCGCCGACTGCGTCGACTTCGTGTGCCGCGGCGAGGGAGAGCTCGCGATCACCGCTCTCGCGGACGCCCTCGCCGACGGGACCGATCCCGCCGAGGTGCGCGGCTTCTGGTCGTGCGTGGACGGCCAGGTGGTGTCCAGCGGGCCGCAGCCGACCACGAACCTGAACCTCGTGCCGATGCCGGCGTACGACGCCGTCCCGATGGGCGACTACATCCGGCTCTCGACCCCGCACATCTTCGATGTGCACATCGGCTCCGGGTGCACCTATTCGTGCAAGTTCTGCATGACGTCGACGTTCTGGGACCGCGACTTCCGGATCAAGGACCCCGCGGTCATCCTCGAAGAGCTGCGGTTCCTGCACCGCACCTACGGGGTCACCCAGTTCAACTTCCTGCACGACAATTTCGCCAACAAGCGCACGTACCTCGACGAGTTCGTCTCCTATTTCGCGGAGCACAACGACATCTTCGAGTGGGGCTGCGCGGTCCGGCCGGACAACGTCAATCCGTCCCTTCTGCGGCGGATGGCCGACGCGGGGTGCTTCAACATCTTCTGCGGCACGGACGCGGGATCGGAGAAGATCCTCAAGTCCATGCTGAAGATGCCCTCGACGAAGCGGACCTACGAGTTCTTCCGGTCCGCCCAGGAAGTCGGCATCCAGTTCGAGACGAACACGATTGTCGGTTACCCGGAAGAAGCCGCCGAGGACCTGGAGAAGTCCCTGGAGGTCGTGTTCGACGCGATCGCCTACGGGGCTGTCAACAGCGACCTCAGCGTGCTCCAGCCGCTCCCCGGCGCCGAGATCACCGGTGAGTACCGGGCCGAACTCGAACCGCTCAAGGGCGAACTCGACGTCATGGGGACCTTCCTCCCGCCGGACGTCCGCGCGCTCATCAAGGAAGAAGCCGAGATCTTCACCGGCTTCAGCTTCATCCGCAGCGGAAACCGGGAATACGAGTACTACCAGGACGTGCTGCGCCTTTCCAGGTATTTCACGCGCCGCTACTACCACCTGCTGCGGTTCCTGAAGCAGGGCGCGGGGCTCACGTACGTGGAAGTCATCGACGCACTCCTGGAGCGGTCCGACATGCCGGTCGAGGACGCGCTCGGTGAGATCCTGGCGAAGCTGGACGGCGCGCACGCGCGCACCGCCAGGGCGCTGTTCACGTACGACTCGATGCTCGCGGGGTTCCGTGGCGACGAGGTCGAGGAAGAACTCGTCAACGTGTACCGGCGGCCCGCCGTCGTGGGGGAGAAGCCGCATTTCCTGACCGCGGACCTCGACGTCGACGTCGTCGCGATGGTCTCCGACCCGCGGGAGATCACCTGGGAGCCGGAGCTGGACCGTCCGACCGTCGTGGTCGTGTACCGCGCGAGCGAGGCGGAGGTGTCGACCCTCCGTCTGACGCCGGGGCAGGCCAAGATGTTCAAGGCGCTCATGCCGCGCGGGAGCGAGGAGCGCGAGGCACTCCTCGCCCAGGTCGCCCCCGGACGGCTGCGCGAGGTCGCCACGGCGGTGGCGGGACTGTGCGCCCGGATCGACGCCTCGCCGGACGCCCCCGGGCGGACTCCGCCGGTGGCCGACAGCCCCCTCCCGGCCACGTGAGCGCCCCGCGCCCCGTCGTCGTCGAGGTGGACGACGACCCGATCCGGTGGCACGGACCCACGGGAGGCGACTACCTGAGCCGCTGGTTCGCCTCGGCGAGCCAGCACAGCAGGCTCGACCTCCTGTGGTGCACGGACGACGGACTCAGCCAGCACTACCGCGTCCAGCGGGACGCGTCCTTCTCCGACGGGAGCCCGGTGCGTGCGAGCGATCACGCCCGGGCGATCCGGACCGCGCTCACGGTGCCGTCGCTCCAGCGGTTCTTGATCGACATCCGCGCGGTCCACACCTCGAAGGACACGCTGGTCATCGAGCTTCGCCGCCCGGCGCCGCACCTCCCCGGCCTGCTCCAGAGCGTCGACCTCGCTCCGGTCTCGCCGTGCGGACAGCTGTCCTCGGGCGCGTACGAGCGTGCCGTGCGCACCTCCGACGACGAGTACTGGCTCGAACCCGTCAGGGCCGGCACGCCCCCCGTGCAGGTGCTCGTGCGCCGGGATCCGCACGGCGCCCCGGAGCGGTTCCGGCGGGGCGAGGCCGACGTGACGTGCGCGACGGCGTTTCCGCTCGACCGCGTTCCGGACTTCGCGGACAGCGGGGCGTTCCACACGGCACCGACCGGGATCGAGATGTGCCTGGAGGCCGTCCCCGGCAGCCGGTCGGCGGTGGGCGACCCGGAGTTCCGCCGCAGGCTCCTCGGCGCGCTCCGCTACGACCGCCTGGTCGCCCGGTGCTGGAACGGCGTGGAGTCGGCGGCGCCCGACCACCACGTCGAGGCTCCGCCCAGCACCGCCGGCACCGGTGAACGCCTGCGCCTGGGGTACTGGGACTACTACCCCAACCTGGACGTGGCCGAAGAGGTCGCGGCCCAGCTGAACGAGAACCTCGGCGTCGAGGTCGAGCTGGCACCCGCCGACTTCGTCTCGGGCTCGGCCCAGTCCTTCGACCTGCTCCTCGCCCTGCGGGGCCCGCTCTTCGAGGATCCGATCGGAGCCCTGGACCTGCTCGACCCGGCACGCCGCGATCCGGTCCTCGCGCCGCTGCTGCGCCGGCTGTCCGAGGACCCGGACGACGAGGAAGCTGCCGATGAGCTGCGGCGAGCGGCGCGCGAGCAGTGCCCGGTCCTGCCGCTGCTGCGGCTCCGGGGCCACTGGCTGCAGCGAGAGGCACTGGCGGGCCGGCCCTGGCCGCCGATGGACGCCGTGCGCTTTCCCCGGTTCAGCTGGAGCGCCGATTCTCCATGACCCCCGGCAAACGGTGATCTCGCTATGAAGGAAGGCCAGGGATGGCTGACGGAAGCGACCGCTACGTGCTCTCGCCTGCGGCGACCTGGTCCCGCGACGGCGACGAGCTGCGCGTCTTCTCCGACGAGGTACTGCTGGTCCGGCGCTGCCCCGAAGCGATGTTCGCATGGCTCGAAGCGGTCTCCGACGACCCGCTCGGCCTCCCGGTGCCGAGGGGAGGGAACACGGACGCCATCGTGCGCACGCTCCTTCGGCTCCGCCTCGTCGTCGCACCGTTCGACCGCTCGTGGGAGTCGTCCGCCTGGCGGAACCAGGTCGAGTACTTCGCGGCCCTGGGCCTGGACGCCGGCGTGGCACAGGAACGCCTGCGCGCGGCGCACGTGACCGTTCTCGGCGTCGGCGGCATCGGCGGCGCGGTGCTGGCCGAGCTCGTGGGTGCGGGCGTGGGCGGACTCACGCTCGTGGACGGCGACCGGGTCGCGCTGGAGAACCTCAACCGCCAGTACCTCTACCGACGTTGTGACGTCGGACGGGCAAAGGTCGATGTGGCCCGCGAGTGGGTGCGTGAGCGCCTCCCCGAAGCGGAGCCGACCGCTGCCATGGAGACCATCATGACCAGCGAGGCGCTGGTGCCGTACCTGCGCGAAGGCGGGTTCCTCGTCGTGGCGGCCGACCGTCCCGCGTCGCTGCCGGAAGTGTGCGCCCAGGCGTGTCTGGAGCGCGGAGTGTCGATGATGACGGGTGGCTGCGGCCTCCGGGTGGGGTCGAGCGGCCCGCTGATCCGGCCCGCCGACGTCCCGGCCTTCCTCGCGTCGCTCCAGGAGGCGAAGGCCGTGGCCGGAACCGCGGTCACGCCGATGGCGGCCTCGTTCGGCCCGGTCAATACGCTGGTGGGCGCGACGATGGGCCGTGATCTCATCTTCGGCATAATCGGTGTGAGCGCCCGGACGACTTCGCATCGCGTCGAGCTGCTGGGGACGGCTTTGACCCGGGAGTGCGGAAGGTGAGCTCTGGCCTCGATCTTTCGTGAGGGCCCGTCAGCTTTTCGGCGGACCTTTCGGTTTGTTCGGGTGGGGTTCTCGGTGTGCGCGGGTTGAGGGCCTGGCTGCCGCGTCGGGTGGATGCCGGGTTCCACTGCTCAGGCCGCGGGATGCCGCGTTCCGCGGCGACGGGGTGACGCAGGAGCTGACCTGTGGCCGGCAGGCTGAGGATTGTCTGGACGCCCACCCTCGGGTAGGCCCTGTTCTCCCGAAGCTACGGCGAAGTGACAAGTCCGTTTTGGAGCTGTGCGTCTACAGCCAGCTCAAGTTCTGCTCGGCCTCCGAGGTCGCCGCGATGATCGAGGGCGTGCTACGGCACTGCACGGACGTGGAGGTCGACCGGCAGTACACCGACACGCACGGCGCCTCCATCGTCGGCTTCGCCTTCGCCCACCGCCCACATGCTCGGCTTCAACCTGCTGCCCCGGCTGAAGAACGTCGGCTCCGCCCGCCTGTACCGGCCGGCGGCCGGACAGGACGAGACGTGGCCGAACCTGGCGTCGGTACTGTCGACCAAGACGATCGACTGGGACCTGATCCGCCAGCAGTACGACCAGATCGTGAAGTACACCACCGCCCTTCGCCTGGGCACCGCCGAAGCCGAACAAGTCCTGCGGCGCTTCACCCGCGGCGGGCCCAAAAACCCCACCTACCGCGCGATCGAGGAACTCGGGCGTGCGGTGCGCACGGCGTTCATCTGCGACTACCTCACCGACGCGGAGCTACGCCGCGAGATCAACGACGGGCTCCAGGTCGTGGAGAACGGGAACAGTGCCCAACCACGACCTGTTCTACGGCAAGGACGGCGACCTGACCGGCTCCGACAAGGAGTCCCAGGAGGTCTCCATGCCGGCGCTGCACCTGCTCCAGTCAGCGCTGGTGCACGTCAACACCCTGCTCCTCCAAGACATCCTGAGCAAGGAGAAGTGGCAGAAGCGGCTCACCGATGCCGACCGGAGGGCCCTGTCCCCGCTGTTCTGGACCCATGTGAACCCCTACGGCCGGTTCGAGCTGGACATGACCAACAGGCTCGAACCTGGTCCGCTCGCGGCGCCCCCAGCCCAGCGGACGGACGAACGTCAGACGGCAACCATCCAGGGAATCGCCGGGGCGCGGTGAAAAACGGCCGTTCGGCATCGACGTCCGTCGGGGCCGGCCGTCGAGCGTGACTGGCGGTGGCCCCGCGACTTGCGAATATTCGAGCGGGAGAGGGAACAAGGGCAGCCTCGGCCGCCCAGTTGCTCAGTGCAGTCCGCTGTAGGCGGCCATGATGATCTCCATGCCGCGGTTGTCCTCCTGCCGGTCCCGGTCGATCATCTGGTTCATGGCGTAAGCCACCGTCATGCGCGAGCCCGGGTCGCTCATGACCAGTGAGCCGCCCCATCCGCCCCATCCGAAGGTGTTACCGAACTTGCCGAAACCAGCGGTCCAGGACATCGGCGTCCGCAGGACACGGTCCTCACCGTGGAACAACTCCTGCCACGCGGGCTCGCAACCCTGAGGGGACAGCAGTCGCACACCGCCGGCCGAACCCTGGTTTGCCAGTACCGACTGGACGAGGGCGACGGACCGGGCGTTGCCGAAGCCGTTTACCGCTGGGATCTGCGCACGGCGCCAGGCCACAGAGTTGGCGTCCTTGACCTGGACCAGGACACCGGTGTACTCCCGGCGTACGCCGTCCGGTCCGGGTGGCGCACTGGAGGCGTACTCGTCGGTCAGTGACGGGGGCGGGATGAGCGGTGCGACACGGGAGTCATGTTCCGCAGAGAGCCCGATGTGGAAATCCGCGCCCAGCGGCTTGGCGACTTCATCGGCGAAGAAGTCACCAAGGCTGCGGCCGGTGATGCGACGGACGATCTCACCCACAAGGAAGCCGAAAGTGAGCGCGTGATAGCCGGCCGCCGCTCCCGGCTCCCATTCGGGCGCCTGCGCGGCCAGCCCCGCCGTTGTTCCCGCCCAGTCGTAGAGCTCCTCGACCGCGGTCGGTCCGGTCAGGTCAGGCAGCCCTGCGGTGTGTGACAGCACGTGCCGTACCAGCAGGTCCTCTTTGCCGGCCGAAGCGAACTCGGGCCAGTAGGCGGCGACCGGCGCGGACAGATCGAGCTCGCCCCGGTCGGCCAGGACGAGCGCGCACAGTGCAGTCATGTTCTTGCTCGTCGAGTTCACGCCGACGATGGTGTCGCGCTCCCAGCTGACGGAACGGTCCGCGTCGGCGTACCCGCCCCAGATGTCAACCACCGGCTCGCCGTCAATGTAGACGGCCGCTGACGCGCCCACGTCGTCCTTGCTGAGCAAAGTCGCCAGTGCATCACGGACCGCGGCAAACCGCGGCTCGCAGAATCCCTCAATTTCAGTCATGGGTGTCAGCCTCAGGTAAGGCCAGGGCTCCGGCCCGATAATTCCCGTACCGGTTTTGTCGGGCGGGACTCGATCAAGTCTTCTCTACTTCCAGCAAGGCGGCCTGATGGTCGCGCGGTCGGGCCGCCGGCCCTCAGCGGACCGCTCCTGCCCTCGCCCCGCAGTCGGCGGATGACCCGGTCGGTGCCCCGGATCGCAGCGCCGATGGCCGGCAGGGCGCCGCGGCGGCGGGCGACTCCGGCTTGGGCTCGGGTGCCGACCGCTGTGGCTTCTGCGGCTGCGTGCGGCTGTTTGGCAGGGTGGGCGTTCCTAAGGTGGAGACGCAAGAAGAAAGGACGGAGACACGTGCTGGAGCGGCTGAATCAGGCGCTGGACCACCTGGAAGCCTGCCTCGACCGGGAGGTCGACATGGCCGAGGCAGCCCGGATCGCCGCGGTGTCGGAGCACCACTTCCGGCGGCTGTTCTCCGCGCTCGCCGGGATGCCGCTCCCGGTCTACGTGCGGCGGCGGCGAATGACACTCGCCGGGGCCGAGGTGCTCGCCGGGGACCTGACGCTGCTCGATATCGCAGTGCGGTACGGGTACAGCTCGGGCGAGGCGTTCGCCCGGGCGTTCCGATCGGTGCACGGCATCGGGCCGGGCGAGGCCCGGCGCACGGGTGCGACGCTCACGGCGCAGTCGCGCATGTCCTTCCGTGTCGTCGTCGAAGGGAGTACGGCCATGCGCTACCGCATCGTGGAGAAGGAGTCGTTCCGGGTCGTCGGCAAGAAGGCCCGGCTCCCGCTCGTACACGAGGGGCTCAACGCAGCCGCCGCGGCGCACGCGGAAAGCCTGGACAAGCAGGCAATCGTACGGATGAAAGAGCTGACCGGCCAAGAGCCGGACGGGATTCTGTCCGCGGTGGTGTACCTGACCGACAGCCGGGAGGAGGGCGCCGAGGCAGACTACTGGATCGGTGTGGTGACCGGCCGCGATGTGGCAGCCGAGGAGCTCGACGCTCTCGACGTGCCTGCCGGGACGTGGGCGGTCTTTGACAACCACGGACCGTATCCGAGCGCCCTCCAGGAACTGTGGCGGGACGTGTTCACGCAGTGGTTCCCCTCGAATCCGTACGTGAGCCGGCCGGGGCCGGAGCTGCTGCGGACGCAGCCGGTCGAGATCGGCGCCGAGACCGACTCCCAGCTGTGGATCCCGGTTGAGCGGGGCAGCTGGAGCGCTGAGGCGCGAACGCCCGCCGGGATGCCGGGCCGGGGCCGGCACACTTGACGCTCATGGACCTTGACGATTTATTGCGGTGCTTGGCTGAGGCTGACTCCGGGAAGCTGCGCCCCGAATTATGCGGCACGCGCTCTGCCTGATCGCTTTCGCCCAGCACGACCGGGTTGCCGTGCGGGAGGCGGTTACCAAGGCGATGATCACGTTCAACAGGCTGCCATCGAACAGCAGCTGAAGACGATCGCACGCCTGGGCGCGTTCGACGTGTTCGTGGACGCCCTGGATGAGACGGTGTGCCAACAGATCGGCACCTACGTCGAGCGCAGGCGAGCCCTCCCCACCGACGCCTCCGCCTCCGGGTTCCTGGACCCCGCAATGGCTTCTGTGCTTGCCCTGGCCGGGGTTGACGCTGTTCGAGACCGCATCCCTGCCTTGGGCAGTAAGTTCGCACAGCTGTACCCGACCCAGCAGGCCACTGTCATCCAGCGGCGGCCCTCCGCCTACTTCACCGACTTCCTGGCGCCCATCCTGGCCTCGGCCGGCGGCTGGCGCATCGCCGAGAGCCTCACCGCGATGACGGTGATCCCGTGCGCACGCCTGATCCAGCCCGAGCAGCTAAACGGCATCCTGACCGCATGGGCTGAGAACGCGCAGTGCCGAAGAGGCGTCAGGGATGACTCAAATCGCGGTCACCTTCTGGATGCACGCCACTCAGCTCCAGTCTCATCCGGCATGGACAGCATTCGTCAGGCGGGTGCGAGAGCTTGCGACCGATCCGCAGTGGTTCCAGTACGAGGAGCTGGCTGCCGTGATCGACTACAAGGAGGTCACCACCGCCTCGTAGGGGCGTGCGCCCTTGGGGACCCCCGTACAGCCGCTGGCGCTTAGAACGATCACGGGATCTAACTGCGGGTCTCCGTGTTCGGGTGGGACTGGGCCTGGAGGCGTTCGCGGAGGTCGATCTCCTCGGGGGTGAGCGGGTCCTCGGGCCGGCGGATGCGTACGGGCTTGGGCCGCAGGGACAGGCCGTCATCCGCCGCGGCGGCCTCGGCTTCCGCGAGCACCCGGTAGAGCGAAGCGACCGACGGGGACTTGCCCGCGTTCTTCCCGGTCGAGATGGTCAGCTTCTGGCGATCTCGGGGACGGGGACGCCCTTGTCCTTGGTCGCGACGGCGAAGGTGAGCATGTCGTCGTCGATGACCTTCGGGCGTCCGCCGTGGTTGCCCTTGGACGCGGCGATGACCTGGCCTTCGAGGGTCTTCTCCCGGATGTGGTTGCGCTCGATCTGCCCGGCGACGGCGAGCACGGCGAAGAACATGGCGCCCATGCCGTGGGTCGTAGATGCCGGTGAGCGGTCCGGTGAGGAGTTCGAGCTGGATGCCGCCGGCCTGGAGCTCGGCGGACAGCGTCATCAGCTCGGCCGCGTTCCTGGCGAGGCGCTTGAGCTCGTGGACGGTGAGGATGACGGGCGTCTCGGGTGCGGCCTCCTTGAACTGGTGGGCCAAGGCGAGCGCCTTCTCCAGCTCGGGCCGGATCTTCACGCGGGTACTGATCTGCTCCTGAAAGACCTTGTGGCACTCCGCACGGTGGAGTGCTTCGAGCTGGCTCGCCAGCTCCTGCCGGGCCGTCGACGTCCTGGCGTACCCGATGCGGACCGGGCGCTCGGTGCGGGGCGCGGGCACGACGGCGAGCGCCGGGCCCTGCTTCCACACGCGGGCACGGGGTGGCGGTCGGTGGGGACGAGGACTTCGAGTTCCCCGCGGAGCGCGGGGACGAGGACGAAGCGGGGGGTGTGGTACTTCGCGGCGGTCTTCCCGCCGCGGGTGCGACAGGCGGAGCCGGCAGGCGCGTCACAGTTCGGGCATTCGTGACGCTCTACCGCCAATGCGGCCCGATCGCGTGTGAGATCCCGGCTCTCCCAGCGCCACCGATCGCCACCTCAATGTCCTCGTCCCGCAGCTCGTGGCCCTCGGCGCGGAGCTGGGCGGCGGCGTCGATGTACTTCGTGGTCCAGAGCACGATGGCGTTGAGGACGAGGCCGAGCGCGCCGAGCTGGTGCTCCATGCCGTCGCTGTACGCCTGGTGGATGGTGCCGCGCTTGCCGTGGCACACGTCATGGGCCGGCTTGTGCCGGGACTCCTGCACGGTGAGCTGCCGGTTCGTCTGACGGCGGTAGGTGTCATCCACCGGGTCGGCCATCCGCATCAGGTGCTCGGTCTTGGCGATCCGACCGTACTCCGCGAACGCCTGCCCCAGCGGCGTGGGGTGACCCTCGCGGCCGAACATCCGCAGCAGGTCGTAGGCGCGGACCTGTTCGGTGACCAGGGAGCCCGCGACCCGGAGCATGTCAGGCCACCACGTCTCGATCTTCTTCAGGTTGACGCGGTTGCGGGCGAGCGGCTCCAGCACCCCGTACGTCCCCGCCTCCACCCCGGGCATCGTGGCCCGCCGGAACTGCTGGTCGTCCAGGTCCTTGAAGCGGGGGCTGAAGTTGTAGCCCAGGATCTTGAAGATCCCGAACACGATGTCGGAGTAGGAGGCGTTGTCGGTGGCCGACCACGGACTCGGACGCGGCGGGCTGACCACCAAGATCCACCTCGCGGGCCCATATTCCGTCCCGCTGCCAGCGGCGGAACAGGTTGTAGGCCCGGTCCCACGGCCCGTAGCGTTCGGGCACGTCCCGCCACGGAGCACCGGTACGGGTCCGTCACCGTATGCCGTCTATCAGCTGCCGCCACGGCCACACCTGCGGCCGGCCCGGCTTGATGCCCTGCGGCAGCAGCGGCTCAAGCCGGGCCCACTGGCCTTTCGTCAGATCTCCACGTCCCACAAGGTGTGATCATGAACGAACAAGATCCACTTTCGTGCACCCTACGGCAAGGTCCCGCTGCGGCGCCTACATGGCCTGCTACTTCGGCGCCCGCGCCGAAGGCCTCCTCACGACGCCTGCGTCTGCGGGGTCGTCGTCGTGCGCTGCAACCCGGTCCCATCTGGTGCCTCCGCTGGACGGGCGGCTGCTCTCAGGGGCGGCGGCAGTGGAAGATTCCCCAGCTCGTGAGGCCCTTCCGGCAGGCTTCCACCCAGAGTGGGAGGTTCTGCAGGAGGCCCTGCACGTAGGCGGGGCTGATGACGCCGGCGAGTTCCTTCGCGCGTCGGGCGGTCTCCTCGGTGAGGCGGAGGTAGTGGGTGAGTGTCTGGTCGCTGCGGTCGTCGAAGTCGATGCGGGTCAGGCCGAGTCCGGCGATCGTCCGGCGGTAGAAGCCGGGCGTGGCGAACCCGTCCACGTCGAGGCGGGCCACGGCAGCACGCAGCGCGTCGGGAGGGGCCGTGTCGGCTGCCATCAGATCGGTGAAGACCAGGTCTCCCCGGGGTTCGAGGACGCGTACTGCCTCGCCCAGCAGCTGGTTCCGGTCGCCGCTGTGGCAGAAGGCCTCCTGCGACCACACGACGTCGAAGTACCCGGCCGGGTACGGGATGTCCTGGAAGGATCCGGTGACGACCTCGATGAGCCCGTCCAGGCCCTGCTCGGCATTGGCCCGGCGGTGCCGCTCGTTCTGCGATTCGCTGATGATCAGCGCCACCACCTTGCAGCCGAACCGCCCGGCCAGGTAGCGGGTCGGCCCGCCGTAACCGGAGCCGAGGTCCAACACGGTGCTACCCGGGCCGAGGCGGTCGGCGACCTTCCCGGCCGCCAGCTCCACCGTCCGCCGGGAAGCGAGCGCGACCGACTCGTGCTCATGGGCGTACACGCCGGTGTGGATGTCCTCGCCGCCCCACACCGCGGCGTAGAAGGCGTCGACATCACCCGTCCCGTAGTAGCGGCGTGCCGCCGCCTCGGCCTTGGCCGCGCTCTCAAGACTCATTGCCACCATCCCGACGTCCAGGTTTTCGTGCACAGGGCGCCGAGGCCCCGGAACGTGACGCTATCCGTGGCTCCCGTAAGAAGTCAGGAACACGAAATCAGCCACCCCCGCGTCGGCGGCTTGCGGCTCTAGCCGCCCGCGGGCAGGCCGAGCAGGCGGTGGAAGTCAAAGCGGCCCTCCGTGCGGTGTTCGGCATTCCGCAGGACCTCCGGGCAGTCGGCTTCGCCCACGGCGCCCCCTTGACCGGCGGCAGCGAGGTGCACACCACCTTCCAGCGATTCCTTCAAAAGCTCCGCACGAAGTCCTGAAGCGGGTGCAGCGGGCACAGTGTCAATGCACGTGGGGGCCGGTTCCCCAGTCCTGCACGTTCACGAGCTGCCAGTCCTGGTTGACCGCGTTCCAGCCGCTGTACTTCGTGATGCAGGGCCACGCCTGCAGTCGGGCTCCCTGAACGGGTGGATTCGGGGCTCGTCCGTTGTCCGCGTCCAAGCAGAACCGGCCGCCGCCGTACTGGTTCTGGATGACGGTGCGGGAGCCGCCGAAGCATTGGTTGGGGTTGGCGCAGTCACTCGCAGTCTTCGGGATTTCCTGTGTTCTCCAGAGGTTGCGCGTACCGATCGGGTTGCTCGACAGCCCCGAGCACTCCTGCTGGAGCACTGTGTTCTTCGTGGTGTCGAGCGTGCGCCCCAGGCACTTGCCGGAATGCTTGGCGACCAGCCCGAACCAGCCGTCGCCCTGGGGTTCCACCTTGAACTGCTCGCTCTGGCCGCCATAGTTGGCCCACAGGACTATCGCACCACCTTCGTCGGTGTTGTGCGCGAACACCTCCGCCACCATGTGGGTGCTCTGGTTCACCACATAGACGTATGTGTCCTCGGCGGTGGCTGTGGATGGAGCAATGATTCCCGCCGCGATGAGTGATGCGGTGGCGACGGGTACCGCGAAACGGCTCGCCCTGGTCTTCGTCTTGCTCTTCATGTGACTCTCCCGCCTGGCGACTGGGCTCCGGCGGCGAGACGCCTGATGGATCAGACCGCTTCCAGCCAAGTCCCGGCGGCCTTGCCGTGCATGTCGGCAGCCGCACACCCGTCAGGTGTGGCCGCCCCGGCCGGCTTCCACGTCAACGAGGATGGATCCGTTGCCCGGGCGCCGGCGCGGCCGAGGCGCGCTCATCGGCGAGTTGCTCGCTGACCCGCTCAGGGACTCGTTCGGCGACAGCGAGCTCGTCTCGCTCGGCCCGTACCTTCGCCAACTGCTTGGCCAGTTGTTCTTCGAGTTCGTCCAGCTCCGCGCGCCGCGCAGAAATCCGTTCCAGCAGCTCGGGATCCAACATGCATCGGATGGTAGAAGGCCGTCCGGCTACAGCGAGCAGGAACCGGCGAATCGACCGCTCCGCCGGACGATCTTCTCCCCGCACTGCCGCCCACGACCAGCGTGAGCACCCCGACGGTCCAGCACGCCAGCCCTGTGACCTGCCCGATTTACGGTCCCAGGGTCGCCGCGCCAACGGGGCGACCCTCCCTTTCGTTCTGGTCGGGGTGGTTAGGACGACATGATGAATCGCAGGGCGAGGCCGGAGGCGGTGATCCAGTAGGTGACGCGGGCGCCGTCGTCGAACGACACCTGGCCGGGCAGGCTGACGTTCGCCGGGTCGCTCGGCTTGCTGCCGGGGTTGGGGCCCTGGAGGCTGAGGGGAAGGGTGTTCGTGTCGTAGGTGTCCATGTGGCCGCCGCTGGCCAGGAGAGCCGCGTACGCCTTCTCACCCGGAGCGAGGGTGGGGGGCGCGTCCTTGCTGTCCTTGATCACGGCGATCGGGGCCCTGGCGTAGGGGAACCTCAGGTAGGGGTATTCGTAGAGGTTGCACTTCTTGTCACCGGTGTTGGTGACCGTGAGGAGGAGGTGCCTGACGGGCTTGCCCTTCTCGTCCTCGTTCGTGGCGGAGAACGCGAGGTCGCTCACCGCACACGCGGCAACCGCGGCGCCGTCGCCCTTACCGGCGTCGCCGCCGGCATTGCCCGAACCGCCGCTGGGCTTCGCCGAACCACCCCCGCCCTTCGCCGAAGCCTCGCTCGGCTTCGGAGAAGGGGTCTCCCCCGCCTTCGGCGAGTTCGTCGCGCTCGGCTGCTCCGAGGTCTTGGAGTCGCCCGATACGTCGGCCCCGCTCGGCTCGCATGCCGTGGCCGCGAGCAGCAGCGCACCGAGGACGGCCGCGGCCGCCCCCGTCCTGATTGCCTTGTTTCCGCTGGTCAACAGAGCCCCCTATGTGGTGTTCTTCGCTGTACACGACCTGTACGCACGCCATGAGTCAGCGGGTTGCATGCGGATCGGAAAATTTTTGGGACCGAGGGGGGCGGTTTGACGGAGGACGAGTTCGACGCGTTCTACGCGTCGGCGTTCCCGCGTGTCGTCGGCCAGGTGTACTCCTTCACCGGTGACCATGGCCAGGCCCAGGACGTTGTTCAGGAAGCCTTCATACGTGCCTGGGACCGGCGGCGTGACTTCCTTGCCGCCGAGTCCCCCGAAGCCTGGATCCGCACCGTCGCGATGCGCCTCGCGGTCAGCCACTGGCGGCGGGCGCGGCGATGGCTGGAGCTGGTACGCCGCACCCCGCTACCCGATCACACCCCTGGACCCGGTCCCGAGCACGTCGCCCTTGTCGCGGCGCTGCGACAGCTCCCGGAGGCCCAGCGCCTGGCGATAGTGCTGCACCACCTGTGTGACCTCAGTGTGGAGCAAGTAGCCTCCGAGACCGGCGCACCGACCGGTACGGTCAAGGCCCGCCTGTCACGCGGTCGCGCAGCCCTCGCCAAGCTGCTACCAGCGAGTGAGGTCGCAGTAGTGGGTGGACGTAGCGAGGAGAAGGAGGAAGACCGTGGCCGATGACCTGTCCTCCGCCCTGCGCGAGCTGGCCGACAGCGCCGCCAGCCCCACGCCGACGACGGGCGCGGATGTCCGGCGCCGGGCCGTTTCCCGGCGCCGTCGCCGACACTCCGCACTCGCGGGAGGCACCGTTGCACTGGTCGCAGCCATCGCGTTCGGCCTGACCACGACCCTCGGCGGCCCAAAGTCCCACCGGCACCCCGCACCACCACCCGCCGCCGCCTCCCTCACCACGCCCACGGCCGATGCGGCCTCTCCCGCTGCGCCCACCGCCAGTGTGCCCTCGTCCACCGAGCCCTCCCCCACTGCGCCGACCCTCGCTGGGCCAACCCCCACCGCCCCCACCACCGGGGCGGCATCCCCCACTGCGCCTGCCGCGGTTGCCGCGTGTGCGGTGAGCGACCTCGCGTTCTCCGCCACGAACGAGGACGAGAAGGGCAAGCCCGTCAGGCACCTCCTCCTCACGGTCACCAACACCGGTGACAAGAAGTGCAACCTCTACGAATACCCCTACCTGAGGTTCCCCTACGCCAGGGCCCCGATCGCCGTGATCAAGGACAGCAAGGACGCGCCCCCCACCCTCGCTCCGGGTGAGAAGGCGTACGCGGCTCTCCTGGCCAGCGGCGGCCACATGGACACCTACGACACGAACACCCTTCCCCTCAGCCTCCAGGGCCCCAACCCCGGCAGCAAGCCGAGCGACCCGGCGAACGTCAGCCTGCCCGGCCAGGTGTCGTTCGACGACGGCGCCCGCGTCACCTACTGGATCACCGCCTCCGGCCTCGCCCTGCGATTCATCATGTCGTCCTAACCACCCCGACCAGAACGCTCGTCAGCTGGCTCCGACGGACGCACCCACGCGGATGCCAACGTCCTCCACCTGCTCACCTCCCACACTGACACCGCCACGGCGAACCCCTCGACGCCGGAAAGTGACGGGCAGCCTTCACGCTGATTCGCGTACTGACCTGCATGTTTGCCGCCCTGCCTGGGGTCGTGCCCCCAAGTGGGCATCGAAGGAGGCTCCGAAGTCGGCCTCGGGCATCAATGGACCAGCCGTTAGCGCTAAGTGGTTGGCGCCGGAAGTCCTTCGGGGGTTGATCATGCTGCCAGGGCGGCGGAGGATTCTTGCCGGTGATCTGTGGTGTGCCGGTCGAGTCTGGCTGGCAGATCGTCAAGTTCGGAGGCGGTGAACTTCCACTGGAACGGCTGTGCCGTGGCGTTGTAGCGGTCTTCGAAGACTCGGAGTCGGTCCCCGACCTGGGCAAGGTCGGTGAAGTCGTTGGGCGAGACGACCTTGCGCTGGACGACGGAGAAGTAGATCTCCACCTGGTTCAACCAGGAGGCGTGCACCGGGGTGTGCACCAGCACCGCGTTAGGGTAGGCGGCGGTCAGTCGGTCGACGGCCTTCTTGCCGCGGTGGGAGGAGCCGTTGTCGACGATCCAGAACACGCGCTTCGCTCTGGCGTACGGTTCCTGGCTCATGACCTGGGTAACCAGGTTCATGAACGGGACGATGCCAGTGCGCGGTTCGGTGCGTCCGAACACTTGCGCGTGGTGGACGTCGTAGGCGGCCAGGTAGGCCACGGCTCCGCCGCGGCCGTAGGTGTGGTTGACGCGCATCGCCCGGGCCTGGCCGGGGGCGAGAGTGGGGTGGCAGCGGCAGCGGGCCTGGATGGAGGTCTTCTCGTCGGCGCTGATCACGTACTCGTCATGGCCGAGCGGTTCGCCCTGCCAGGTGTGGGCGTACAGGTCCAGGACGCGGGCGGCCCCGGCGCGGAAGCCGGGGTCGGTGATGAAGAAGATCCAGGAGCGGTGCTGCCAGGGCTTGATCGCGTCGTCCTTGAGCCAGCGGCGCACGGTGGAGGCCGAAAGGACGGCAGCGATACCCCGCTCGACGGCCTCGCGGGCCAGGTCAGGGCACGACCAGCGGGACAGCGGAACCCCTGTTTCGGCGGGCAGTTGGCAGGCCAGGGCCTTGAGTTGGGCGGCCTGCAGCGCGCTGAAGGAGGGCGGGCGGCCCGAACGGTCGCGGCCGGCCAGCCCGGACATGCCCTGTGCGGCGAACCGGCCCCGCCACCTGCGCACGGTGTCCACATGCAGGCCGGTCTCGCGGGCGGTGCGCGCGTTGGAACGTCCCCGCGCGGCATGCAGCACGACCTGCGCGCGCATCCGGACCTGGTAGGGAGTCTTATGGCCCCGGGCAGCCTTCTTCAACCGGTGGCGCTCGGAGGCGGTCAGGACGATCGGGCGGGCGGCAGCAACGGGCAAGGCAGACAGGCCGATCAGCAGAAGTGGATCTTACCGGAAGGAGTCTGCCGTGCCACCCGGCACGGCGACCGGGCAGCATGGGCCCCTGCCCGCCGTGCCACAGTCGACCAAGTCCCCCTCGACCAGAAGTGACCTCCCACGCCCGCATCGCCTGTTCCGGGCTCGCTGGCCTGGCCATCCGCCACCGCGGGCGATTCGTGCTGAGCAGGCAATCGTCTCCTTCTCAGGGTTGGCTCGGCACCAACGGGCCGGCGGCGGGGTCCCTCTCCGTCGCCGGCTCCGCGTGGGACGGCAGTTCGCGCATCCGGCGCAGCGGCGACAGGAATACGGGCAGGAAGGTGAGTGACTGGCCGACCGCCCCGGCCAGCAGCGTGCCGCGGACGCCGATCGTCGAGCCGAGCAGGCCGCCGAGCAGCGCCCCGAAGGGCATCGTGCCCCAGACCAGGAACCGCATCGTCGCGTTCATCCGGCCGAGCAGCCCGGGCGGGCACAACGCCTGCCGGAAGCTGACCTGGTTGATGTTGTAGACCACGATGCCCATCCACATCGCGATCTGCGCTACCGCGAGCAGCCCCACTGTCCAGTCGCGCTGCACGAACGGGGTGACCAGCGCGCACGGTCCGGCGACCGCGCTCGCGATCCAGATGGCCGGGCCCTGGCCGACCCTCGCGGCGAATCGTCCGGCTGCCAGCGCACCGATCAGGCCACCCACCGCCGCGGTCGAGGTGAGCAGGCCGATGACGCCCGGCGAGAGCCGCAGTTGGCGGGCGAGCAGCACGTAGAAGACGGCGGAGATCACCGAACCGAAGAGGTTCGCGGAGCTGGTGCACATGGCGATGGCGCGGAGTATCCGGTTGCCGAGCACGAACCGCAGACCGTCGCGGATCTCCCGGAGCAGGTTGGAATCGGGGCTGCGCTCGGGGCGCGGCGGCCGGACCTCGATCCGCATCACCCACGCGGCCGACCACAGGAAGCTCACCGCGTCGACGAGCACCGCGTAGGGCGCCGTGAGCGCCTGGATCAGCGCGCCGCCGAGGCTCGGGCCCGCGATCTGGCTGACCGACTCGCTGGCCTGGAGCTTCGCGTTGCCCTCGACCAGCAGCTCCCGGTCGATCAGCTGGGGCAGGTAGGACTGGTAAGCCACGTCGAAGAAGACCGTGCTCACCCCGGTGGCGAGCGCAATCACGTACAACTGCTCGATCGTCAGCACACCGAGGAGATGAGCCACCGGAACCCAGGCCAGCAGGGCAGCCCGAACCAGGTTGTTGACGATCAGCACCCAGCGGAAGCGCATCCGCTCCACCCACGCGCCGGCCGGCAAGCCCACGGCCACGAACGCCGCGGTCTCGCACGCCGCCAGCACCCCGACCTGCCAGGTGCTGGCGTGCAGCACCAGGATGGCGACGAGAGGAAGCGCCAACTGGCTGACCATGGCCCCGAACTGACTGACCGTCTCACCGACCCACAGTCGACGGAAGTCGGCGTGCCGCCACAGTCCGCCGCGGTTGGCCGGCCGGTCGGGCGAGGGCTCGGGAGCAGTCATGGGAAACTACCGTGGAAGAATGATTGGGTTTTGTCAATCACTTGTCCTCCCCGATCCTTCAGTAGGCTGCTGACCATGACCGAACGCCGGCCGGCGACCGACGAGGAGGCGAAGGCGCTCGCCTCCGCGCTCCGCCTGCGTATCCTGCGCATCTGCCTCGGTGAGGCGCGCACCAACAAGGAGATCGCGGCGATCCTCGGCCGCGATCCCGCCAGCGTGCTGCACCACACCAGGACGCTGGTGCGCACCGGTTTTCTGAAGGCCCAGGAGGAGCGACGCGGCGCGCGCGGCGCACGGGAGATCCCCTATCTGGCGACGCGGAAATCCTGGCAGCTCGACGCGGCCGCGCACGACCGGTCGATGCTCGACGCGTTCCTGGAGGAACTGACGCTCGCACCTGCGGCCGAGGTCGACAGCACCCGGCTCGGGCTGCGCCTGCCGCCGACGGAGATGGAGGAGTTCCAGACCCGGCTCCGAGCCCTGCTCGAGGAGTTCGCCGCCCGCCCGGACGACCCGACCGCGCCCGCCTGGTCGCTTTTCGTGGTGGTGCACCCCGACCCGAATCGGTCCTGACCGGGCGCGAATTCCCGCTCGAGCGAACGCAAGGTCGTCTCGCCCAACGACTTCACCGACCTTGCCCAGGTCGGGGACCGACTCCGAGTCTTCGAAGACCGCTACAACGCCACGGCACAGCCGTTCCAGTGGAAGTTCACCGCCTCCGACCTTGACGATCTGCCAGCCAGACTCGACCGGCACACCACAGATCACCGGCAAGAATCCTCCGCCGCCCTGGCAGCATGATCAACCCCCGAAGGACTTCCGGAGCCAACCACTCAGGCAAAGGGCCATCCCCCTGGGTGCGCGGGATGCAGCATTCCACGGAGTTGCCCTCGCTCTCTGCCCGGGGGCACGGCCTGACGAAAGCCCCGCCCCTGCGCAGGAGGACATCCCCGGCGAGTGCGGGGAGCAGGAAGACTCCGCCCTCGACTTCGGGCGCGACTGGGGATCACCCCCGCGGGTGCGGGGAGCAGGCGGCGGTCCGCTGGCTGGAGGAGCATCCCGAGGACACTGCGGCTGCGGAGTGGATGGCCCGTCGGTGTGAGGAGTGGAACGGGTACACACCGGCGGCCCCATACGGGCCGGCACCCGAGCCGCCCGTGGCCGCCCCCGGGAGCGGGGCGGGGTATTGCGGCCCGTGGCGGATCGCCCGGGAGGAGGAGCGTGCCGAGTGGACGTTCACGCCGTACGTAGGGGTCGGACCCTTGCACTTCGGGATGACCCTTGAGGAGATCACCGGGGCCCTGGGCGAACGTCCGGCCGTCTCCTCCTACTCCCGTCACGGCGAAGACCAGCTCGACTACGCCGACTTCACCCAGAGCGGGATCAGGGCCATGTTCCGCGACGGCCGCCTGGGATGTGTCGCCGTGAACGCCCTCACCGGCCCCCAGGTGAGACTGGACGCGGCCCCGCTGACCGGCTGCGCGCCCGCCCGTGTGGAGGACTGGCTCGTCCACCGCACGACCCGGCCCGGCAGCCTGAGGTACAGCGTCCCCGGCGACCCCGTCTTCGCCGACCTGGGCCTGGCGATCCGGTCCCAGCGGGCCGGTGACACCACCCTGACCCGCCCGCTCTTCCTCCTCCGCGGCTGGCTCGACCTCTGGCATTCGCTGCCCAGCGACGAGTGGAACTCGGCTTGAGCCACCACTCACCGGGTGGCTCCGCACGCAGGACGCTTCGGGGAGGGGGCAGCGATGTCCGCAGTGCTGCCGGTCAGCCGGGAACCGGGAACCGGGGCCCGCGCGGGCCGCGGCGGGGCCTCAGCCGACGGCCATCCGTGACACGCCTGTGACGGGGAGTGTGGCCCACACCATGGCCCGGCACAGGCCTCCCTGATGGGGTGGCGGCATGCCCACAACCAAATCCCTTCTGCCGGCCCTCACCGCACTCCTGCTGCTCACGGCGTGCGGCGCCCCGGCGGCCCGGCCACCCACCACGCGCGTGCCCGAGGACGGTGTCCGGATCACCTCGGTCACCTTTCCCTCCGCCCAACCGGGCCCAGGCTCCGACGGGTCAAGCGTCCACGCGGACCCCCTCCCCGCCGGCGGCCCCGGCATCACGGCGGCCTACGAAGTCACCAACGGCGGCACGGAGGCGCTGGCCTACACGATCTTCTTCGACTTCACCACCGACGGCGGTCAGGTCATGGCCAACACCAAGGAGACGGTGCGCTCGGTCGCCCCCGGTGCAACCGTGCGGGGCACAGTCCGGCTGGGCCGGGGCACCCCTGGGGCGGGCGGGGTGACCCGCGTCAAGGTGTCCCAGGTGACCAAGGTGCCCGCCGCCGAAGCGCCACCCGAGGCCGGCCAGTGCCCGCCCTCCGGCATCCGTGTCACCGCCGACGACGGCGACGCCGCGATGGGCCTGCGGGTGGTGGGCCTGCACCTGGAGAACTGCGGGAAGAGCGACTACGCACTCGACGGCTACCCGCTCCTTGAGCTGCTGGACAAGAACCGCTCACCCGTCCAGGGCGTCCGGATCGTGCAGGGCAGCGGCGGCATCGCCACCGGCACCGGGTTCGACGAGCCGGCCCGCCCGGTGGTCCTGAAGCCGGGTGAGAGCGCCCTTTCCGGGCTGATGTGGCGCAACACCACCGGATCCGGGGATGCCGTCGACGTCCCGTACGTCAGGGTGCGGGCGGTACAGGGCGCGGATCCTGTGGTGGTGACGCCCCACCTCGACCTCGGCACGACCGGGCTGCTGGCCGTCCGCGCCTGGACACGCCCGGCCGGTTAAAGCCCCGTCCGGAATCTGCACCCGGCTCACCGGCCGGCCGCCGAGAACCGTCTGTCCAGGGAACGAGTAGGAGGCGCGGGGTCCCGGAGCAGCGCGGCAGGCGTAGGTCAGCCGCCGTCGACGTATGCGCGGGCCGCCACCATCACGTCGCGCATGCGGCCGTCGGCGATGCACTGGGCCGGTGCTTCGTCGTCCAGTTGCGGGTTCATGCCGATCATCCAGGCTCGGGCCGTGTGGAGGCGTTCCGCGTCCTGGATGAGCTGGAAGACCTGAAGTGCGGCGCGCAGGCGGTCCTCCGCATCGGGGCGGGGGGCGGGGTCGCCCGAGACCCACTTGCCGACCTGCTTGGGGTCGTTGATGTCGGCGATGCGCGCGGTCAGACGCTGCCCCAGGTTGTCCTGGAGGAAGCGCGTTGGCGGTGGTTACGCATCATCAGGTCGGGGGACGCTCCATGGGTCCACGTACGGCTTGGACTTCCCAGCCATGGAAGTGCAGACCTCTCGTTCGGGTGGCCCCCGAAAGTCGACGTAGGGTCAACTTCCGTTCTGCTCCTCCTAGATGTGCCGTTCGAGTGCCCGGTTGGACGGTGAGCGGACAGCACCGCCCGGGCCCCTGGACGTCAGGAGCCCGGGGCGGTTTGCCGTCGTGGGTTGGTGGGGCGTCAGGTTCCGTCTGTGTCGGAGGGCCGCTGGGGACGCCCCCGTTCGCCCAGTACTGCTGCCAGTTCCGCCCGTGCCTGCGCCGTGTCCGGGTGCGCTGGCCCCAGGATGCGGGTCCGGTCCTCCACGACGGACGTCAACAGCCTCATGGCCTCGTCGGTGCGTCCGGCCTGCCGGTACGAGGAGCCGAGGTGGTGGCGGGCGGTGAAGGTCTGGGGATGGTCCGGGCCCAGGGCCCGGTCGCAGGCGGCCAGGGCCTGTTCTCCCACGGCGATGGCCTCGACGAGGCGCCCGACGAGCCGGTAAGACACCCCGAGGCCTTCCTGGGCGGTGAGGGTCTGGGGGTGGTGGGGGCCCAGGATCCGACTGCGGGCGGCCAGGACCTGCTCTCCGACGGTGACGGCCTCCTCCAGACGCCCGGCGAGGCGGTAGAAGGGGGCGAGGTTGCCGTGCGAGAGCAGTGTGTCCGGGTGGTGGGGGCCCAGGAGCCGGCGGCGGGTGGCCAGGACCTGCTCTCCCATGGTGATGGCCTCGTCGTTGCGGCCGACGCCATGGTAGGAGAGGGAGAGGTTGCTGAGGGTGGTCAGGGTTTCCGGATGCTCCGGGCCCAGGACCCGTACCTTGCCTGCGTGGGCCTGCTCCTCCATGGCGATGGCTTCATCGACGCGCCCCGCGTCCCAGTAGCAGCTGGCGAGGCTGCTACTGGCGGCGAGGGTGTCGGGATGGCCGGGGCCGAGGATACGCGTGCGGTCGACCACCACCTGTGCCAGCAGCTCGGTGGCGTCGGCGGTGCGCCCGGCCTGGGAGTAGGCCGCGGCGAGGTTGCTGCGGGCGGTGAGGACGTCGGGGTGGTCCGTGCCGAGGAGCCGCTCTCTGTCGGCGAGGACCTCCTCCCCGATGTCGATGGCCTCGGCGGTGTCCCCAGCCTGGTGGTAGGCCGCGGCGAGGTTGCCGCGGGTGGTGAGGGTGCTTGGGTGGTCCGTGCCGAGGAGCCGCACTTTGCCGGCGAGGACCTCCTCCCCGATGTCCACAGCATCGTCGAGACGTCCGGCCTGTTGGTAGGCCTCGGCGAGGTTACCGCGGACGGTGAGGTTTTCGGGGTGGTCGGGGCCCAGGACGCGCGCGCTGTCGGCCACTACCCGTTCCAGCAGGGAAACGGCTTGGGCGATGTTCCCCGCCTCCAGGTGGGCGAGGGCGAGGTTGCCGCGGATGGTGAGGACGTCGGGGTGGTCCGTGCCCTGGAGCCGCGCTTTTTCGGCGAGGACTTCTTCCCCGACGTCGATGGCCTCGGTGATGCGCCCGGCGCTCTGGTACACCGTGGCGAGGTTGCTCCGCGCCGCGAGGGTGTCGAGGTGGTGCGCGCCCAGGACGCGCGCGCTGTCGGCCGCCACCCGTTCCAGCAGGGAGACGGCCTGGGCGATGTCTCCGGCCTCCTCGTGGGCCAGGGCGAGGCTGCCGCGGGCGGAAAGCGTGTCGGGGTGGTCGGGGCCGAGGATACGGGTGCGGTCGATCGCCACCTGTTCCAGCAGCGTGACGGCTTGGGCGTGGTGGCCGGCCTGTAGATGGCAGAGCGCGAGTTCAGCACGGACGCCGATGGTGTCGGGGTGGTCGGAACCCAGGGAACGGACGCAGTCGGCAGCGAGCCGCTCGAGCAGGGCGAGGGCCTCCCCGGTCCGTCCGGCGTGTCGGTGGCAGGAGGCGAGGACGCGGCGAGCGGCGAGCGAGTCGGGGGCGTGGGCCATCACCTGCCCCAGCAGGGAAGCGGCTTCGTCGGTGCGGCCCATGAGTACGAGCAGGGCGGCGAGATCGGTGCGCGCGGTCAGGGTCCTGGGGTGCTCGGGGCCCAGGAGCCGTACCTGGTCGGCAGCCACTTCCGTCAGGAGGCCGACGGCTTCGTCGCCGCGCCCGACCAGTCGGTAGGACGAGGCCAGGTTGCCACGGGCCATGAAGGTATGGGGGTGGTCGGGGCCCAGGACACGCACGCTGTCGGCCGCCACCTCCTCTTCGAGGCGGACGGCCTCGTCCGTTCGCCCGGCCCGGAAGTACGACAGGGCGAGGCCTGCCCGGGCCGTGAGGCTGTCGGGGTGGTCGGGTCCCAGGAGCCGTACGCGGTCGGCGAGGACCTGCTCCTTGACGGCCAGCGCCTGCTCGTTCAGTCCGGCCTCGTGGTACGAGTCCGCGAGGTTGCCGAGGGCGCCGAGGGTGTGGGGGTGGTCGGGGCCGAGCACCCGTCGGCAGTCGACCGCCACCTGTTCGAGCAGGGCGACGGCGTGGGCGGTGCGCCCGGCCTTCCGGTGCGCGAGGGCGAGGTTGCCGCGCGCCGCGAGGGTCTCGGGGTGGTCCGGGCCGAAGCGCCGCGTGTTGTCGGCCACCGCTCGTTCCAGAGGCGGCACGGCGTCGGTGGTGCGCCCGGCCTGCTCGTAGCAGAGCGCCAGGACGCCCCGCGCCGTGAGGGTGTCGGGGTGGTCGGGGCCCAGGAGGCGCTCGTAGTCGGCGAGCACCCGCTCCCCGATGGCCACGGCATCATCCAGATGTCCGGCCTGTTGGTGGGCGAGGACGAGGTTGCCGCGCGTGGCCAAGGTGTGGGGGTCGTCGGGGCCCAGGAGCCGTTCGAGGTCCGAGAGGGCCCGCTCCCCGGTGGAGACCGCGTCGTCGAAGCGTCCGGCCTGCCTGTACGCGACGGCGAGGTGGGCGCGGGCGCGGAGTGCATCGGGGTGGTCGGGGCCGAGGAGACGCTCGCCGTCGATGGCCAGCTGGTTCCAGTGGGCGGTGGCGGCGGCGGCCAGGCCGGCTTCGAGGAGGCTGGCGCCGTAGCGGAAGAGCAGGCGGTGGGCGTGGGGGTCGGCACGGTCGAAGTGCCACAGGAGTCCGCCGGCGTTCCCCCGTAGCGCTTCGGTGTTGGCCCTCAGGACGACGGCGAGGGCGTGGTCCTCGTGCTCCTCCCCCGGCCACAGGGCGAGGAGCGCGTCGGCGGCCGTGCAGTGCGGGCGCTCGCTGATGGGGGTGGTGTCGAGGGTGGCGCGGGCGGTGAGCGCGTGGATGGTGACCTGCCGGTTCGGTTTCTCGGTGAGGGTGAGGAGGCTGTAGTTGTGCAGGACGGCCAGGGCGTCGAGCGCGTCCTCCTCTCGCACCCGTCGCACGGCACCGCGCCCGTCCTCGACCGCGGCGCGCTCGCCCCCCACCGCTCCGGCGCGGGCGCGGGCGAGGTGCTCCAGAACCGGCACGGTGGCCCACAGGTCCTCGGGATGGCCGGCAGGGTCGAGGAGCGAGGCCAGGACCAGCGCGTGCACGGTGAGCGGATCCTCCTGCCGGACGGCGTCGAGAGACAGCAGAAGGGCCACTGCGACGGACAGGTGGTAGCCGTCGACGCCGTCGCGCCCCGGTAGGGCCTCCTCCAAGGACCGGCCGCGCTCACGGAACGACTGGAGGTACTGGCTGCTGCTGCGCCGCCGCTGGATCATGTAGGCGGCCGCGTAGGCAAGCGCCAGGGGCAGGTGCCCAAGCGCCTCGGCGAGATCGGCGCTCCCGGCGTCCAGCAGGTGGGAGCAGCGGGCGGCTTCGAGGCGCTCACGCAGGTAGGCGGCGGACTCGGGAGCCGAGTAGACGCCGACGTCCACGAGTGCGCGCCCGGCGTCGCTGGCCGCGGCCCCCCGCAGCCGACTGGTGGCGATCACCCGTCCGCGCCCGCCGCGGCTCGTGGCGGGCCACAGGTCGCCGAGGGTCTGGTCGGTGATGTTGTCGAGGACGACCAGCCAGGACCTCTCGGTGGTGGCGAGCCAGGCCAGGAACGCGGCCGCGTCCTGCTCGACGGTCTCCGGCTGTCCGCCGACCCCGGGCACCTGCACCTTCACCGCGGTGCGGGCGTACGCCTCCAGCACACCGGCCGGCCGTGTGGCGTCCACCCACATCACCAGGTCGGTGCCCTCGTTGATGGCCCGGCGGGCGTAATGCGCCGCGAGCTGGGTCTTGCCGACCCCGCCCTGGCCGGCCAGCACCTGGGACAGGACGACGGTGCCGGACTTCTCCCGCGCGTCGTCGATGACCTCGCACACCGCGGTCCGCGGTTGGAAAGCACTGGGTTCGGGTGGGAGATTGCCCTCCAGGACCGGCCATTGGACCGGGCCCTTCGTGGCTTCGACCGACTCCAGGTCGGGCATGATCCGGCGGTCTCCGTGCCGTGACAGGAGGTCGGCGAACCGCGGGATCTCGAACAGGGGGTGGACCGGCTGGGCGTGCAGGCGGCGATGCCCGAGTGCCGGGTCGGCTTCGGTGACGACACCGACCAGCCGTCCCTCGCAGAAGACGGCGCTGCCCGAAACCCCCGCCCACGACGCGCCGCTACGTCCCCTCCGGTGCTCGGGCCAGATCGGGGTGTCCAGGACCCATCCCCCGCCGGTCCTGGAGGTACCGGCCGGGGGCAGCTCGCCCCGCAGGTGCTCCACCTGCGGTTCCCCGCCGTCGCCGGCAAACGACGGGAAGCCCAGGCCCTCGTACGACAACAACGCGGCCCCGGCCGGCCGGCCCCAGCGCACGGGCGCGGAACCGCCGACATCAACGGGCTTGTCCAGCCATAGCAGCGCCACGTCCATGGTGTCGGAAACGTGGTCGCGGGGAGTGGGCCAGCAGACGCGGACGCCACGCCGGTGCAGCTTCGTGCTCAGGACCGGATGCCCGACGCGCACGCTCAACCACGGTTCGCGGTCGCGCACGACGTGGAGGCTCGTCAGGACCAGCCGGGGCCCGATCAGGTAGCCGGTGCCGTTCGGTGCGCCCCCTACACGGATCAGTACCAGTCTCCTCGGATCCATGTCACTCGTCCCAGGGCTCGGGCTGCAGCGGCTCGGACGGTTGAGAGCCGTAGGCGGGGTCCGGTGCCCCGGCGTACGCACTGCGGACCGAGACACCGCGCTCGACCCGGAAGCGTTGACCGGGGCCGAGGGCCTCGTCGAGGACGTTCAAGGTGAGGGTGAGCCGCTCTCGCCGGACGGCCCCGCGCGCCCCTCCGGCCTCGGCCTCGCCCTTCGCGCCGAGCGCGCCGACGGACACCGTCACCTTGCCGGCGCCGTCCCGCCGGAACTCGACCTCCAGCTCCAGCTCCGCCTTCTCCACTTCGAATCTCAACTGCTGTCCCGCGCCGTCGGTCTGCGCCTGGTACAACTCCGACCGCAACTGCCACAACGCTTCACTGAGACTGATCTCGTCCATCCGTACCGTCCCCACCCCTCCGTGCCCGCCCCACACCGTGGTGATCGCGGCGCACAACCGATCCGGCCCGCCCACGACGGCCTCAACAGACCGACCCCTCAAAGGAGAAGAGCCCGCTGGGCCGTCGACGCGTACCAGTCTGCTGGCGAAGGGGCCGCTCGTCTCGGGAACGGCCAACTGTCCACCCCTGCGGGACCGGCGGTGCCGACCCTGGTGCACCGGGAGAAGCACCGCGCTCCCGCCTTCCTTCCCCCGCGGCGAACTTGCCGCGGGCGGCGCGTCCTGGCCCGAGGGGGAAGGGCGCTGGCGCGACGGTCTTCACCTGCACTGACTTCACCGGAAAGGGCTCACTCGGGGCCATCCGGGTCATGTGCTGCTCGGAGGCGGCCGGCGATGTAGCCGGCGCGGTCGCCGCCGTTCCATGTGTGCCGGTGGTGTGCGGTGCCGTCGGCGGTGCCCGGGAGGTCGGCGAGCATCTTCCAGTGGACCGCTCCGACGAGTGCGAGCCAGGCGCCGTTGCATGCCTTGCCGGCGCTGGGGACACCGAGGCTCTGGAGGCGTCGTCGCAACGTGTTCGAGCTGAGCGGGCGGGAAGGGTGACTCTATCGCCGGCAGCCGGCAACGTTCGTTGGTCACCGCTGGGAACGGTCCGTCAGCGGCGAGAAACCTATTGCTGAGTTCTGGAAGCGCTCCGGTGCTTGTTTCTGGCCGTCTCGTGTGCTCATCGGCCCAGCGCAAGTGATCACGGCCTGGGAGGCCTATCTCTGACCCCTGCCGCAAACTGACCGCCAGGGTAGGGACGGAGCGCTGCAGGCGTAACCCGGCCACCGAAGACCGCCGCCGCGTACCTCGCTGTCCGCCGACCTCACCACCGAAACCGACTACCCGAGAGGACACAACACCTGATGTCCATATGGTCTTCGATCGTTGCCGTACTCGGTACCCTCGCCGGTGCCCTGACCGCCGGACTCCTCCAGCACCGTTCGGCACGCACCGCACGCGCCGAGCAGCGCGCCGACAGCCACCGCCAGGACCAGCTCGGCGCCGTCACCGACTTCGCGGCCGCCCTGGACGCGCACCGCTCGGCGATGTTCCATCGGGAGCGTCTGGCCCTGACCGAGGCAGGCACGGAGCACCAGCTGGAGGCTCAGACGAGGTCCCACGACACCCGGGCGGCGATCACCGCCCCCCACATGCGCCTTCAGGTCTTGGTCCCCGAGCTGGCCGGCCCCGCCCAGCGGGCCGCAGATGCCACGTACGCGCTGCGCAAGGCCACCGACCGCACCGAGTTGGACGCCCTGCGGCATGCGGCCAAGGAAGCATCCGCGGCCTTCGTCGCTGCGGCCGCCACGCTGCTGAGCCCCAACAATCGCTGACTGAGGGCGACCGCTGTCGGCGTCCTGGCCGTCCGGTCGAGCCGGTCGAGCCGGTCCCCTACGCCCTACAGCACTCGTGCGCTCCCGTGGCGGGTGTTCCTGTCTCTCGCAGACGTTCCTGACGTCGGTGATCGTGAAGCGTTCCGGGAAGCCGCAAACACCCGTTCTTGGAGATGCCCTACGCAGCCAGAGGGGCGAAGGCCGGGAAGGAGATAGGGGGTCTCCTGGTCTTTGAGGGGCGCGGACTGAGGGCGGCGTTCATGGACGAGCCGTTGGAGGAGGGCTGACAGTCGCGGGCGAAGCCAGAGTGTTTCGCGGCCGAGCTGGAGTCCCAGGACTCCGGGTTCGTCGGGGTGGATGTGGATGTGGACCTGGGCGACGGTGAGGTTGGCGGTGGTGTCGTTCCGGCTTCCGCCGGTCGGGACGAGCAGGCCGTGGCGGCTGGGGACGAGCAGGCTTTCGCCGACCTTTGCGGGTGCGGGAGGGGAGGGGGTGTGCTCGGGGAGCATGGCGCGGCCGTCGTGGCCGGTGTGGTTGAGAGTGAGCAGGCTGGCGCTCTGGGTACTCGCGGAGGCCCTTCTCGATGCGGCTGATCGTCTTGGCGGCCGTACTTGCCGATGGTGCGGCCCTTGCGCCAGGCCTGGACGGCTTCGACGTCCTCGTCGCATCCTGCGCACCAGGCCAGGGGGCGGGGGCGGAGGTCCGGCATTGGATGCCGGTCCGGGTGAAACGATGTAGATGCGGTCGCGCCACTGCGGGGCGTGGAGGTTGGCGTCGAGGGGGTCATCCCCGCGGGTGCGGGGAGCAGGCTAACTGACCTGCTACTTTAGGTGGCGCGGATGGTGTTCTGCAGCACTTTCACCGATACCGGCAATTCGGGCATCTCCTCAGTCGGCCGCGGCACCCAGCCTTGCAAGCCAGGCCCCTTCGCACAGAACCCTTGCGGCTGCCGTTCGAAGCGTGCCCCACATGAGCGGATTCCTCAGCGCCCAAAACGGCCTGACGCGGTCCGTGCTCTCCGCGGAGACCCGACCCCGCCGACCACCCCACTCGACCACCCCGTGCCCTCTCAGCGAAGAGAGGTCCCCGGCATCGCATCGTGACATCCGAGGAGAGCCCCTTGATCACCCAAGGAGTACACGTCAGGGGACGGTGCAGCGCTTGCGGTGGCACCACCGTCTGCGACGTCGGTCAGTTCCTCGACCGCGGCCGGCTCCGCTGGGGCGCCGAAGGCCGGTGTGAGGGCTGTCCTCACGGGTGGTGCGAGCAGGGCGCCGGCCCCGTGACCCCCGAGCACATACGGCAGGCCCTGCTGCGGGAACACGGGCCCACCCGGCTGCGCCTGTCCTCGGACCTGCCGAGCCTCGTCCCGGTGCTCAAGGCCCTGCGCGACGCGGGCGACGGCCTGTCCCTCGGTGAAGCGCGGGCGCGCGCCGCGCAGCTCGTCGCGGACGGTCTCCTCGGGACGCTCGTGGAGATGGAGGTACTAGCCGGCCATATGCGGGCGCATTCCGTGCCGGTGGCCGTCGGGCCGGCCGGTGGGTGACGCGGCGGCGCGCCCCCACCGCGCACGGGCCAACCGCCCAACCGCCTGATGCGGCGTCATTCGCCCCGTAGGGTTCCCCATACGTGATCATCGACTGCGGGGAGCGGAACGTGGTGGGGGCCGGGGGCGAGCGGGGGCGGCGGAGCGGGGTCGTCGGGTACTGGCGGGCGGTCGAGTTGTTCAGCCCGCAGAAGGTGCCGGCGCTGTCCGCGCGGGACCGGGTGTACCCGCTCGAGGCGGACGGACCCCTGCCCTGGGAGGCCGGGCATCCGCTGCGCTCCGTCCCGCTGGAGCCGGGGTACGACTGGCAGCACGTGGTCTACGGCGGGACGTACGCCCTCGCCGCCGTGCGCGACACCCTGCTCCGCGTGTTCGGGGAGAGCGGCGAGGACCACGACGGCCGGATGGACGGCGAGAGCGCGCTGTTCGCCCTCACCGTGACCGACGAGGGCCGGCTGCTGCTCGACTCCCCCGTCTTCTCCTCCTGCGCCTGGGCCACGGGCCGCGCCCTCTCCCCCGGCCCCAGCCGCCCGGGATGGCTCGACGGGTTCGAGGAGGAGGCCGGGGCCTGGGGCGAGCGGGCCGCCGCGCTCGGTGAGCCCGACGGGGCGCCGGCCCCCGAGGGCGAAGAGGAGGAAGAGGTCGCCGTCGGGACAGGTGTGGTCGGCGGCGGGCAGCTGCTGGAGTTCACCGGCGAGCTGGCCCGGGCCTGGGGTGTCGAGGCGGCGCTGGAGCCCGTCGGGGTGCGGGTGCGCAGTGTCGCCGTACGGGCCGACCACTCCGGCGACGCCGACCAGCAGGACTTCCTCAACAGCTTCATCGCCGCCGACCTCGAGCGCGTCGCGGGCGCGCTCGCGCGGCAGGACCCCGGCTCCGGGCTCGCCGCCTACCTCACGCCCGGCGCCGCCTTCGACCAGGCCCGCCGGGTGGACCTGCGCCTGCACCCCGAAGCCGCCCTCGCCGGCGTGGCCCCCGCCCGTACCCCGGCGGGCCGCTGGCCGGCCGAGGCGGAGCACCCGCTCGCGCTGAGCCAGCAGTTCGCGGTCAACGCCGTGCACGCCGAGCTGGCCCCCGCCGCAGGGCTCTTCGCCGTCAACGGCCCGCCCGGCACCGGCAAGACCACCATGCTGCGCGACTGCTTCGCCGCGGCCGTCGTCGAGCGGGCCCGCCGCCTGGCCGGGCTCCGCCTGCCCTCCGAAGCCTTCGCGCAGCAGGACCCGTACGTGTGGAAGAGCGGCGACTACACCCGCACGGTCACCCCCCTGCGCCCGGAGTTCACCGGCTTCGAGATGGTCGTCGCCTCCGCCAACAACGGGGCGGTGGAGAACATCTCCACCGAGATCCCCGCCCGCGCGGCCCTCGGCCGGCAGTGGCGCGAGGAGGCCGACTACTTCGCCGAGCAGGCCACCCGCCTGCTCAAGGGCGAACCCGCATGGGGCGCGGTCGCGGCCAGGCTCGGCAGCAAGCGCAACCGCATGGAGTTCGTGAACCGCTTCTGGCACGGGAAGTACCGCCAGACCGACACCGACGCCCCTCCCCCGCCGCCGGTCCCTCCCCAGCGGCGGCCCCGGCCCCGCAACGCGTGGATCGACAGCGGCAGCGGCCTCTCCCACCTGATGCGCCAGTGGCGCGACACCCCGCAGAGCGGCGTGTGGCGCGAGGCGAAGCAGCGGTTCCAGGCCGCGCTGGCCGAGGCCGAGCGCCTGCGTGACGAGCGTGCCACGGCCGCCGACGCGTACGCCGGGCGGGCCGCGGCGTACGAGGCCCTGCGCGGGGCGCGTCTCGCCGCGGAGCGGGAAGCGGCGGCGCTGGCCCGCGTACGGGAGGACCTGCCCGGCGCAGAGGCGGCTCTGGCCCGTGCCCAGCAGCAGCTGGCCGATGCCGAGCAGGCGCACCAGGGTCATCTGGCCCGCCGTCCCGGCTTCTCGGTGAGCCTGTTCACGATGGGCCGGGCGGCACGGGCCTGGCACGCCGACGAAGCCGGGGCGGCCGGCCTGGTCGCCGACGCCCGCAAGGCGCGCGAGGCGGCGCAGGCGCACGTGGACAGCGTACGGACGGCGGTGGGCGCCGCCGCGGCGGTCCTGCGCGCCCGCCAGGACGCGCAGCGGGCGGCGCTCGCACACGCCGAGCGCACCGACCAGGCGCTGGCCGCGGCCCGGACCCGCTGGGAGGGGTTCGTCCCGGAGGACTCCTGGCTGACCGACGACGCGGCGCGCGAGCTCGCCGCGCCCTGGTCCGACCCCGAGATCACGCGGGCCCGTACCGAGGTGTTCCTCGCCGCCCTCGGCCTCCACCAGGCCTTCCTGCGCTGCACCGCCCGCACCATGTACGCCAACCTGATGGCGGCGATGGACGCCGTCGCCGGCTCGGTGCCGAAGACCGTGCCCGAAACGCACGTACGGGCCGCCTGGCAGAGCCTGTTCCTCGTCGTGCCGGTGGTGTCGACGACCTTCGCCTCGCTGGACCGGGTCTTCGGGCGGCTCGGCGCGGAGTCCCTGGGCTGGCTGTTCGTCGACGAGGCCGGGCAGGCGGCGCCGCAGATGGCGGTGGGCGGCATGTGGCGGGCGCGGCGTACGGTCGTCGTCGGCGACCCGCTGCAGCTGGAGCCGGTCGTGGTCCTGCCGTGGACGGCGCAGCGGGCGCTGCGCGAGGACTTCTGCGTGGCGGAGGAGTGGGCGCCGGGCCGTACGTCGGTCCAGCAGCTCGCCGACCGGGCCAACCGCTACGGCACGCTGCTGCCCGCCGAACTGCCCGACGGCGCACACGAGGTGTGGGTCGGGGCCCCGCTGCGGGTGCACCGGCGGTGCGACGACCCGATGTTCTCGATCAGCAACGCCGTCGCCTACGACGGCCTGATGGTGCAGGGCACCCCGCCGCGTGAGGCGTACGTGTACCGGCCGGGCAGCAGCTGGGTCGACGTCGCCGGGGCGGAGGCGGACGGACACTGGATCCCGGAGGAGGGGCGGGCACTGCGGCGGGTGCTGGAGCGGCTGCGGGACGAGGGCGGGGTGGACCTGGCGGAGGACGTGTTCGTGATCAGTCCGTTCCGGCAGGTGGTGGCGGGAGCCCGGCGGGCGTGCCGGGACCTGATGCCGGCCGACCGGGTGGGGACGGTGCACACCACGCAGGGCAAGGAAGCGGACGTCGTCATCCTCGTCCTGGGCACGGACCCGCGCCGCCCGGGCGCCCGGGCCTGGGCGGCGTCACAGCCGAACCTCCTCAACGTCGCGGTGAGCAGGGCGAAACGCCGCCTCTTCGTGATCGGCAACCGCGAGGGATGGCGCGACCAGCGCTTCTTCAACACCCTGGCGGAGTCGCTGCCGTGCCACCGGTGGCAGGCCCGGGTCCGCGGGGAGGACGGCCGGAGCTGAGGCTGCGGCGTGATCGGCGACTCGCTGGGCCAATTCGGCATGCACTTCAAGAGCGCCTGCGACCGGCACGACTTCGGCTACCAGAACTACCGCGACGCCCTCGGCGAAGAAGGCTTCCGCAACGGCGTCCTCGGCGTTACCGGAATCGGAACCGACAGCCCGAAGAGCCGCGTCGACGCGGTGTTCCGGCAGGACCTGCAGCGGGCCTGCGAGTACGGCCCGGCCAGGTCCGGCACCTACAGCCCGCCGAAGCCCCCGGCTACGACCTGGAATGCCAGTTGGCCATCAACAAGATCTGGGCGGCGGTCGTCATAGCCGGCTGACCGGCACAGCAGAACGCAACACTCGACGGCAGCGAGGACCAGGCGCTGGAGCTCGTCCGGCTCCAGCGCCTCCACCTCCCACTGCACCGGGCGCCGCCTGGGGTCGAGGCCGTAGCGGCGGGCGAAGGCCGGCCACCTCGGGTCGCCGCTCCTGCCTTCGGTCGCCGGGAGCCCGTACGCGCGTACCTGCTCGTAGGTGAGCAGCACCCGGGTCATCGAGCTCCAGCAGTCCTTCCGTGAGCTCGACCGCCTCACCCAGCAGCTGACCGGCCCCGGGGACGTGGTCGAAGCCGTCCGTGATGCCGATGGACGCCTACCGCGACGGCGACGCGTACGTGATCGCCTTCGACGTCCCCGGTGTCGCCGTGGACGCGCTCGACATCGACGTCGAGCGGAACATGCTCACGGTCAAGGCCGAACGCCGGCCGAACGCGAAGTCGGACCAGATCCAGAGGGAGCTCACCGAGCGGCCCCTGGGCGTGTTCTCCCGCCAGATCATGCTGGCCGACACCCTCGGCACCGAGTACATCGACGCCATCTGCGAAGCGGGTGTCCTGACCCTGCGGATCCCGATCGCCGAGCGCACCAAGCCGCGCAAGATCGCCATCAGCGGCGCCGGCGACCGCAAGCAGATCTCCGGCTGACCCGCATCCGAGCCCGCCCGAACGGGCGGAGGGCGAAGCGCCCAGCCTCCCCTCGAAGCCGCCCTCACTCTCAACACCCGGCTCCCCGACGCCCGGCGGCTCACCGGCTGGGCCTTCGTCAAGGACCTCGCCACCCGCACGGACGCGACCCCGGCCACCGCCCGCTGGGAAGCCGGAACGGTCCTGACCGTCCTGGCCCGCCTCGCCGGCCCGGACCTCCTCGCCCGGATCCTCCACCAGCTCCCCGACGGCTGGGCACTCCTCTTCGGCCAGGCACAGCTCCGGCGCCCCCAGCCCGCCGCCTGAGCGCCGGTACCGGTCTCCTCACTCGGCCGGGGCGGTGGCGTGGGACAGTGCCACGCCACCGATGATCAGGGCCAGGGCGAGGAGGCGGCCGAGGGACACCGGGTCCTTGTGGACCACGATGCCCAGGGTGATGGCGCCGGCCGCGCCGATCCCGGTGAAGACGGCGTAGGCCGTGCCGACCGGCAGGCCCTTCATCGCCAGGGACAGCAGGTAGACGGCGACGGCGGCGAGCGCGAAGCAGAGCAGCGTGGGCAGCGGGCGGGTGAACCCGGCCGTCGGTTTGATGCTCTGCGACCAGGCGACCTCCACCAGCCCGGCGGCGACGAGGAGGAGCCAGTTCACAGGGAGGCTCCCGTCTTGCGGGCAGCGACGCCACCCGGATGGGAGGCGCGCCAGGCGGCGGCGACCGCGTCCCCCGCCTCCCGACTGGAGGAATGGCGGCGGGCGCTGGCATCGAGGTGCAGCAGCGTGGTCATGGCGGGGGTCCCCTCGCTATCGGCCGGAACATTAACCGGACACGGCGTCCGGTTATACCGGATGAGAGCCTCAACCGGACATGGCGTCCACTTATTCCGGTAGGCTGAGGTCCCATGGGGACGAGGGAACGCGCGGACGCCGCCCGCAACCGGGCCAAGGTGCTCTCCGCCGCCGCCGAGCTGTTCGCCGCCGGCGATCCGCGGACGGTCACGATGGAGGACATCGCCCGGGCGGCCGACATCGGCCGCGGCACGCTCTACCGCCGCTACCCGGACGTCACGTCCATCGCCGCGGCCCTCCTCGACGAACACGAACGCCGCCTGCAGGAAGAGCTGCTGCACGGCGCTCCCCCACTGGGCCCCGGAGCGCCGTCCGCCGAGCGGCTCACCGCGTTCTACGCCGCCATGGTCGGCCTGCTGGAGAGCCACGGCCACCTCGTGCTGGGCGCCGAGACCGGCGAGAAGCGCTTCACCGTCGGGGCGTACGGCTTCTGGCGCGCCCACGTCCTCGCCCTGCTGCGCGAGTCCGGCGTCCCCGACCCGGAGGCCCTGGTGGACACCCTGCTCGCGCCGCTGGCACCGGAGGTCTTCCTCCAGCAGCGCGCACAGGGGGTGACGCCGGACCGGATCAAGGCGGCGCTGGGGCGGCTGGCGAGCGCGCTGACCGCCGACTGAACGAGCCGGCGGACCGTGCCGGCAGGGCGTGCGCGGGCCAGGCCCGGTACCCAGCGTTCGGCGATGGCCCGCGAGAGGCGTACCGGCCTAGCTTTCGGGCTTGGCTGCCCTCGTGCGGCCCTGGGCCCAGGCGGCCAGCGTGGCGCCGACGACGGTGATGCCGATGTAGACGGTCATCGTGGCGGGGAATCCGCCCGGCAGCCAGCTGAGGAAGCCGGCGTTGCCGGGGTCGATCAGTTGGCGTATCGCCCCCTGCCCGCCCACGACGAGGAGGGCCAACCCAAGGATCTGTACGAGCTGGTACTTCACGTCACCCTCCGTGCGTCAGGACGTGCTTGCCGTGGCGGTAGCACGGCGGCGCCCGTAGGTGGTGAACCAGGTGTATACGGGGGCCAGCGTGGGTGACGGTGGCCAGCCGTTGACCGTTGCCGCGAGCTGCCAGTAGCGCTCGCAGTACGGATCAGTGGCAGGCTGCAGCCGAGCGAGGAGCCAGCGGCGTAGATCATCGTCGCCCGCGTCGTGGAAGGCATGGCAGTAGAGGCCTGCGAGTGTGTCCGCGACCGAGGCCGTCCGCGTCGCCGTGGGGAGAATCCCTGCGGATCCGGCTTCGTCGATGCGCGCGCGCATCGCCTCGTCGAGAGCGTTGTGCGCATCCATGGTGTCATGCACCGTCGGCGTCTGTGCTTGCTCCTGGGCGGTCTGCCGGAGCGCCGCACGGAAGTCGGGGTCGCCGCAGAGCTCGGTGAGCTCCAACCAGGCCTCGACCTGTTCGGGCGTCGGATCGTCAGGGAGCTGGGGGACGGCGGAGCGCATCAGGCCCGCGAACTCCGGGTTGGAGCGGACACCTTGAAAGGTGTCGTCAACGAAGTCGGCCAACAGGCGACGGTGTTGTGCCTGGGAGAGTGCCGCGAGTCGGTGCATGAAGTCGATCTCCAGGTGGGTGGGGTCACGGCGGGCGACTGCGTGAAGGACCGCGCGGCGCAGTCGCAGGGTGCGGATCTGCACGTCCAGCGCGTCCACGTGTGCTTGCGCGACGTCAGGCAGGGATGTCTCCCTGTCCAGCACGCTGCGCACACTGCTCAGATCGACTCCGAGATCGCGGAGCGTGCGGACCAGGTGCAGGCGTGCGAGCGCGTCGGGGCCGTAGAGTCTGTAGCCGGCGGGACTCCGGCCGGTGGGCGGGACGATGCCGCGATCGGAGTAGAACCGGATGGCCTTCACCGTCAGGCCGGTGATTCGGGAAAGCTCTCCGATGCCGTAGAGCGTTTCGCTGTCGCTGTGCATGCCCTTAGCATGATGTCTCCCCTGGGGGGAGGCTCAACACCCGGGCGGGCGGGGCGGCCACCGGTGAGCCGCTACCGGTTCGCGGTCGGTCAGGCGGTGGTCGACCACGACCGCCAGGCCCGCGGCGAAGCCGTTGGTGTCTGCGCCTGGCGGACGCCGCGTCGGGGTCCCCGTGGATCGCCCGCACCCTCGCCTGCGAACCGCTCGGCGCCCCGCCGGCCGCCCCCGGGCAGGACGCGCCGGCCGTGGCGGCGCGGGTTGCGGTCGACGCGCCCGAGGGCGGTGACGAGGAGGAGCAACCCGGGTCAGGCCGGACCGGTGTCCCTTCAAGCGATGAGCAAGCGAAGGCCGAGATCTGCCGCGTCGAGGTCGGCGAGGTCGCTGTTGCGCTCGGCCCACCGGCCGGAACGGAGGTCGTCACCGAGGCTGCGCACCGCCCGCTGCTCGGCCTCTGGCCCGCCCCTCGTCCACACCGACACCGCACGGCGCACGTGATCCTCCAGATACGCTCCCGGGCGGCGCCGGTACGCGTCGAACCGGCCGTCGGCGCAGTCCCACGGGATGGGCACCGGCTCGGCGCGGGCGCCGATGGCGCCGGCCATCCCCGCGAGCGAGGGGAAGCCGGCGAGGACGCCGGCGAACTCGGGCAGGTAGTCGCGCGTGAGCCAGAACCGGCCTAAGGCGTGTCTGATGATTGATCTTGCGGCAGGTAGAGGTGGGTTGACGGACGTGGCGTGGGAGCGGATAGGGCCCTTATTGCCGCAGGTGGACGGGCGTGGTCGGCCGTGGCGTGATCACTGGCAGGTGGTCAATGGTGTGCTGTGGCGGTTGCGGGCCGGGGCTCCGTGGCGGGACCTGCCGGAGCGGTATGGGCCGTGGCAGACCGTCTAGGAGCGGTTCGCCCGCTGGGAGGCGGACGGCAGGTGGGCAAGGCTGTTGGAGCATGTGCAGGTCCGTGACGACGCGGTGGGCGGGGTCGAGTGGACTGTCGCTGTCGACTCCACGGTCAACCTGCCCCACCAGCACGCCGCCGGCGCACGTAAAAAGGGGCCGCAGACGGGGACGAACTGGAAGATCCGGGCCGCTCGCAGACGCGCCAGGCCCTCGGCCGGTCCCAAGGCGGGCTGACCACGAAGGTCCACCTCGCCGTCGACGGCCGGGGCCTGCCCCTGTCCATCGTGCTCACGCCCGGCAACGTCAACGATGCCACCGCGTTCGGCCAGGTCCTCGACGGGATCCGCGTCCCGCGAGCCGGCGCCGGCCGCCCGCGCACGACACCGGCCCGGGTCCTGGGCGAGGCCTACCCCAGCCGGGCGATCCGGCGCCTGCTGCGGCGTCGGGGCATCGCCGTCACGATCCCCGAGCGCCGCGACCAAGCGGCCAACCGCCGGCGCCGAGGGCGCCTCGGCGGCCGGCCGCCCGCCTTCGACAAGGACGTCTACCGCGACCGCAACGTGGTCGAACGATGCTTCGCACGCCTCAAGCAGTTCCGCGCGATCGCGACCAGGTTCGACAAGCTCGCCGACCGCTACCGGACCGGAGACGTCCTGGCTTCGCTGATCCTCTGGCTCCGAGATACAACCGTTGCTCCCGGCGGCGGATGGGCGGGGTCGGCCGTGGAGAGATCACCGTCAAGTGATCGATGGCGTGTTGTGGCGGTTGCGAACGGGCGCGCCATGGCGCGATCTGCCCGAGAGATACGGCCCTGGCAAACCGCCTACGAACGCTTCGCCCGCTGGGAGGCCGATGGCACCTGGGCCAAGCTGCTGGAGCATGTCCAGGTCCGGGATGACGCCGTGGGGCGCGTGGATTGGACGGTGTCGGTGGACTCCACCATCAACCGGGCTCACCAGCACGCCGATGGAGCCCGTAAAAAAGGGACCCTGGCAAGGACAAACTGGAAACTCCGCCACGCTCGGCGGCGGGGCAGGCCCTCGGCCGGTCCCGGGGCGGGCTGACCACTTAAGGTCCATCTGGCCGTCGATGGTCGCGGCCTGCCCTTGTCCGTTGTTGTGACGCCAGGCAATACCGCCGACGCCACGGTTTTCGGCGCGGTGCTGGACGCGATCCGCGTGCCCCGCACTGCCGCCGGGAGGCCCCGCAGTCGGCCCGACCGGGTGCTGGCCGACAAAGCGTATTCCTCCCGCGCCATTCGTACCCGCCTGCGACGTCGAGGCATCCGTGCGACCATCCCTGAACGCGCCGACCAGATCGCCAACCGGCATCGGCGCGGCACTCACGGTGGCCGTCGCCCCGCCTTTGACAGAGATCTCTGCAAGGGCCGCAATGTTGTGGAGCGGTGCTTCAGCCGACTGAAACAGTTGCGCTCCGTTGCGACCCGGTTCGACAAGCTTGCCGCCCGCTACGAGGCCGGGCTGCGGCTCGCCTCACTCGTTCTGTGGCTCCGCCACTGCGACTCGTGACTTCCTGCCCCGAGCGTCGCTCCCCAGCTCAGGCTGACCGGCCACTTCGGTGGATCCGGGCGGTGCCCGCATCGAGATCGATCCCTGTCTTCTTGGGAGCGCCGTCTTGCTCGTCATCCCGTAGAACCAGCGCGATGCGGCGTTGTTCCAGCTGGACCCGCTTGCTCGGATAGATCAGGGCATGGAGTTCTTCGGTGGCGGTCGCACCCACACCTCTGCTTCCGAACTCGCGTTCCGCCAAACGGCCGGGGAGCCAACCCCGCTGCTGACCCTGCTGAACCACCTTCCGCAACAACGCCAGCAGGAACAGCGGTATCACGATGACGAGTACGACGAGCGGGCTTGTGAGTAAGCGCAGCATGCGCTGACAACGCACGGCGTGACCCAGGCGTTCCACCCGAGAGATCATTTGTCAGACAGGAACCAGTCACTAGCCACACGGCGTCTCGACAAGGCAGGGTGCTGGCCGAGGCCAGCATGTGTGCACGTTCATCGGCTGGCCGGCACGCCGCACGGGCCGCGACAGTGGAGTGGCACCGGGTCCCGACGAGATCACCAGCAGAACACGAGCGTGAATCGCCGCTGGACCGGTACGAGTGAGCCGGGGGGCCCCGTCAGTTGACGATGCAGGTGTAGTGCATGGTGAGCGTGGTGGTGCGGGCGCCGTTCTGGATCACGAGGTAGAAGGACTTCAGGTCCTTGTCGAATGTGCCGCCCACGTGGATGTCCGCGCTCCTGCCGGGCTCCAGCGTGCCAGCCTGGGGGGTGACGAGCACGCCCTTCGCGTCGCCCCGTTCCGGCAGCTCCGCGGTGTTGGCCAGCGGGTGTGTGAGCGCCACCGCCCGCCAAGTGGCCTTAACGTCACCGGGCTTGATCTGTACCCCCGCCTGAATGCCGCTCACACACGCGACCCTCTCGCCGTCCCGCGTGGGAACGTTCTCCGGCTCCAGGGTGCGGCGGATGTAAATGTCCCCAAGAGGCGGCTCCGTCGTCCTCGGCGACGTGGGGGTCTTCGCCGGAGAACCGCCCGACTGCGGTGAACTGCCCGGGGACTTCGCGGGGGACTTGCCCCCCTCCCCCTGCTGTACAGGGCCCTGGCCCCCCGACGGTGGCCCCGGGGCCTCGTCCCCGATGCAGCCGGCTGCCCCCGACAGCATGACCATGGCGGCGACCGCCATGCCGATCCGTACGCCGCGACCTGACACGCCAAACCCCCAAGCACGGAAGCCCTATGGGAAGTGTGGCCGAAAAGCCCCGATCCATTCAAGGTGTGCGAGTGCAGCGGATATGGCCCATCGCGGTCCCGAGGCCCTGCCAGGTCGCCCGCCCTGCCGACTCCACCCCCGGACCTGGCCGCACACCGGTTCCGCTGTCAGTTCGAGGAGCCTCTCCCGCAAGGGCAGAGCGCCCGTACAACCTCGGCTCCCGCACCCTGCTCCCGACGCTCAGGCCCCGCCACCGCCCGTGAGCTCGCTGATCCACTGCTTGGCCGCGGCGAGGTCTGGAGCGTGCGTAGGCGAAGCCATCCCACTCCTCCAGGACACGCGGCTCGTCCGGCCGAAGGTGGCCCGCTCCACCCCCCACCGGCCGGGCGCCGGTAGACATCCATCGGTGCACGCCGGCGCTTGTTGTACGAGGCGAGCGGGTCGTTTACGTCCACACGCGGCACAGCACGAGACGGCTGGTTCGGAGGGCCGGGGCGCCGGTGCTTTCCCATGGAAGCGTCTCACAGCTCACGGACGGGGAAGCGGCATGCCGGGCATTTGGGGGTGGCTCAGGTGCTGCCCGGCATCGTGCACGTGCAGGGTGAAGGTCTCCGGTCCCGGCTGGCCAGCCACATCATAGGCGGTGAGTACGCTTTCGATCCGTTCCCACAGCCGGACCGGTCCACCTTCGCGTACGTCCCATCCGTCACCCTTCGGAGTGAGAAGGGCGACGGAGCCAGTGACGGTGTCGGCCAGGATCACGTTCTCGCCTAGGCCGTTTCTTGCGGATCATCCGACGGACGTGCAGAGGTGGGGCAGAGTGCGTTTCATCCCGTGGTGCGCACAGCTCGGTCAGCTCTAGGCTCGACACCATGCATCGTCAGTCCGTGTCCCCGCCGTTGACAGAGGGAGAGCTGGTCATGGCCGAGCACGAGCTCGGTGTGTCCTTCCCGGCCGCCTACCGCGCGTACCTCAAGGCGGCGAAGCCCGCCAAGCGGGTGTTCCGGCCCTGTCGAAGAGAGTGGGGCTGGGATTGGGGCGCGGATCGTCAGCCCCTGGCGGAGCTGCTGCCCCTGCCCTTTCCACACCCCGACTCATACGTGGACGCGAACGCCGAACTGGATGCCCGCGAACCCTGCCTGGAGGACTTCACCAACGAGCCGGACCACGCGGATGCCTGGCAGGCCTGGGACAGGGAATGCGAGGTCTTCGAAGAGCAGAAGACCGCCGGAGCCGTGACCCTGCAGGACAACGGCTGCGGCTTCTACACTCTGCTGGCGGTCACCGGTCCACTCGCAGGCACGGTGTGGTGGGATGGTCGCGCCACTTGTGACCTGATCATCCCGCTGTCGCTCGATCACATGGGCAGCGCCCGCCCAGTCACGTTCAGCGAGTGGCTTCGCTACGACTCCTGGGACTTGCTGCCGCCGGGCTGGGGCGGGTCCTCTCGCTCCAGCTCATAGGCCGGCTCTTGGGATCACCTCGCTGACCAGATCAAAATGGCCGCGAGGTGGAGCCCTGCCTGGTAGCTCGTAGCCGTCTTGTCGTAACGAGTGGCCAGGCCGCGCCACTGGTCGGGTAGCCGGGGCACGTCGCCGTGACCCGGCCCCCTCAGAACCGGACGTGCCTGTTTCCACGCATCACGGCTCAAGCAAGCCTGAAGGCTTCACAGGTTCTGCTCTTTTCCGGTCGCCGTCGCCGTCGCCTGAATGGTGCCGGCGATGGCATTCCGAGTGGACGAGCCGAAGATTCTTGCTCTCATCGGAGCCGCCATGCCGCCGGTAGGTGAAGTGGTGTTTATGCAACCGCTTCTTCATCGCGTCGAACCAATCGATCCATTCGCGTGGAGTGTCGGGCTCGAATTCCGCGCCGGCGATGAGCGTTTGCCGCACAGCGGACAGATTCCCTTCTGGCGGGCCGCCAGAGTGAGGCTGATCTTATCCATCGGTGGCGGTGTCCGCGTTGACGGCGTTGGCTCCAGTAGCCGCGGAGGGCAGGATCGTCGGGTGACGACTTACCTCTGACCAGCTGATGCCGTCTGATGTTGGTCCAGGCGAACTTGGGAAGGTGTGCGCCTGTGGCGCGGTCACCGAATACCCAGTTGTTCGCCTTAGATCGGTTGAGCCTGCCGAAGTACTTGTTCACGATCCAGTGCTTCGACTTCTTCGGGTGGGTGCGCTCGGCCCACTTGTAGGTGAGCATCCACACATAGCTGTCCAGTGCCGAGAACGTCCGGCTGGACACCACCGTCCGGTAATACGCGGACCAGCCGCCGACATCCAATCCCTCGGCGCCCACGTACCGCAGCGCCCGCACCCCAGCCTCGCCCGGCGCGTACGCCCCGGCTTCATCCGTCCCATACCCCGCACAACGCCCCGGAGGCGGGCCCAGTAGTGGCCCGGAACCCAGCGCGCTTCAGGGACCCGGAGCCTGAGCCAGCGATCAGGTCCGCCGAGCCGTCCTGCGAGGCGCTCCACCAGTAGGCCTGCGCGCGACCGAAGCGGGCGCTGAGGTGTTCGCATGCTTCGAGGACATCGTTCTGGCGTTCGGTGGTACTGGGATCGCACCAGGAACCGACCAAGGTCCAGCCGGCGAGCTCGGGAGTAACGAACACTCTGCGGTACACATCGAGTGGATCGGCGTCGAGGCCCCCGTGGCTGTCGATGTCCGCGGCATACACGACGACGGAGAACGGGACCGGACGCGGCTGCGACAGCCCGAGCATCTCCATGACGCCGGCCTGGTCCCCGGTAGGCACCGCGATCCAGGAGAGGAAGCAGCGGGAGAGCGGAACCGGCGTGTCGCCGGCGATTTCGATCCTGGCCAGCCGTTCCAGTGCCGCGATGTCACGGGCGCTCATCACCGCCTCGCCGCCGATCTCCGCCAAGGCTTCCAGAGCACCCGCGCGCGCCGCCCCGGGACCGTCGATGCGGACCGCCTGGAGCAGCGGCACCACGGCGGTTCCCCACGCCGAGAACGCTTGAACCGCCGCCTGCCTGACCTTCGCGTCACCCGGCAGTGGCAGGACATGTCGCACGGCAGTCGGCACGCCGCTGTTCCGGCGGCTGATCGCTGCCACAGCGGGCGCTCCCCGGCCGGGGAGCGCCACGGGCAGCCCGGGGTCAGCCGCCACCCGAGCCGGCCGAGGCCGAACCGCCGGAGGTCCAGCTGGAGTTGGGCTGCGGCCGATCGCGCGTGCTGCGCTCGGTGCGCAGCCACACCACGACCCCAGCCGGGCCGAGCAGGGCCTTCAACGCGTCGGCGAGCCGCTGCGGGTCGCCGCCGTCCGGGAGCGCGAGCCGCTCCCGTTCGCCCCGCAGGACGAGTTCCAGCGCGAGCGTGGAGACGGCCGGCTTGTAGTCCCCCTGGTACGGCTCCACCACCTTGTGCGTCAGCCGCACCTCGCGCAGCGTCTCGACGGGCAGCCAGTCGTCCGGCCCGGCGGCCCGGACCAACCGCAGGGACGCGGGCACCGTGGCCGGCGCGAACTCCACCCGCAGGATGTCCCGGGCCCGGGAAAAGGCCAGCACCGGCCAGCCGATCAGGTACTCCAGCCCGGCGATCACCCCCACCACCACGAACACGGTCGACGCCCGCGCCCCGGCCAGCGCCATCCACAAGGCGACGCACAGGGTCGGCACGCCCAGGGCGAGCGGAGTGAACAGCGCCGGCCCCGCCGAGGCCAGCACGTTCCACACCGGCCCGGTCGGGCCGGCGCGCAGGACCAGATCCGTCGAGTCGGGGCCTTGTCTCAGCAAGGGATCGATGGCCATGCCTCCAGCGTAGGACCGGTCCGCAAGAGCGCCTCGGCCATACCCGGCCGACGGGGCACGACTTCTGACGGCCCGTAGCCCTCAGCCGGCGGGCGCGGCGGGCTCCCAGGGCTCGGACCACGGGTCGGGCCACTGCTCGGCGGCGGCCATCAGCGGGGTAGAGGGTGGCGCCGTCCAGGCTCTCGCGGATGATGTCGGCGTGGCCGCCGTGGCGTGCGGTCCCTCTCCACTCACTGACGGTTGAAGCTCAGATCACGTCCCGCGCCGGCTGCGGGTAGCCGATCTCGGCGAGGTCCTCGGCCAGGTCTGCGAGGGTGACCTCCGCGTTCAGCGATGACACCAGCTTCTGGCTCAGCGGTCGCAAGGCATACACGTCGCGCACCGCTTCCAGGTCGACAGGAACCTCGTAGTAGTCCTCGGCGAAGCGCCGGAACGCTTCCGGCGAGCGGTCGACCAGGAGCTCGAACAGGCCTGTTGCCCCGTCCGGGTCGGAACACCCGGCGGGGAAGTCGATCACGCCGTGCCGCCACCGATCATCCGTTGCCTCCCGCCACAGGCAGGCCGTCACGACGGGGACGTCATCCTCGTCGGTGAACGCTGGCTCTTCGACGAAGGGCTTGAAGACCTCCGGAACCTCGTCGATCACTCCCGGCCAGGGCTCGCCGTCGTTGCCGTACGGGCTCATCGGTGCTTCGTGGTCGAAGCCACGGACGTAGGCCCCGGCCGCCGAGAACACGATGGAGTACTCGTTCCCCGACCCGTTGCGCATCGAGGCCATCTCCTCGTCGTCGGCCCAGCCAGCGTTGAAGGAGTAATACCGGCCTTCCCAGTCCGGGCTCAGGATCGCGTCGAGCATCGCCAGCGAGCGGCACAGGTTCCGCAGGTCAGCGATCGAAGGGAACTGGCGAGCTACGTCATAGACAGTCACGTGCTCATCCAACCGGATACCCCTGACACTCAGAATCTTCCCCAAGGGCTATCACGCTCAGTAGCAGTGCCGGAGTCAGGTGCGGCAACTCGCGACAGTTGAATACGCGGGCCCACCAGTACCGAGGCCGGGTACGCACGCGATCGGGGCCGGCGCCCCCACGCGCACGGACGGTCCCAGGCCGAACGCGTCGGCGACGATGCGCCGGGCACGGCCTTGATGGCCTCCGAACCTTCAGCGGCGGTCGTCAAGGCTGGTACGGGCTCCAGCGGCCGAGCCGGGCGAGTTCGCGGCGGGCGGCGGCCTCGGTCAGGCCCAGCGCGGTCGCAGCTTGCGCCGGGGTGGCGTCGTGCTGGGCGGAGCGGGCGACCCAGTACCCCGCCGCGCGGGCGGCGGCCTCCAGCCGGCGGACCGCACGGACCGCGGCGAGGGGCGAGTCGTCGCCGAGCTTTCCGATCTCGGCTTGCAGTTGCTCAAGGAGGTGGGTGACGGACTCGGGGAGCGGGATCGTGGCCGCTTCGACGGCGGTCGTGTGCTCGTCCCAGTCCTGGCAGCACGCGTCCGCCTGTTCGTCGGCGGCGTCCTCCAGATCCTGCTTGCCGATCGCGTCCCAGTCCAAGGGGTGTTCGGGGCCGCTCCATCCGCACGAGCAGGTTCCGCGGAGCGCGGCCGCGCGCGGGATGTGCGTGAAGCGGCCGTCGTAGACGGACCAGTGAGACGTCTGGTGGACATCGGGGCCCGAACCGGTATCGAAGAGCGCCGGCGCGGGGACGGTCCCGTCGGCCAGGAGGACCCCGACCCAGCCCTCGTGGGAGGTCCCGAACTCCTCGGTCGTCCACGTCTCCCTGTCGCCGGCCATAACGCCCCTTCACCGCCTGGCAGGGCCCCCGCCCGGCCGCGGGCCCGTGTGCCACGACCTTCGCGCACCGGCGTCCTCTGGTCAGGCGAACGGGGGAAATCCGTCCCGAAGGCTGACCACGAAGAAGGGGTGTGCCGGGAGGACTCCGGTCAGCCGCTCGACGGAGTGACCGCCACTGTAGCGCCGCTGAGCGTCGGGCTGCGCGGTCTGGGTCAGCGCAGCCCTACGCGGTGTGGCGGTCAGGCGGGGATGCCGAGGGGCAGGCCGAACTTCTGCATCTGGGTGGCGAAGTCCTTGGGTCCGGTGAAGAGGTGGGCGCGGAGTCCGGTGGTGGAAGCGGCGTGGACGAAGGTGGGTTCGTCGTCGAAGTACGCCAGGCGCTGGGTGGGGATGTCCATGCGGTCGACGGCGGCGCGGAAGGCGTGGGGGGAGGGTTTGTCGACGCCGAGGCTCGCGGAGGAGAAGACGTGGTCGAAGGTGATGTTGTGGTGTTCGAGGTCGGCGGGAAGGGCGTCGGTGCAGTTGGACAGGACGCCGACGGGCATGTGACGGCGGATCCGGTCGAGGAGTTCGACCATGGTGTCGTCGCGTTCACCTCGGTCGGCGCGCCGGGGTCCGAGGTTGTGGCATACGGCGGGGCCGTAGTCGTCGGCGAGGCGGTCGGCGACGTTGTCGGCCCACTCCTGGTCGGTGAGGATGCCGACGCGGGCGGACGGCAAGCTGAGCTGCCAGCCAACCTCATCGCCACGAACCCGACGATGTTGGATAGCCGCATGGTGAGACGCAAGAAGGAGAAGAAGAAGCGGCCCGACTGGGGCATCCCGAAGGGGATCGTGCTGTTGGCGACGCCAGAGGGCTGGCGCCACAGCGTCCTCACCGTGGAAGGCGGCATGCTCTGCGGGCGTCTGGACGTGCCGGTCAACACCGACCCACAAGACGCGCGAGCCGCGGCGGCCCAGATGGTGACGGAACTCGCGCGCGACTTCCACGACACCGACGTCGAGGTGAGCTGGGATCCCCCTCGGGAACCCTGGTCATGGACCGCTCAAGTCACCCTCGCCGCCGGAGCCGTCCGCTAGAGACGGGCGCCGGCGAGCGTCAGCGGCGCAGGTAGGCGAGGACGGCGAGGACCCGCCGGTTGTCCTCCGTGGAGGGGGCGATGCCGAGCTTCGTGAAGATGCTCGCGGTGTGCTTGGCGACGGCGCTCTCGCTGAAGTACAGGGTCCCCGCGATGGCGGCGTTGGAGCGGCCTTCCGCCATCAATTCCAGGACGTCGCGTTCGCGCGGGGTGAGGGCGGATATGGTGCCGCGGGCCTCGCCGCGTGCCAGCAGGCGTCCGATCACCTGCGGGTCCAGGACGGTGCCGCCGGCGGCTACGCGGCGTACGGCGTCGATGAACTGGCCGGTGTCGGTGACCCGGTCCTTCAGCAGGTAGCCCACGGCGCCGTCTTCGCTCGACAGGAGCTCGTTCGCGTAGAGCTGGTCGACGTACTGCGAGAGCACGAGCACGGGCAGGCCGCGGTGGTGGCGCCGGGCTTCGAGGGCGGCCTGGAGGCCCTCGTCGGTGTGGGTCGGCGGCAGGCGTACGTCGACGACCGCCACGTCCGGCGGCTCCTCCAGCAGGGCGCGCAGGAGGCCGGGGCCGTTGTCGACGGCGGCGACGACGTCGAAGCCGTGCTCGGTGAGCGTGCGGACCAGGCCGTCCCTCAGCAGGAAGAGGTCTTCGGCAAGGACGACGCGCACGGGATCTCCAGGATGACGGTGGTGGGGCCGCCCTGCGGGCTGTGCAGGACGAGGCTCCCGTCGAAGGTAGCCAATCGCTCCCGGACGCCGAGCAACCCGGTCCCCCGGGAGGGGTCCGCGCCGCCGCGGCCGTCGTCGGTGACGGTCACGCGCAGCCGCGGGCCTCTGGCGCCCGCTTCCTCGCCCTCGTCCTCGTGCGCGAGGCGGATGTCCACCCGGCCGGCGGCGGAGTGCTTCGCCGCGTTGGCCAGCAGTTCGTTGACCGCGAAGTAGGCGGCCGACTCCACGGCGGCCGGCAGCCGCCCCGCCAGCCGCACCTCGACGTCCACGTCGAGGAAGCTGTCAAGGGCCAGGGAGCGTACGGCGTCGCCCAGGCCGCGGTCGATCAGGACTGGCGGCTGGATGCCCCGGACCAGGCCGCGCAGGTCTTCGAGGGCCCGCCCGGACAGTTCGCGCACCTCCAGCAGCGCGGCCCGGGCGGTCGGCGGATCGACCTCCAGCAGCCGCGTCGCGCTGTCCAGGCGCATCCCGAGGGCGACGAGCCGCGCCTGAGCCCCGTCGTGCAGGTCCCGCTCGATGCGCCGCAGTTCGGCCGCCTGCCGGTCCAGCACCTCGGTCCGGCTGTCCGTCAGCTCTTCGACTCGGCGTCGGAGTTCGGTGACGCGCGGGGCGGCGAGCAGCCGGCGCCCCCACCGGGCGTGCAGGCGCAGGGCGGGCGGGGCGAGGAGCAGCCCTGCGGCGGTGAAACCCAGGCCCAGTACGGTCGCCGCGAGCATCAGGGCGGTGCTGTGCACGGGGACGAAGGCGTACCAGTTGCCGTCGTCCAGGAGCCGCCACACGAAGGGCTGCACGAGCACCCCGAAGAGCCCGTACACGACCAGGGACGGCGGCAGGGCGACCAGCAGGCCGCCCACCAGCGGCTCCAGCCACGCCCAGGACAGGTCCCGCCAGAACCCCGCGTCCGCCAGGACCCCGCGGGCCCCCGCGGTCCGCGGGAGCGGATCGGGCGTGGTGATCCGCACCCCCGACCACTGCTCCGCCCGGTGGCGGGCGCGGTCGGCGCAGCGGCGCAACGCGGCTGCGCCGGGCGGCAGCAGCCGCAGGCCCACGCCGACGGGCAGCAGGAGCAGGGCTCCCACGACGCCGGCCCCGACGGCCGCCACCCGCAGGCCCAGCAGCCCGGCGAGGTGACAGCGGCCGACGGCGGCCGAGCGGCGGGACAACTCCGCACGGAAAGGGCGTGATGTCGAACTCATGTCCTGTGCAGGGTAGCCGCTGCGTGCACCGCCGCCCGTGCCGGTGCACGCCGGCCGCCGCGGAGGACGACCGCGAGCGCGGCCACCACCAGACAGGACAGCCCGAAGCAGAGCATGGGCGGGACGGCTCCGGACTCCTCGTCCAGGAACAGGAGCAGTCCGAGGTTGACCAGGGCGTGGAAGCCGCCCGCGTACAGCAGCCGCCGCCACCCGCCCAGGCCGTCGAGCGCGATGCCCAGGACCACCGACATTGCCACCGTGGCCACGAGGAACCCGGCGGCGTAGGCGGGCGCCTGCGCGAAGACCTGCACGTGCCAGACCCCCCACAGCACACCCACCGTCACCGAGGCGGCGACCGTCCCCAGACGGGTGCGCAGCAGCGGCTGGAGGAAGCAGCGCCAGCCGGCCTCCTCCCCACAGGCCCCCACCAGCTGCGCCACCATGATCAGCGCGAAAGGCTGTTGCAGGGACCCCGGCGACGTGAAGGGCGCCTCCCCGCGGACCGCGTAGTACCCGAGCACGCAGAGCACGACGATCAGCCCGGCCGCACCGAGCAGCACCGCACCGCCGAGGGGGTGCGGACCAGCCCCCGCCCCGGCGCCCCGCAGCAGCTCGCGCGTCCGCCGGCGCCGGTACAGCGCGACCGCGCCCACCGCGAGGGCCGGCCCGAACTGGGTCAGTTGCACGACCTCCTGCGGTATCCCGGTCGCCGGCTGTACCGCCCCCAGCGTCCCGGCCGCCAGGGAGGCGACGACCGTGAACACGCCCACGGTGCCCCACACTCCACCCCGACGCTCCGTCCGCCCCGTGAAGTCCCCGTCCACGCGCCCCATGAGCACCTTCCCCGTTCGCCCGATGAATCCGTCGAATCCCTACGCGGACCACGATGCCGCGCGGCGCCCGGCAGGCCACTGCACCTGGCAACCGGGCTGGGGTGGACCTGGATGCACCCCTCGCACGGCGCCTACGGCGAGGTATGCCTGGACGCGCCGGCCACCACGCCGTCGGCCGCCGTGCCGGGTCCGCCGTGGCGTCGGTACGCCAGCCAGACGCCCACCACCGCGAGGGTGCTCGCCGGCCAGGTCGCGATGCTCAGCGGCCCCGCGAGCAGCGGGTCGACGAGCGCGCCCGCGACGTGGCGGGTCAGGGGCAGCGCGAACTCGTTGAGCGACACGTGCGCCGCCACGGCCGCCCACACCGACCCGGTCGCCAGCCGGACGGCCGCGATCACCGTTCCGAGCAGCGTCGCGGTCACCACAGCGGCCGGTATCCCCAGCACCACCGGATGGCCGGGATAGCTCCCGCCGAGCGCCGTCATCGGGACGTGCCACGCCCCCCAGATCGCCCCGCCGAGCAGCAGGCCGCGGATTCTGCCGCGCTGCACCAGCCTGGGCAGCATGTAGCCCTGCCAGCCGAGTTCCTCCCCGAAGTACAGCGGTAGGGACACCAGCGCGCTCAGCACGAGCAGCGCGACCGTGCCGGGCCCGGGCAGGTGCGCGGGGACGTACCAGCCAGCGAGGGTGGAGACGGCCAGGCCGACGGCGGTGAGGCCGAGCGGGACCGTGAGCGCCCCTGCCACGCAGCGCAGTTCGTGCCGCCATGGTGTGGACCGCAGGAGGCCGAGGACGCGCACGGCCTCGCGCGCCCCCTGCCGGTGCGCCGTGAGGCCGAAGGCGGTCAGGGCCGGCACCAGCATCATCAGGATCATGCACAACGCCGCGAGCGGCGGCGTCTCCTGCGCGGCGCTCGTCCGGCGCAGGCCGTCGAGCCACAGGGGGACCATGGTCAGCCACGCGCCGACGAAGCTGATCACCAGGAAAGAGATGAGCCCGTGGCTCGGACGTTCTCGCGAGTTCGCTCGTTTCATGACGGCGACGCTACGAACCGCCGGAGGACCGGGGCGATCGTGTGCGCTCCCCTGCTCATGGTGTAGCCAGCTCCACTGTGCCGGGAGGCCGGGAGAGGAAGACTGGGTCCGTGATGGATCTATCGACAACCCGTACGTACGTGTCGCGTTCGGCCCGTGCCGCCGGGTACTGCGCGATCGCGGCCGCCCACGGACTGGCCCTGGTCGTGCTGATACCCGTACTGGTGTACTCGGCCGTGCTCTGCCTCGTCGGCGTGGGCCTGCTCGTCCTGCCGCTCGAACTCCGGCTGCTGCGCCGGCTCGCCGACGCCGAGCGCAGTCGGCTGGGCCGCTGGGCGGCGACCCCCACCACGCCGGCCGGACCGCACACCCGAAGCACTCTGAGGGCAGTGCTGTCGGACCCGGCGACCGGCCGCGACCTGCGCTGGGCACCCTGCATGGCGGTCGCCGGAACCCTGCTCGGGCTCATCGGCGCGGTGCTCTTCCTGTTCCCGGCGGCCGTGCTCGTCCTCGTCGGACTGTGGTGGGTGTTCCCTGCGGACGAGCCGATCAAGGTGATGATGAACATCCCGATCGACGGATGGGGATCCGCATTGCGCATCGGCGTGCCCCAGTTCGTGCTGAGCGTGCTGCTCGCCCTGACCGGCCCGCCCCTGATCGCCAGGCTGGCAGCGGCATCGAGCCGGCGGCTGCTGGCCCCCTCGGCCGCCGCGGTCCTCGCCGAACGTGTGGCGGCCCTGAACCGTACGCGCACCGGGGCGATCACTGCGCACGGCGACGAGCTGCGCCGCATCGAACGCGACCTGCACGACGGAACCCAGGCCCGCCTGGTCTCCCTCGCCATGCAGCTCGGCCTCGCCGAACGGACCCTCGGCTCCGACCCCGAGGCCGTGGGACCGCTGCTGACCCGGGCGCGGGAGGGCGCCGAGGAAGCGATGGCCGAACTGCGCGACTTCCTGCGCTCCATCTACCCTCCGGTCCTCGCCGACCGGGGCCTGGCCGGTGCGCTCTCGGCGGTCGTCGCCCGCTGCCCGGTACCCGCCGCCGCCCACCTCGGCGAACTGGGCGAGGTACCGGCGCAGGTCGAGGTCGCCGTCTACTTCGCCGTGACCGAGGCGCTCACCAACGCGGCCAAGCACAGCCACGCACGCTCCGCGTCGGTCACCCTGGCCAGGGCCGGCGACACGCTGCGCGCGGAGATCACCGACGACGGCCGCGGCGGGGCCGCCGAGGGCCACGGCACCGGGCTGCGGGGCATGCGCCGGCGCGTCGAGGCCGTCGACGGCGTGCTGCGGGTGCAGAGCCCGCCCGGCGGCCCCACCGTCATCACCGTGGAGTGCCCGTGCGCATCCTGATCGCCGAGGACAACGTACTCCTCGCCCAGGGACTTTCCACGATGCTGAAGGCCCTGGGGAACGACGTGCTCGCCATCACCGAGGACGCCGACTCCTTCGTGACGGGCGCGCTCACCGGACGTAGCCGTGGTCGACGTCCGCCTCCCCCCGGCCTTCACCGACGAAGGCATCAGAGCCGCACTCCGCGCCCGGGAGCACATCCCCGGCCTCCCGGTGCTCGTGCTCTCACAGTACGTCGAGGACACCTACGCCCGAGAGTTGATCGCCGACGGCACCGGCGTCGGCTACCTGCTCAAGGACCGGGTCGCCCGCGTCGACGACTTCCTCGACGCCCTCCACCGGGTGGCGGCCGGCGGCACCGCGCTCGACCCCGAAGTGGTCCGTCAACTCCTCGCGACGCGCGGCAACCCCTTGAGCAGGCTGACGGAACGCGAACGCGAGGTACTCGCGATGATGGCCCAGGGATACGGCAACTCCGAGATCGCCGATCGGCTCGTCGTCACCGAGCGGGCCGTGCACAAGCACGTCGGCAACATCTTCCTGAAGCTCGGACTCCCACCCGAGGACAGCGGCCACCGGCGCGTCCTCGCGGTCCTCACCTACCTAGGCGCCCCCCAGAGACCCGCCCCGCCGTCCCTTCTCACGGAGGGCGCTCGGGGCGCGCCGAAGGCCGAGCCGGACGCTGTCACACGGGCCGGGCCAGGGTGGCTGCCCGCACGCACCGCGCCGTGGTCGGTGCCGGGACTGTCCCGCAGGCGGCCCGGCCCTCGGGACCCTGACAGGTGATCGGAGCGCGGGCCGGAACCCGCAGCCGCCCGATGCTCCTCCCGGACGGTGTTCTCATCCCCGCCGGAGATGGCCGCGAACTCTTGTAGCACTTGACGGCCTGGGTGGTCATGAAGACGCCGTCGTCGGTCTTCTTCCACTCCCTGTCGCGTTCCTGCTTCCACAGGCGGTCGATCTCGTCGGCGTCCTTGGGCAGCAGCCACTTCTCCGGCGTGCCGAGGTAGTGGTTGACGTGGTGCCAGGCACACATGAAGCCGTGGGCGTCGTCCTTGGAGACGTCCAGGCCGAGGTTCCGCATGGCCTCCAGGACCTGCACGCTGAAGACGCACGCGGCGCCGGTGGTGTTCGGTGGTGTACTTCCGGGAGACCGGCTCGCCGTTGCCGCGCCGGAACGTTCCTGCCGCCTCAGTCCTCGTCCGTGGCGACGACGACCACGGCTCGCCCACTGCCGATTCCCACCACGGCCGCGTCAAAGGTGGCCTCGGTGACCGGTGTCCACGTGACGTTGCCCAGGGCCGCCTCCCGGTAGGCGGCATGGCCGTTGGCACGCCAGTCGGCGTCCGGCCCCAACAGCTCCGCCAGCCCGCCGGCGATGGCCTCGGCCAGGCGGCGCATCGCCCCGCCGGCACCACCGCCCCGGTAAGCGAGGGGGCGAACCAGCGTGGCTGCCGTCCAGGACAGCACCTCGTCCGCGGGAATCCGCCTGGCCAGCGCGGCTTCCATCTGGTCCGGGGAGCGCGGGCCGCCGTGCCCGTGGTCGCAACGGCCGCAGTCCGGAGCAAGCAGTCCCGTGGGCGCCAGGACGTCCCAGCACAGCTGTCCGTGGCTGCGGCCGTCGTCGGGACCGAGGTGGACGATCCGGTCCGCGTACTCGCCCCACTCCGCCAGCCACATGCCGAGGTCGGCATCGGATCCCAGATCGTATGCCGGGGGCTTCTCGAACGACAGCTTCACGGTTCTCCTTCGACCAGGTCGTCTCTTCCCGATCTTGCCTGACCCGCGCCGATGCACGGCACCGAACGACGCCGACTCGACCGGCAGGACCCGAAAGAGACGACCCACCGCCCGGCGGCCGGGCCGGGCAGCGGCCTGCCGAAGGTCAGCTCACGGACCCCGGCCATCGGGTACGCGGCGCTGTCCGCCGCGCTGCGGCGCACCCAGGAGGCGCTCCGTCGCGGACCACCGCTAGCCCGCCGACCCGGGTCGTGATGCCCGCCGGCCCGCGTCGGGCCGAAGCGAGCACGCTGGCCGGTCGACCGAGGGTGTCGCCCTGCTCCACCTCGATCGCGACCGTCTGCGCCCCTGTCGTGTCGAGCAGGTGGGCGGCCAGGCAGCCGGTGCTGTTGGCGTTGGCGACGTCCTCGTCGACACCGATCGCCGGCGCGAACATCCGCGCCGCACCCGGCCGGTCGCCCACCGGCGCTACGTACACGAAACAGCCGAGGAGCCCGTACCGCCGGCACGCCGCTGCCAGCCTGCCGAGGTGTGGGCGGACTCGGAGCAGCGCCGACCGGTCGTGGACCGGTACCAGCATGCGTGGTGCGCCGGGCGCGGCAATCCGTGGCGCGTCGGTCGGATGCGGATCGTCCTCCGTGAGCCCGAGCGCGGCGACGATCGCGGCGCGCTCGTCCGGTGCGGGGTGACGCAGCGCGACGAGGCCCTGGTCGAACCACACCTCGACGCCGGCGGGGCGACGGATCGCGGCGGTGTCGAACGTGCGCCCGCCGGTGTGCTGGCGGTCGTTCAGCTCGCCCAGCGCGGTGCGGGTCAACCGGACGGCCTGCGCGGCAACGGTGCCGTGGCCGCAGCCGGACAGTTCGGCGGTGGCGGTGAAGAACCGGACCGGCCGGCCACCGTCCGGCGTCCGCCCCGGGCCGAGGAACGCCGCGTGCGAGGTGCCGGCCGCAGCGGCGACCGCACGCCGGTCCGCGTCCGTCGCCGCCGGGTCGTCGTCGGTGACGGCCGTGGGGCTACCGCCCCGGCCGTCGCGCCGCACGCACGCATCAACCACCATGACATCCGGCCAGGACATCGGTCAGTCGATGCCTTCGACGATGCGGAAGTCGCGCTCGACGCCATCGGAGAGGGCGACCAGCGCCTCCTGGTAGGCCGCACTCTCGCGCGCCGCGACGGCCTGCTCGAAGCTGTCGAACTCGACCACGACGGTGCGCTCGGCGATTCCGGCGTCATGCGCCACGACCCGACCGCCACGGACGATGGTCCGGCCGCCCGCGGCCTCGACGGCCAGGCGGGCCAGCTTGTTGTAAGCGGCCAGCTTCTCAGGATCTGAAATGGTGCGGTAGACGCTGACCCAGTAGCCCTTGGGCATGGAACCTCCAGTGTGGGGATGAGTGCATCCGACTTACGGGTTGGTCTCGGACGAGTGTCGACGGGCGAGAGCGAGGCTTGTCGGCGTCGTGATCACCATGGCGCCGATGCCGATCAGAGCCGCGGTGTCATGCGCGCGAGCAGTGCGCCGGCCTGGTCGGTGCACTGCGGTTCCAGCAGGGCTGTCTGCGACCTCGGCTCTCCCGTCGAGTTTGTTTCGAAATCAGAAACACCGGGGTGGATGCTAGTGTTTCGAATAACGAAACGCAAGGAGGGTCATGCCGACACCGCGCCCAGGAACACCGGTTCGTGGATCGACGACCGGCCGTCCCCTCATGGCCGCGATGGACCTGTTCGGCCGTCGATGGGCGCTGCGAATTCTCTGGGAACTGCGTGCGGGTCCGCTCGGCGCCCGCGCGCTGCTGGCACGGTGCGAAGGGCTGTCATCCAGCGTCCTCTACCAGCGGCTCCGCGAACTCGCGTCGAGCGGGATCATCGCCCCCTCGGCCGACGGCTACGAGCTCACTCGGCTGGGGACAGCACTCCGTGATGCCCTTCGTCCGCTCGACGAATGGGCGACCACCTGGGCGCAGGAGCGAGAACACAACGATCAGGAGCCCGCGGAGACGTGAAGGTCACGCCCGACGAGGTGGAGGGGTGATGTGACGGCCGCCGACTCGGGACACGGGCTCACGCGGCCTGCGAGAGACCCTCGCTCGCTGGCCCGTCGCCGCGCAGAGGGGTGAAGGCGACGCCCAGGCGTTGCGGGGGTCTCCGTCTGCCCGAGATCGCCGCCGCCCTGGACGCGGCGCGGCACGGGGGACGGCCCCCGCCGTCACCGCCGGCCCCTCGGCGCCCGGTACGGCGTCAGCACCCGCACCGCAGAACGCCTCCTCGCCAAAGCCCGTGACCACATCGGCCGGCCCCACAGGCAGCGGGGCGCAGCAGCGGGCCGGGGCACCTGCTTCCGGGCCTGCACACAACCTTGACGTTTACTGACTTCGGCTCGTCAAGGTGACACCGGATTACGGGCTGCTGCGCAGCGCGTCGGCGATGCGGACGGCGTCTAGAAGACTGATGAAGATCTTGTTGAGGGGCCGTCCGGCCGTAGGCCGGGCGGCCCCTCTGGTTATGTGATGGCCGGTGCGAGGTGCCAGGTGCCGCCTGTGTGAGTGAGTCCGAGGTTGATCAGGCGGCGGAGGTTGAGGGCGGCTGCTCGGGTGTGGAGCCAGGCGTTGTTGCTGATGGTGCCCCGGTAGCGGAGTCGGCGGTTGCCGTGGTGGACGAGCCAGGCGACGGCACGTTCGACTGGTGGCCGCCAGCGGCGGTAGTCGGCCTGCCAGGCGGGGTCGGTGGCGGCCTGGCGGCGGGCCGCGGCTTGGAGATCGTGGTGGGGGCGGATGGTCAGGACGCCTCCGGCTTTGGCCTTGGTGCACTGCTCACGCAGCGGGCATCGGGTGCACACGTTCCCGAAGACGGCCCTGCGCTGGTGGTGGCGGCCGCCGGGCTCGGACAGGCCGACGGTGTGGCCTTGGGGGCAGGTCACGATGGCGGCCGAGGTGTCGATGGCGAAGTCGTCGAGGGTGAAGCCGTCTGGAACGGCCGGCCGCAGCGGGGCGGGTTTGAGGAACAGCCGGTGTCCGGCCTCTTCGAGGGCCTGGCGGGCGTCGCCGGTGGAGTAGGCGGTGTCACCGAAGGCGTCCACCGGGGTGTCCTCCTCGGCCAGCAGTTCAAGGCCGACGGCTGCCTCGTGGTGCTCTGGCCCGGCCCCGGGCCGCAGGGCGACGGCGGTGTATAACCCGGTCTCCGGCTCGACGGCGAGGTGGGCCTTGTATCCGTCCTGCTGATGGGAGCGGGTCTTGTGGATGTGCCGGGACTCGGGGTCGACGGTGGAGATCATCCGGTCCGGGGCGGTCCCTTGGGTGATGCGCCAGCGGCCGTCACGGCCGTCGGAGTCCTCGGCCGGTTCCACGTCCTGCCCGGCGACCAGCGCGAGGATGCCGACCGCGTTCGCTGCCTTCTCGCCCAGTTCCTGCTCGGGCAGATGCCCGAGCAGTCTGACCGCGTCGCCGACGAGCGCGTCGACCAGGTTGGCTCGTGCCTGGGCATCGTTCCAGGTGATGCGGGGTTTGCCCGGGTCGGTGTAGTCGTGGGCGGTGCACTGCGCGGCGGCAGCCTCGGCGCCGCCGGGGACTTCCCGGATCACCACCCGGATGGCGCCGATGATCTGGGTGACGGTGTCCTGGGTGGCGACCGCGTCGTCCAGCACGGTGGAGTCCAGTGCCCGCCGGTGCTTGCCCCTGAGGACACCGGTGGCCTTCACGACCTCCCGCACGGCCTCGAAGGCCCGGTTCGGGCTGGTGGAGCGGGCCAGCCGGCGCCGGAAGTACGCCAGAAGCGACGGGTCGAACGCGGTGTCATGCAGTCCCAGCCCGCACGCGGCCTTCCACCGCAGGTCACACCGCAGTTCCTGGACCGTCTCGAAGTCCGACATGCCGTGCAGGGCCTGCAATGTGATCGCCGCGGCCAGAATCTGCGGCGGCATGGACGGCCGCCCGTTCGCCGACGGATACATGTCCGCGAACATCGCCGCGGGGAACAACCGACCACGGTGCTCGGCCAGGAACGCGAACACACTCCCAGCCGGAATCAACTCCCGGCACGTCGCCCACACATCAGGTCCGACCGTCTCCCCGACCCACTCCCCTTGAACCACAACACGAGTCTGGCCCCACCGCTGACGCGGCGGGGCCAGAACCCAACATCTTCATCAGTCTTCTAGGGTCTGTTGCGAAAGTGGATCTTGTTCGTTGATGATCATGCCCTGTGGGACGTGGGGATCTGACGAACGGCCAGTGGGCCCGGCTTGAGCCCCTGCTGCCGACGGGCATCAAGCCGGGTCGGCCGCAGGTGTGAACGCGGCGGCAGCTGATAGACGGCATACGGTGGCGGACCCGGACCGGTGCTCCCTGGCGGAACGTGCCCGAACGTTATGGGCCATGGGGCCGGGTCTATGACCTGTTCCGGCGCTGGCAGCGGGACGGCACCTGGGCGAGGATCCTCACCCAGCTCCAGGCCGAGGCCGATGCGAAGGGTCTCGGGGGCGCTCCTGGCTCAATGCGAGGGAGGAGTCGCCCGGCCCACAACCAGCGGCGTCGATTCGAGTCTAGGCGCACGAGTCATCGCCAGGACTTGGCTGGAAAATACCTCTTTACTCCCCCTTTGGCTCTGCTTCTATTTTGCACGGCCTGTCCGTGCTTGATCCATTTCAGCGCAACGACACTGGAGGCCCGGAGTGCGACGTGTCAAGAGCTTCGCCGTAGTTGCCGCAGCAACGGCAGCCATCACGTTCGCCGGAGTCGGCACAGCAATCGCCGACACAACTGCAACCAACGGCGGCCTGGCAAGCGCCACTTTCGTGAGCTATGGCGACGTCATCACCGTCACCCACTACAACTACGACCCCGATTTTCCATACCCTGAGTCCTGGGCGGAGTGGTACACCGACTACGGCCGCGAGGACTCGTGTGGGCCTACGAAGAGTTCCATCACGTGCCGTCCGAACGTGGCCGAGGGCCATTACATATACATCCGGGTCTGCACGAACTACAGCTTGATCAACCCCCCGACTTGCGGTGCCTACAAAAGGTCTTCGACCTCATAGAGACGCCGCGCTTGGGGCGGGTCTGTCAATCGAACAGTGTATCGAGGGTGGTTGGGGTTACTGACGGGCTGCGGAGAGTCGGCCGTCGAAGGTGATGTCGAAGGCGTTCAGGGCGGTCTTCCAGCGCATGGTCCAGCGGGCCTGACCACGGCCGGTGGGGTCGAGCGACATGATCGCCATGTAGACGCACTTCAGCGCGGCGGTCTCGTTGGGGAAGTGCCCGCGGGCCTTGACCGCCCGCCGGATCCTGGCGTTCACGGACTCGATCGCATTCGTGGTGCAGACGATGCGGCGGATCTCGCTGTCGAACCGCAAGAACGGGGTGAACTCTTCCCAGGCGTTCTCCCAGAGCCGGACGATCGCCGGATACTTCCTGCCCCAGGCGTCTGCGAACTCGGCGAACCGTTCCAGGGCGGCGTCCTCGGCCGCCGCCGTGTAGACGGGCTTGAGGAGCTTGGCGATCTTGTCCCAGTCCTGGCGGGCGGCATAGCGGAAGGAGTTCCGCAGGAGGTGGACCACGCAGGTCTGGACGGTGGTGCGGGGCCAGACGGTCTCGACGGCGTCGGGCAGGCCCTTCAGCCCGTCGCAGACGAGCATGAGGACGTCGTTCACGCCGCGGTTCTTGATCTCGGTGAGGATGTGCATCCAGTGCTTGGCGCCCTCGCCGCCGTCGCCGGCCCACAGCCCCAAGATGTCCCGTCGGCCTTCGGTCGTGACGGCCAGGGCGACATAGATCGGCCGGTTCGCCACGGCGCCGTCACGGATCTTCACGTGGATCGCGTCGATGAAGACCACCGGATAGACCGCGTCGAGCGGCCGGTTCTGCCACTCGGACATACCGTCCATGACCTTGTCGATGATCGTCGAGATCGTCTGGCGGGAGACCTCGGCGCCATAGACCTCCGCGAGGTGGGCCTGGACCGCGCCGGTGGTCAGGCCCTTCGCGGACAAGGAGATGACCATCTCGTCCACGCCGGTCAGGCGCTTCTGCCGCTTGCGAACGATCTTCGGCTCGAAGGAGCCGTCACGGTCGCGGGGCACGGATATCTCCACCGGGCCGACATCCGTCAGCACGGTCTTCGCACGGGTTCCGTTGCGGCTGTTCCCGCCGTTCTTCCCGGCCGGATCGTGCTTGTCATAGCCGAGGTGATCGGTGATCTCACCCTCCAGGGCGGACTCCAGCAGCCGCTTCGTCAGCTGCTGGAGCAACCCGCCCTCCCCGGTCAGCTGCAGGCCCTCGGCCTGGGCACGGGACACCAACTCGTCGATCAGCCGGTCATCCACCGCCTTCGACGGCTTCGGCTCAGACGGCTCGACGGTCTCGGCCTCGGTCACGTTCTCACTGGTCATCGGTGCATCCTCCATGATCGGAGTTACACCGAACGATTTACAGTCCCCGAGAGCTGGGCCGCCGGCCGCCAGCACCAATTGAGATGACCTCTACTGATCTTTTCGTAAGTTCGGTGGGTGTGGCGGGTGGATGGTCAGGCCGGTATGGGCGAGGAATGACCATGGCAGTCGGGGGTTGGTGTGGATGCGGTGGATCCCTTGCTCGGTGGCGTCGGCGACACCTGCGAGGTGGTCGCCGGCGAGGTTGGCGAGTTCACGCTTCTTGAGCGAGGACCACAGCAGTTCCACCAGGTTCAGCTCTGGAGCGCAGGCGGGCAGTCGTTCCAGGGTGAGCCAGTCCTGTTCGGCGGCCCAGGCCCGCATCGCCCGGCTCCAGTGGGCGGACAGGCCGTCCCAGACCAGGACCACTCGCTCGCCGCGGTAGAACACCTTCATCTGCTCCAGGACCTCGATGAGGGCGGCGGTGTCGTAGCTGCCGGGCTTGAGGTGGAAGCACGGGCGGGCCCCTCGGTCGGGTTCGGTGGAGTGGTAACCCAAGGCCCCGGCCATCGACGCGCGCTTCCAGTTCAGGCAGTGCCGCAGGAGTGGAGTCCCCGCCCTCGGGGCGAGTAGGTGCGGCGGATCCGAGGGAGCAGAAAGACGCCTGATTCGTCGAGGGAGACGATCCAGGCGCGTGTGTTCACGGCCCCTTTTCGATGCGCGGCCACTCGTGCGCGATCCAGCGGGCGATCTCCGGCTCGTCCCGCTCGACCGCCCGCCGCTCGGGCCGTTGCAGGCTCCATCCGAGCCGGCCGGTCAGCAGCCGCCACACCGACGCCCTCGACAACACCACCCCCGTTGCCCGGGTGACGACCGCGCCGACTCGTTCCAGGGTCCACAGGTCGGCCTCGAAACCGTGCGCCTGGGCACCTTGCTCCAACGCGGCCCGGACCGTCTCGACCTGGGTGTCGTCCAGCTTGGTGTGGCGCCGCGGACCAGAACATGCTCGAGTTCTCCGGCACCGCGGCGGGCCTACGCGTAGGGCGCGCCGAGGTAGTTGCGTGCGAGTTCCCGCAGGCGGTGCACGTCGAAGCTGCGGCCGTGGCCGGGGTGGGCGATGGATATGTCCAGGTCGGCCAGGAGCGCCAGGCTGCGCCGATAGGCCGGCGGGTCGGATTCGGGGAGGTCGTCGATGAGGTGGCCGTTGTAGATGACGTCGCCGCTGAACAGTGCCCCGGTGTGTTCTTCGAGGAGAGCGATGCAGCCGGGGGTGTGGCCGGGAAGGTACAGGACGGTCAGTGAGCGCCCGCCCAGCTCGATCACGTCTCCGTCCTGGAGGGGGCGGTGCACCGTGAGCGGCTCCACGCGGTAGGTGCGAGGGTCGTAGCCGGTGTGGGGCAGCGCGTTGATCAGCAATCCAGGCAGGTCTTCTCCGGCCGGGTCCATGCCGATTTCCGTGTAGAGCCCGGGGCCGTAGAGGCTGGCGGGCACGCCCTGCGCCAGGGTCTCTGCAGCGGCTTTGTGGGCCGCCCGTTCTGAGAACTCGTGTGCTCCGCCGACGTGGTCCAGGTGTGCGTGGGTGAGGACGACCAGCGGATCCCGCTCGAACATGCGGGGGATGTGCCGACGCAGGCCGGCGACGCCCAGGCCCGCGTCCACGACGAGGTCGCGTTCCGTGCCGCGTAACCACCACAGGTTGGCCCGCACCAACTTGTCGACGTGCGGCTCTGTGATGCGAACGAGGCCGTCGTCCAGTTCCTCCAGCTCGTACCACCTGCGAGCCTGCGCCAGGATCATCGGCCTGCCCCGCTCTCGACGAGATGCCGATCGCCGAAGTCCGCGTCCAGCCATGAGCGCACGGCTGGCACGCCGACGGCCTCCTGGCCGCACGCGACAAGTTGGGCCACCTGCCGACTGCCGATGGTGCCGGTCGCGCCGGACATGAAGATCTTCATGACATCTCCGTTCGTCGTGCTCACATACAGGAGACAGGGCATCCCGGCATCCCGTGATGGGCTGTGACTCGGTTCATAGGACGTTATGGCCGTCCGCGACCGAATTGTGCAGGAAGTCCATGAGGACGGCGGCGGTCTCGTCGGGGCACTCGTAGTGCGGCAGGTGTCCGACGCCGTCGAGCGGGTGCAGGTATGCGTGGGAGAAAACGGTGCGCAGGACCTCGTCAGGCGGCATCGGGGTGACGGGGTCCTTTCGCCCCCACACCACCAGCCGTCGGACCAGATCAGCCACCGGCTTCGGCAGGGCCGCCAAGGTCTTGGCCCCCGCCGTATGGTGCGCGCTGCCGTGTCCGGCGCCGAGAGGTAGCCCGCATGGGGGAGGCGGATCCTCCGTGCGGATGACGCAAGTCGTCACCGTCCGGACCACGATCGAGCCATGTCGATCACGCGTTCCCCGGACGACACAGCGCGTCCCGTCCTACGCCGGGCAGTCCGCCTCCACCTGAGCGCATGGCCTGGGTACGCCGCTGCGGGATGGGGTTTCTTGTTCGCAGTACCCAGTTTCGTGTGGGCGACGGGCAGTACCTTCGGCGCCCGGACGACGGTGTCGCCGTCGCTGGTGCAGCTCGCTCGCGACGGAGTGCCGTGGTTCGTGGCCGTCCTGGTGGTGACCGGCTTCCTGAAGCTCGTCGGAGCACTGCTCGGCATCGGCTTGACGCGAGCGCGGGGCGCGCGAATCAGCCGATTCATGGTGTTCTGCGGGGGTGGTTCGGCGATCCTGCTCACTTGGCATGGTGGCCTCTTCGTCGTCCACGGTGTGCTGGCCGAGGCCGGGGCCGTCTCTGTTGAGCCGGACCTGGCTGCGCTGACTAGTTGGTACCTCTACTTGTGGGGGCCGTGGTTCATCGTCGGTGGTCTGGCCTTCGCCGGGGCCACCGCGCTGTATGTCCGCCCACGCGGTGATCGGCGCGAGCTACGGCTCTACGGCGCTGTGGGCGCGCTCGGTGCCCTGATCCTGTCCGTGACCTCGGCGGCTACCGGGATCGGTTGAGAGCCGTCACGCAACTGCTGGTCACAGGCGAGATGATCTCGCGGTGGCTGGTGTGATCACAGCGTCGGAGAGCAGGTGCCCCCCGACTGGCGGCGCTGATCGCCTCGGGCGATGCGTCGCGAATCGCTCGCCGACAACCCAACCCCACATATGAGGAGTAGCCATGGTTGATCCCACGTCACATCCGCGGACTCCGGACCGCGTGCGCCACGTCGCGGTGCCGCCTGCCGCTCACGCACTCAGCACACTTGTGCGGATCGACTACGAGAACGCCGTGCTCGCCGACCTCGACCCGGCTCAGAACCGCACCGCCGAGCAATGGGCGCGAACGGTCCTGGAAGACGCAGCCTCTGACACGCGGCAGGCCCTCACCCAGGGCTGGACCGCACTCGGCCTGCAGCTCCGCCCGGCCCCGTCCGAGGGTTGCGTACTCGGCTGGCCGGTGCGGCACAGAACCCCGGACCTCGTGCTCCTCTCCGCCGGCCCCACCCGTGGACTGCACGGCGAGCTGCTCTTCCAACGTCGGCCCCACACGCTACTGTTGGCCGCTTTCATTCAGTTGGACGACGAAAGAGCACGTGCCTTGTGGGCGCCAGCCGAGAACCGGCACCCCCACGTCATGTACCAGGTTCTCGAACAGGCCGTATCCCGGGCCACAGCCTGACCACATCACGACAAGGCGCTCGCCGGCGAGACGCCGAAACGGCAGCGGACTGCCGCAGGTGCGGACCGGCTGCATTCACCGCCCGCCCGCAGGATGAGTGGGTGCACTTACCCGCCGCCACCCCGTCCCGGGCTGACCCGCACGACTAACCGGGCCATCCTGCCGCAGACGCAGACCCTGTGAACTGACGTCTTACGCGACCTGTTCCCATCTCTTGCTCACGCAGCTCGCTACAGCATCGTCTGGAGCGGTCTTGCCTGACGGGCATCAACGGGCCAGCCAACCTCTCCGGGAGCTCAGGGAAATGCCAGCAAGGCAGACCCTCGTGGTGGTCAGCGGACCACCGGGCACTGGAAAGACCACCCTCGCACGCAGCCTCGCCCTCGAACTCGGCTGCCCCGCGATCATCCGTGACGAGATCAAGCAGGGCCGGTGCGTCACCCCCAACACTGACCATCATCGAGCGCATGACCGAGCGCGCTCGCTCGGACAGGCATCGCGCCGCCCACGGCGACCGTCAGCTCCGTACCGACATCGCCGCCGGCGCCTACAGCCCCGAGGGGTTCGTCAACATCTCCCTCGACGTGCCCACCCTGCTCGTGGACACGTCTGACGGCTATCAGCCAGGGACAGCCGAGATCGCAGCATTCGTCCGGGCGCGCTGACCTCAAAGCGGGGGGTGCCCAGTTCAGATTCCCCGCTCGCGGCCACCTGATGGGGAGTCATCTGGCCGCAGATGTCACAACGTGTAGTCATCAACAGGGCGGTGGCTCAGCGTGACGCCCTCGCGTGGACCCAACCGTTGCCTCGGCCCGCGCCCTGGCCGAGGGTCTTCCCCGTTCGGGTGTTCCGCTGTCTGGTGACGTAACTTCGAGGATCTTGAAGCGTTCTCAGCTCATCCGATCGATCCGCGGTCCGGTCCAGAGCGAGGGGGCCTGGGTTCTCTCGGTTCCAGGGAGTTTTCATGAGTCACCGTCGCACGATGCTCGCTGTGGCAGGGTCCGCCATTCTGGCCGCCGGCACGACTGTCCTCCTGCCCGCGACCGCGCACGCGGCCGTCGCCTGCGATGAGTCGTCCCTGGTCACTGCGGTAAACGCGGCCAACTCCGCCGGCGGCGGAACAGTGACTCTCACCCCGGGATGCACATACACCCTCACCGCCAGCCACGGCGACGACGGAGTGAACGGCCCCACCGGACTCCCGATCATCACCACCCCGATCACCTTCGAGGGCAATGCCAACACCATCACCCGCGCAGCGGCGACCAACTTCCGCATCGCCCAGGTCAGCAAGACCGGCGGCATCACCCTCAAGGCCGTCACCCTCAGCGGCGGCCATACGGCCACAAACGGGGGCGGCATCCTCAACTTCGGCGCGGTGGAACTCACCGGAAGTAAGCTGTCGAACAACGCCGCCGACGGCGTCGGCGGCGCCATCTACAGCACCGGCGGCGCGGCAGCGGCGACGTTTACCAGCAGCGACGTCAAGAACAACACCGCCCACCAGGCCGCCGGTATCGCCAGCGTCAACGCGACCCTCACCCTCACCAGCAGCGTGGTCAGCGGCAACGCCGCAGGTATCAACCCCGGCGGCATCTACTACGTCGCCGGCACCGCAACGCTCAACACCTCCTCGGTGACCGCCAACACCCCGACCAACTGCACCGGCAGCCCCTCCCCTGTCCCGGGGTGCATCGGATAAGTGGCCGTCTCACCACGAAATTGACAATCAGGCTGGGCAGCCGACACCCGGCCCAGCCACCTCCCGTGCTGTGCGACGCGCCACAGGTTCCCCGACTCGCCGACAGCTCAATGCGGCGCCGAGCACGGGGTGGCCGATTTCCACCCTGGCTGCCCAAGCAGAGGAGGAGGCACTGACCTGGGCCGGAAGGCGCCGACCGACCAATCGGCCATGAGTCCACGACTGACACAGTCGAGCCGGAAGCGGTCACCCACGGTTACATTCGCAACTGGCCGTCCATGGGGAATTCCTGGTGGCCGCTGTCAGGGAGGCAGACAAGCGTTTGCGTGCATGCCCCTGACACGCCCGCAGGCGGGTCCGGCGGCCGGCGGTTCAGCCGTCGGTTCCCTGCACGGTGTCGGCGTAGCTGTTGAACACGTCGAGTTCATCCTGCTCGAAGCGGCGGATACCGCCCCGGATGGAGTCGTAGCCGGCCACCACGGAAGTCGCGGTGGCGTAGACATGCTCGTCGTCCTTGACCTCGAAGTGGAAGGTGAGGGAGACGCGCCTGACGTCGGTCACCCAGGCTTCGATGCGGACCGGGGTCTCCCAGGTCTCCAGCGGGTGCTGGTAGCGGATGGTCTGCTCGCGCAGCAGGAAGTTGCGGGCCAGGCGCTCGGCGGGGTCCTGGGGGACGAGCATGCTGAACATGCGCATGCGGGTCTCTTCCAGGAGGACGCCGTAACGGGAGCTGTTGAGGTGGCCGTTCGCGTCGAGGTCCGACCAGCGAACGGGGCAGTCGTAGATGTGTCGGGACACGGTGACTCCTGAGGTTGTGGGATCTGCCGCGCCTTCGAGGCGCCTGGCCGATACGAGGGCGGACTGGCACACCCGTCCGCCCGCTAGGCCCGGGGGCTGCGGGGAACAGCCGTCCGAATGCTATCTGTCGTCCGGACGGCCACGCCCCGCCCCCCAGGCCCCCCAGTTGCGCTTGCCTCCCAGGGCGTCGGTCTCGTCGTCGGAGGTCTCGGCCTCGACCCAGGTGATCACTACGAACCGGCAGTGCGGCATCGACGCCGGGTACAGGACGTGGGAGACGACTTCGATGGCCTCCCAGCCCAGGGCGGGGATGATCAGCGGTCGGCTTCCAGGTGGGCTTCGGTGCGCCAGATCCGCTCGACGTCCGGGCTCTGTCGAACCTCGGCGATCAGGTCGACGAGCTCGGCGTTGTCCTTGTGAGTGGCCTGAGCGAACTTCAGCAGCCGGATGTAGGCCGCGGCGTGCATCTCCCAACCGTGCTATTGGGTACGGGCCTGAGGGTTCGTCAGGGCCCAGCGCATGAGGTTGGCACGCGGCTCCATGACCCAGGGCCACCACTCGGCCATGGCCGCGTTGCAGGCGAGGATGTTCTGACAGTAACGCGGCGTGCGGCTACGGCTCCGCGTCGGCTCTTGCGGGTCATGAGTGCGGCTCTTGACCCTCACGTGACGTCAGGCTGCATAGTCGGTGCCGTGGAAGATCACTGGACCGTGGGGCGCGTGGCCGAGCTGGCCGGCGTGAGCGTCCGCACGCTGCATCACTATGACGAGATCGGGCTCGTGCGCCCGTCGGCGCGGACCGCGGGTAGGTACCGGGCCTACTCGGCGGGTGACGTCGAGCGGCTGAGGGAGGTGCTGGCCTACCGGCGGCTGGGCTTCGGGTTGCGGGAGGTTGCGGAACTGGTCGGCGACTCGTCCACCGACGCGGTCGCGCACCTGCGCCGACTGCGTGGCCTGCTGCTGGAGCGGCGTGATCGTGCTGACGCCATGATGGCGGCCATTGACAGGGAACTTGAGGCACGGGCGAGGGGACTGAAGGTGACACCAGAGGAGCAACTGGGGATGCTCGGTGCACGGCTGTACGACGCGATCGGCGGCGCTTACACCGCGACACGGCGCACCGAGCCGCGGATCGCAGCGCAGATCTTGGACGCGCTCGGGGACGCGCGGACGGTGCTGAATGTCGGGGCCGGCACCGGCTCCTACGAGCCGGCCGATCGCGAGGTGACTGCGGTGGAGCCGTCGGAGGTCATGCGGCGTCAGCGGCCTCCCGGCTCGGCGCCGTGCGTGGCCGCCGCCGCGGAGAGCCTGCCGTTCGAGGACCACTCCTTCGACGTCGCGATGGCCGTCTCCACCGTTCACCACTGGGGGGACCCGATAGCGGGGCTGCGCGAGATGCGGCGCGTGGCCCGCCGCGTGGTGGTGCTCACGTTCGACACCGACGAGCCCGGATGGCAGGACCGGTTCTGGCTTACCCGCGACTACCTGCCCGAGTTCGCCACCGTCCTCGCAGAATTTCCCTCACTTGCGGGGATGGCCGACGCGATCGGCGCCCGCGCCGAGCCGGTGCCCATCCCGTGGGACTGCACTGACGGCCTGTTCGAGGCGTACTGGCGCCGACCGGACGCGTATCTGGAGGATCACGTCCGCCGTGCGGTGTCGGTATGGACGAGGGTCGGACCGGACGCCGAGCAGCGGGCGGTGCGAAGCCTCCGCGACGACCTCGACTCCGGCCGGTGGGCCGAGCGCAACAGCGACCTCGCCCACCTCGACGCGGCAGACCTCGGCCTCCGCCTGCTCATAGCTTGAATGGGCACCGGTCCGGACTGACCCGGGTTACTCCTCCTCGTCACCGTCCTCGGACGCGTCTGGGACGCGGAAGGGACGCAGGCCCTTGGCCGGGGCCGCTGGCGGTGATGTTGAACAGGTAGCGGCCCAGGAAGTTGATGTGCCGGTCCTTGAGTGGGGAGAGCCGGGCGACATCCTCGTCCTTGAGGTCGTGGCCCTCGGCGCGGAGTTGAGCGACGGCGGCGTCCAGGTAGCGGGTGTTCCACAGCACCACGGCGTTGAGGACCAGGCCCAGGGCGGCGAGCTGGTCCTCCTGGCCCTCGCGGTACGCCTGGCGGATCTGGCCCCGGCCGCCGTGACAGATCGCGCGGGCCAGCCGGTGGCGGGACTCCTGCACGGTGAGCTGCCGGTTCATCAGCCGCCGGTAGGTGTCGTCCACCGGGTCGACCAGGCCGAGCAGGTGCATGGTCTTGTCGATCCGCCCGTACTCGGCGAATGCCGCCCCCAGCGGGGTCGGGTGCCCTCGCGGCCGAACATCCGCAGCAGGTCGTAGGCCCGTACCTGGTTGGTGATGAGCGACCCGGCGACCCGCAGCATGTCCGGCCAGTGCGTGGCGATCTTCTTCAGGTTGACCTTGTTGCAGGCCACGTCCTCCAGCGGTCCGTACCCGACCGACGGCTTTTCGCCGTCGGGCAGGTCGGCCCGCCAGAACCGCTGATCGGCGAGGTCACGGAAGCGCGGGGCGAAGCGGAAGCCGAGCATCTTGTACAGGCCGAACGCCATGTCGGAGTAGGAGGCGTTGTCGGTGGCCACCATCTCCGGCTTCACCCCGCCGTCCAGGTTCAGCAGGGTGTCCAGGGTGTAGAGGCTGTCGCGTGGGGTGCCGCGTACGACCATCGCGCCGATCCCGGCGACCTGGTCGTTGACGGCGTTGAGCCAGGTGACGCCGCGTTTGTAGCCGTAGTACTTGGGCGAGGGCCCGGTGTTGATGCTCTTGACCGGAACGACGAAGCGCAAGCCATCGACGGAGGCGAGCAGCCCGCCTCCCCACATTTGGGCAAGCTCGATGCGGGACTGTGCGCCGATCATTGCGGCGTTCGCCGCGGCGATGGTGTCGGCGCGCACGTGGTTCTGGTCGACGTGCGAGAGCCGCGAGCGGGTCAGCGCCTTGTTGTTCGGGTCGATGACCGGGGTCAGCCCGATGTTGCAGCTCTGGGAGACCAGCAGGGCAACCAGGGAGACGAGCAGCCCCTCCATGCGGGTACGCCGGTCGGAGACGTGCCCGAAGGAGTCGAGGAACCCGGTCCAGGAGTGAACCTCGAACAGTAGGTCCGGCAGGTCGATCCTGGGCAGCATCGCCTCCGTGGTGGCCTTCAGCCAGGTCAGCGACTCCGGCTCGCCCAGTGCGCCGAGCTTGTCCACGCTCGGCCGAGCACGTCCCCCGCCCTCGGGAACGACGATCTCCACTCGGACCGACAACCGGACCGAATCGGACGTGGACCGGACTGGTACGCCCCGGGACCATCCGGGCACGTGTGCACACCGGACGGTCGGACCGCCGGCCCGGACCGCGCCGCCTGTCCGAGGCCGAGGTCGTCGAGCTGGTCCTCCCGGACGTCCCCGCAGTCCTGGCGGCCGAGGGGAACGTGCAGATCACCAGGGCGCAGCTGCGGGGCATCATGCGCGCCCGCGGAATCCCGCTCGGCAATGAGCACATCGGTCCTGTCCTGACCGCGCTTCGGGCTGCCACCGCCTCCACCACATCCTCCGAAGGAGCCACCCGCTGATGAAGACGTGCGAGCGATTCACCGACTGAAGGCCGGATACGAACGCGACATCACGTTCCTGCGCAACCACGCCGCCCGTCACGCGGGCAGCACCGCCTCCAAGTCGAGCACGCGGCACGCCCTGGCGGTGAAGCAGAACATGGCCAAGGCGCTGACCCGCCATTTCACGCGCTGCCCCCTGTGCGGGTGAGCTGCGCCCCTGCCCGTACGGCGGCCCGGACCAGCCCCCGGGCCGCCGTCGTCTTGGCCAAGCCCGCCCCAGGAGTGGCGGGAGCGGACCGGAGCCAGGGGGCACCGGTCCACGAGGCAGCGACCGAGGGCGGATCGCAGCCGGAGGGGAAGCCCGTACCGCGACGCAAACGCCGCGTCACGAAGAACGCCTCCCGCGGGCGCTTGCCGAAGACCGCCGCCGAGAAGCGCAGCTACGTGTGCAGCGTCCGCCTCAACGACGACGAGAAGCACCACCTCGCCACAGCCGCCGCAGCAGCCCGCACGAGCCTGCCCGCGTTCCTCGCCCGCAGCGCTCTCGCCGCCGCCCGCGACCCCGAGCATGCCGCCGGCGCCATCGCCGGCGAACGTGAGCTGATCTACGAGATGTTCGCCGCCCGCCGACACCTCGGCCACGTCAGTTCGAGCAGAATCTCCGCACGGGCGAGATGAGCCCGGTGACGCGGCGGGTCGTCGCGGGGCTGGGCATCGTCGGCGGCGTGGCGACCGGAGTGGTCGCGGCGGTGGCCGGGCTGTTCGTCGTGCTGGCCGCGGTGCGGTTCGATCCCGGCGAAGCCAAGGGCATGGACGAGACGCTGCGTTCGTTCGCCGCCACACCCGCCGGGCCCGTTCTGCTGATCGCCGCGGCGGTGGGCCTCCTGCTGTTCGGCCTCTACTCGTTCTGCGAAGCCCGGAGTCGGTCGGTGGCGGCCTGGACCCGGTCGGTGGCCCGGCGGACGGCGGTCAGCACCGCGTCGAGGTGGGCGTCCGCCGGGCGGTCGCCGGAGTTGATGGCGAGGGTCAGCTGGTTGAGGTTGTTGCCGTTCCGCATCAGGCTCCGGACCACGATCACCACGCCGACGATGACCAGGACGGCTCCGACCACACCGACGATGACCCGCCCGAAGGGCCAGGTCAGCACCCTCGCGGTGTAGTCCTTCGAGGTCTCATCGCCGGGACGGCCTCCGGCGGACCCGCCGACCGGCGCGGTCTGCACCACGCCGATACAGATCACGGTGTAGAAGACCGCCAGCCCCAAAGAGCCCAGGCGGCGGGTCCACTTGTCACCGCCCGTCACCGCGCCCGTCCGAATGCGGCCTCGGACAGGCGCCACAGCGCCATAGCCGCCAGCCCCACGACCAGCGCCCACAGCAGCGCCCGGCCGAACGGCTGCTCGCCGATGGTCCGCACCGCACCGGACCGGTCGGCCTCCTTGCCGCTGTCGCCGCCGAACCCCATCTGCACGGCCAGCAGCCCCACCAGTACGTAGATCACCCCCCGCGCGGAGAGTCCGACCCTGGACAGGACCTCCATGGCACGGCTGTTGGACACACGCCGCCCCTGGGACCTGGCGTGGGAGACATTGCCTTTCCTTATGGCCATACGTGGCACCTCCGGGGCCTTGCCGTGACGCCGACAGGGCGGGCGCAGTGGTCAGTGCTTGAATATGTCCTTGATCTTCGCCCCGGCCTGCTTGGCGTTGCCCTTGGCCTGGTCAGCACGGCCTTCGGCCCGCAGGTGCCAGCTGCCGGTGACACGGCCGACGGTCTTCTTGGCGCCGCCCTTGACCGCCTCGGCCTTGTGCGCGATCTTCTTGCCGATACTCATGGGGTGCCTGCCTTAAGTCGTGCGCCGGTATGTGGCGGCCTACCGGGGATCCGATCGGTGCCTGAACGGGTTGAGCCCCCTCCGGCGCTCTCCGCCCGGGTTGGACTCTCGCCCAACCGTCGCCTCTGGGCGGGCGATGCCACGTTGGTCTACGACGTCGGCGCGGTCGTCGCCGGCGGTGGCTGCTCCCCGGCGCGACTTGTCGACTTCGGGGCCGGTTTCGTGGCCGCGATGAGAGTTACGGCGGGCACCGGCCAGGAGGAGGCTCAGCCCGAGCAGGGCCACGGCCCCGACGACGATGCCGTAGAGGAAGAGGGTGCCGGTGGATCCGGTGACCTCGTGGCCGAATACGGAGAATCCGCCGGTCAGCTCGTGGGCGCTGCCGTCGTTGGTCACGACGCCTGCCACACCGACGACCAGAGCGGCGATCAGGAGGACGAGTCCGAGGATGACGAGCATGGCGCGCTCCAGAGGTGTCTCTCCACGGTAGGACTGTCCTGCCCGGGAAGCCACCAGCAGAGGGCAGATCCAGACTGGGAACAGGGGCTTTGCGTCATCCCGTGAGATCGGCGCACATCATGATCGTCCTCGGCATCATCCTGTGGATCCTAGGATCCGTCGGACACAATGTCGGCGGACGACGGCACTACTGGTAGCCACCCCTGACCCCGTGCGGGGAACGACCCCCGTTTCCGCACGACCCCCGCCGCCGAGGACGCATACAGCACGGCCGCCACGACCAGCCTGCCGCGCCTGGGGCACTCGCAACCGCGAACCGAGGCATCACACCATGGCCCTCTTCTACCTCCTGCTGATCGCCGCGATCGTGCTGATCATCATCGGCGCGACCGTCGACGGCATGCTGTACCGCTCTCCGCCGGCGTGCTCCTGCTCATCGTCGACGTCCTCTACCTCGCCGTGAGATCGGTACTACGGCGCCGTCGCCCGGCCCACTGACCCGCCCACCACTGTTTCCGCCACCGCTGCCCCGACCTCGGTCGTTGTCCGGCACGCTGACCGCCACCAGTCGACAGCCCCGACCAGGCCCCGAATCCTGGACCAGCGCCTGGCCCTGCGCCAATACCGATCCTTCTTCGCCTGCTCAGCGCCTGACCACCGGCCCAGACCGCGGCGACTACCGGCCGGCCGCTGTGAGCGCTGGACGCAAAACACCGGCCGGCATCTGCCTCACGCAGAAAGGATCGCGCGGGCAGCCACCGGCCGGTACATGTGCAGGGCCGTCATATGGGGTTCGATGTCCCCGCTGCCCCGCTCGCTCTCCTTCTTGCTCTGGTCCAAGATCCGGCGGGCCTTGTCCTTCAGCCGCCGGCGTTCCGCCGGGCCGGTGGCACGCGCCGCGGCCTGCTCGATCTTCTCCGCCTGGTCACGCATCTGCTGTGCACGGCTCCCGGACTCGCCTGCAACACTCGTGATCACTCCTGGGACCTGGGGAGAGCGGATGCCACCACCGAAACAGCACCCCCGCCCCCGCATGCCGCACGGTCACCCACCGCTATCCCCGCAGCACAGGCCGGGTACAAAAGGTCACCCAGCGTTCTCAGCGGAGGTGGCGGCGTCCGGAGCGGCGCCCGTGCATGCCCAGGTACACCAGGGCCGCCACGAAGACCAGGATGCCGATGACCAGCAGGTAGAGCATGCCTTCGGCGACAGCGCCGATGATGCCCAGCACCATCGCCACGATGACCAGGATCAAGAAGGCCTTCACGACGTGGACACCTCCTCGGGCGAGTGAGGGCTCAGCGGCGGGCGAGCTGCCGCTCGCCGCCCGCACCGGGCCGGTAGGTGAGGCCGTAGTGCTGGAAGATGGCTGCCTCTTCCTCGGGCAGGACGTCGTCCATGCCGAAGGATCGTCCAGCTGATCCCCGACCGCTGTCTCCAGCGCCGCGACCAGCGCGTCCTCGGCAGTCTCCAGCACCTGCTGGGCCTGGGAGAGCAGCCCGTACCAGTGGACCGCCTGGGTGGCACCGGGATGAGTCTGAGGGGCGGCGGGCACGGCCAGGGTCAGCTCGCTCAGGCCGAGGCCGAACTGGGCCTCGATCCGGGCGGCGAAAAGGCCGAGCACGTCGCCGTCGAAGACGTCGGGGATGTCGGACACGAAGAGGGCTCCTGAAAGAAGGGAACGTACGGGCGGGTCAGTTCAGGCGAGGGCCGTGGTCGAGGGGAGGTCACCGTCGTCGACCCAGCCCGTGATGCCCGAGGCGGTGGTGACGTGCAGCCAGGCGCCGTCGGTGACTGAAGGCGTGAACGGCTCCCCACGCCGCAGCACACCCACGGCCGTGGAGATATCTGCGGCACGGGCGTCGCCGAGGCTATGCGGGCCGGGCTGCGGCGTGCGGTCGGAGCCGGCGGCGGCAACGCCGGGGCCTCCTCGTCCGACCACGCCTCCCACCAATCGACCGCGGCGTCGTATGTCTCGAACACACCTTTCTGTATGGCTACTGATCCGTAGCAGCGTGCTGCTGTCGAATCAGGCCTGGTCGGATGGAGGAGATGGCCGATGGGATTTCGCGACAGGTGTCGTGCCCGCGTGTGGATTTCCACCACTCGGCCTTTGTTGATGGCCGGGCGATGCGCTCGCGGGGGAGGACGCTGGGTACGGCCGAGCGCACGTACTCGGCTATGTGGGTGGTCATGTCCATTGCAGGAACGATCAAGCCCTGTGTCAGGTCCGTTCGCGCCGCCTTCGTGTGGAACGTTGGTGGGCACGAGCCCCGCCGGAAAGGCTGGCGGGAGCTGAAGAACGGAGCGAGCCATGAGCACCAATCTGCCCCCTGGCGTAGTCCAGATCCTCCCTGAGGGTGCGCCGTGTCCGCCCAAGACCCTGGGCCTGTATCGGGACTACAACTGCCAGGGCCCGGGGTACGGGATCGGAGCCGGCTTCAACGTGGAGCTCAGCCAGTTGCCGCTTCCTGGCGGCCGCAGCATGTCCAAGAACGTCTCATCATGGGTGAACCTCACGGACAGCGACGCGAAGCTGATCGGCAAGGGTGAGCGCATCCTGAAGGCCGGCGAGAAGCTCGAGGAGCCGGCGGGCTACAACGACACGGTGGAACGAGTCGCCTGGGTGTAGTAGGGGCGGCCAGCCCGCGCGGGGCGAGCGTGAGACATTGCGCTCGCTTCGCGCCTGGTTCAGCCACGCCCTTTCGAGGTGTTGAGGCTGGCGGGCTCTGGCGCTGATCTTGTGACGTAGTCGGTGTCAGGGCGCAACGCCGCTCCGGTGGCGTGGCCCAGCAGGTGAGCAGACCTGCGGCAAGGTCGGGCCATGCCAGGAACCATCGAAAGAGCCGAGGCGGCCGGCCGTGTCACTCCTCCTCATACGGGAAGCGGGCGAATGGCGCTTCCTCGGCGAAGAAGGTCTTGGCGCGAATTGCGGCTCGCTTATCGTCGAGTACTTGCCCCGGCCGGGAGCCGTTGCCGAGCAGCACGCCGCCGAAGCGCATCCCCATGTATGCGGCAGTGTGGTGCAGGGTGAGCACCAGCGGTTCTGCGACGATCTCCTCTCGATGCGCCATCGCCGTCACGCCCCACAGCGTGCGACCCGCCATCTTCGTCCTGAAACCCGGGTCCGGGGTGCTCAGCCACTTCGACCAGTAGTCGAAGTAGCGCTTGGCGTAAGAAGACAGCGAGTACCAGTACAGCGGCGACGCGATCACGATGTCGGTGGCGGTGAGCGTTGCCTGCCGCAGCAGTTCCTCGTTCTCCTGCTCCGGCCATGGCGCGTCGGCGTGCCGCGCGTCGACGTAGTCGGGCAGCGGCAGTTGTGCCAGGTCCAGCCACCGCTGTTCGGTGTCGCTCGGGAGCTGTTCCGCTGCGGTCCGAGCCAGCTGCTCGGTGTTGCCGTCCGGTCTGGCGCTGGCCAGGAGAAAGAGGAACGAACGGGTCACGTGAGGCTCCAGTTGTCGCTGTCGAATGTGCCACGTCCAACCCCGCCCGACCCCGCGGTATTTCCGGGCGCGGTCAGCGCGTTCATGGCTTCAGTCGCCGCCTCCGAAGCCGGCGGTGACGGTGTCGATGTCGCGGCTCAGTCGGGTGATCAGGGAGTGCAGGGCGGAGCGTGGTCTGCTGGCCGCTGCGGTGCACTGCCGCTACCTCGGCGATTGGGTGGCGACCGAGCACCGGTGGAGCCTGGCCGTCGACCCCGCCGAACGCGAGGCACTCCTGCGGTACGCGGCCGACTGCCCCGACTCCCGCATCCTCTCCCCCCTCGGCCGACTGACCAGCAGCACAGGCAAGACGTACGAGTTCGAAGCGTGCGGCTCCGGGACCCGCAAGACGTTCTCGGTGACCTACGACAGCATCAACAGCGCCCAGGTCACCCTCCGGCTGCGCTGACCCCGCCGCCATAGCGCAGGGCGCCGGGCACGGTCTTGACGACCGCCGCTCCTTCAGCGGCGGTCGTCAAGACCGGTACGGGCTCCAGCGTCCGAGCCGGGCGAGTTCGCGGCGGGCGGCGGCCTCGGTCAGGCCCAGCGCGGTCGCAGCTTGCGCCGGGGTGGCGTCGTGCTGGGCGGAGCGGGCGACCCAGTACCCCGCCGCGCGGGCGGCGGCCTCCAGCCGGCGGACCGCACGGACCGCGGCGAGGGGCGAGTCGTCGCCGAGCTTGCCGATCTCGGCTTGCAGTTGCTCAAGGAGGTGGGTGACGGACTCGGGGAGCGGGATCGTGGCCGCTTCGACGGCGGTCGTGTGCTCGTCCCACTCCTGGCAGCACGCGTCCGCCTGTTCGTCGGCGGCGTCCTCCAGATCCTGCCTGCCGATCGCGTCCCAGTCCAAGGGGTGTTCGGGGCCGCTCCATCCGCACGAGCAGGTTCCGCGGAGCGCGGCCGCGCGCGGGATGTGCGTGAAGCGGCCGTCGTAGACGGACCAGTGAGATGTCTGGTGGACATCGGGGCCCGAACCGGTGTCGAAGAGCGCGGGCGCGGGGACGGTCCCGTCGGCCAGGAGGACCCCGACCCAGCCCTCGTGGGAGGTCCCGAACTCCTCGGTCGTCCACGTCCCCCTGTCGCCGGCCATAACGCCCCTTCACCGCCTGGCAGGGCCCGCCCGGCCGCGGGCCCGTCTGCCACGACCTTCGCGCACCGGCGTCCTCTGGTCAGGCGAACGGGGGAAATCCGTCCCGAAGGCTGACCACGAAGGAAGGGCCGGCTCGCGCTTCGCGTCCGTGCGCGCGGGCACCGCCCACGGATCGGCGTCGCCTGCCGGCGGCACGACGGCGGGAACAACACTGGTGGCCGGGGCCGGAGCGGCGCCCGCAGCCGCCCCGGAGCGGGCGCCGGAGCCGTCCCTGGAGCGCGGACGGGAATGGGGGCGGAAGTGGGGGCGGGGATCTGAGGGTCGGCTGGCCGCGCGGCTGGGGCGTGCGCCGGGGCGGCGGCCGGGGCAGGCGCGGAGGCCTTGGCGACGGGCGTCTTGGCGGTGGGGCGGGTGTGTGGGCGGTGGGGCGGGTGTGTGGGCGGTGGCCGCGATGACAGGTGTCAGCAAGGTCAGAGGGCACGCGCGGGCTCCGGCGGCAGGAGACAAATGTGCCGCCGCTCGAAGGGTCGTGCCCACCCTCGTGGTACGTCCCCGGTCCGCACAGGAACCTGAGCCCGACCCCCATGGCAGCACTATGGCCCAGGGAGGCCGATCTGCTGCTGACCAACCCCGACGTTCCGTCCACGCGCCGTCGCGCGGGACCATGAACAGCGGACGCGATCGGAGGGCCTCTCCGACCGGTTGCGCGCGCATGACGATCCCGGGATCATCCGGTGCCGCGTAACCTCGGCTGTGATGCGGAACTGCACGTCATTCGCCTCGGCGTACGCGATTGCGTCGCTCTCCGGTTCCGCCATGTCCCTCCCGACCAGGGGGAGTCCGTCGTAGGTGACCTGGGGGCCGTGCACGGCGTCGGCAGCGATGCAGAACAGTCCCACGGCATGGCTCACATATGCCGTGATCGCAGGCGGTGAAGGAGACACCCCGCGACAATGGATTTCGACCTTCCAGGTAGGCGAGAAGCTCGCGTGAGGCCGTGCACACTCGGCGACCTTCATCGGGCCGAGTACCTCAGCCGCCTCAATAGGACACCTGAGATTCACCGGCCCGTCAGGGCACGAAGATACGGCGTCGCCTCCGTGCCGCGGCCAGTTCCGCGGCGGCACGGCGCGCGGATGCCGCGTGCAGGGAGGAGTTCCAGGCCAGCGCGACGCGTTCGGCGCGCGCGTACGCGTCGGCCGCCGCCTCCTCCTCGCCGAGCAGGCGGTACAGGTCCCCCAGCGGGTGGGCGAGCGGCCGCGTGGCGTAGGCCGCGCCCGCCGCGCCCCCGAACTGGTCCTGGAGCGGCAGCAGATGCCCTGCCAACAGGCCGGCCGTGGTGGTGTCCCCGCACAGGACGGCCAGTTCGCTGCGGTAGTCCAGTTCGATGCCGTACAGGTGGTCCGTCACCGGCAAGGCCGGGAACCGGATCTCGCGGGCCTCGTCCAGTCGGCCCTGGCGGGCCAGGAGGAGGGCGTGCGCCACGGCCACCGGCTCGCCGACCGCCTCGTGCACCTCGCGGACGCTGCGCGCGATGTCCGCCGTCCGCCCCTGGGTGAACCGGATCGTCCACAGGCCCAGCGTGCGCGGACCGTTCGCGTGGTGCGCGCCCACCCGCCGGAACAGCTCTTCGGCCTGGGCGTAACGCTCCTCCGCCTCGGTGAACCGTCCCTCGACGGCGGCGAGCATGGCCCGGGTGGTGGCGTTGATGCCGCGCGCCCAGAGCATGCCGTACCGGTCGGCGAGGTGCAGCCCCTCCCCCGTGTGACGGCGGACGCCCGCCGGGTCGTTGCGGGTGGCGGCCGTCATGGCGTCCAGGTGCTCGCACACCCACCGGTACGCGGGCAGGTCGTGCTCGGCGGCGAGCAGGCGCAGCCGGGCGACGAGGGGGTCCCGCCCCCCGGCCTGCCGTTCGTGCGGCGGCAGCTTGGCCGAGGTCATCAGGGCGGAGGCCAGCAGCCGGGGCTCCCCTGAGGAGTCGGCGAGCGCCAGCTGCGCGTCGGCCGCCTCACGGGCGCGCGCGGCGTCCTCGCCGGCCACCGCGTCCGCCAGCACCTGGAGCACCCGGGCCCGGGTCGCCTCGTCCAGCGCCCGGTCCCCGGCGAGCCGCTCCAGCCGGGCCAGCGCCGTCCGGTCGAAGAGCCCTTCCAGCCGGGTGCGCCAGGGCGAGGGCTCGGTCCACGCTCCGTAGACCGCGGCGACCAGGTCGTCACGGTTGGCCCGTACCGCCAGGTCCGCGGCCCGCTGCCGAGTGTGGCGCGCCGCGTCGGTGGCGCCGGCGCGGACCTGGGCGCCGAGCAGGCGCACCAGCAGGGCGATGCTCGAGTCGGGGTCGGCGTACGGGTCGGCGGTGGCCGCCGCGTGCACGTCGAGTGCCTGCGCGAGCAGCCCGACGGCCACGTCGTGCGCGTACCGGCGTTCCGCCTGCTCGGCCGCGCGCAGGGCGTAGTCCACGGCGAGCGGGGCGTTCACGGACCGGCCGGAGCGGGCGAAGTGGTGGGCCAGCGCCGCCAGGTCGTCGGGGCGGTGGCGGCGCAGGACCGCGGCGACGCGGTCGTGCAGCCGGGCGCGGCGCACGCCGGTCAGGTCGGTGTAGACGGTGTCGCGTACCAGGGCGTGCACGAAGCCGACCCGGCCCGGGCCCGGCTCCGTGAGCAGGTCGGCGGCGAGCGCGGCGTCGAGCCCTTCGAGGACCGATTCCTCGTCCGTGTCGGCCGCCTCCACCAGCAGCGCCACGTCCGTGTCCGCGCCCATGACGGCCACCAGGCGCAGGGCGGCGAGCGCGGCGTCGGGCAGCAGGGCCAGCCGCCGGCGCAGGACGTCCCGGACGCCCTGGGGGACCTCGGACAGGGCGACCAGGGCGCCTTCGCTGTCCAGGAGACGGGCGCTCTCCCACACGTAGAACGGGTTGCCGCCGGTGCGCGCGGCGATCGCGGCCACGGTGTCCGGCGAAGCGGGGGTGCGGCAGACCGCGGCGACGACGGTGGCGACGGCGTCGGCCGGAAGCCCGCCCAGCGCGATCCGGTGCGGGGTCCGAGGGGCGAGCTGGGCGAGGGTCTTCGCCAGCCGGTCGCCGGCCTCCGCCGGGCGGTAGCAGCCGACGGTGAGGAGCGGCACGCCGGTGACCGCGGCGGCTGCCTCCAGCAGTGCCAGCGTCTCCCCGTCGGCCCGGTGCAGGTCCTCCAGGAACACGGCGAGCGGCCTGCCGTCGGCCGCGGCGGAGAGCCAGGCGGCGAACGCCCGGTGCATGCGGAAGCGGCCGGCCGTGGCCTCGTCCCGGGTGGCGGCGGGTGCCGCGTCCGGTTCGTGCAGCAGGACCGCCAGTTCGGCCGGGGCGGCGGGTGCCTGGCGGGCCAGTGCGCCGAGTGCCTCGACCCAGGCCCAGGCCGGGGGCGCCCCTTCGTATTCGGGGCAGCGTCCGACCACCACCGTCCAGCCGTCACCGGCCAGCCGGTCGGCGAACCGGGCGAGGAAGGCCGACTTCCCGGCCCCCGCCTCTCCGGTGACCAGCATCAGCCCTCCGCCCGCACGCGCGGCGCGGGCGGCGGCCTCGGCGGTGCGCAATTCCCGGGCCCGCCCGAGGAACGGCCGCGCGGCCTCGGCCCCGGCCGTCCCCGGCGGCGGCGTCCGGACCTCGGCAGCAGCTACGGGCACACCGGCCGCGTGCGACTCGTCGAGGCCGCCGGACGGGTCGGTGCCCGGTGACGTTCCGGCGCGCAGGACGTCCAGGCGCTGCTCCAGGAGGGCTTGCTCGACACCGGTCAGGACGGGCGACGGATCGCAGCCCAGCTCCTCCCGTAGCACGGCCCGCGCGCGGCGCAGCACGGCCAGCGCTTCCGCCTGGCGCCCGCAGGCCCAGTGCGCGAGCGCGAGCAGCCGCCATCCCTCCTCGCGCAGCGGCTCCGCCTCGACGAGGGCGGCGGCAGCCCGCGCGGCCTCGGCCGGGGGCCCGGCGCGCAAGTCGGCCGCGACGGCGAGCTCGCGGGCGTCCGCCAACAGGGCGGTCAGCCGGGCTGCTTCGGGTGCGGCCCATTCCTCGTCGGCGTGTTCCTGGAAGGCCGGGCCCCGCCACCAGGACAGCGCCTCGGCCAGCAGCTCCCGGGAGCGGGGGGCGGCGGCCCGCCGGGCCTGCTCCAGCCGGGATTCGAAGTGCCAGGCGTCCACGGCCTCGTCCGGCAGCCGGAGGGCGTATCCCGGCGCACAGGTGACGAGCACACCGGCGGGGGCGCGCGGCGGCCGCTCCGGTTCCAGGAGGCGGCGCAGGTTGGACACGTAGGCGTGCAGGGAGGCGGTGGCCTTCGCGGGCGGAGTGCCGCGCCACAGATCCTCGGCGAGCCGGTCGACCGAGACCACCGCGCCCCGGGCGGCGAGCAGCCCGGCGAGCACGGCCCGCTGCCGGGGGGCTCCCAGGGGGACGGGCCTGCCTTCCGACTCGGCTTCCAGGGGGCCCAGCACTCGTATGCGCAACACGTCGGCGAATGTACCGGAGATGACTGGAACGATCACTGGACGACGGGTAAACGTACCTGCTCAGAGGGTGTTTGAGGGAGGGACGGAACGTCGGGGCGGCAGCGTCGGAGGCACGGACTCCGCGTGCCCGCCAAGCCAGCGTCAAGTGGGGGCGCAGTGAACGCCAAGCGGCGCTCGGCACGCTGCTCCCGCCCGTTCCGCCATCGATCACCCGGAGCATTCGAGCGTGTCCCACAGCAGCACCCCCAGCCCCTCCCCCGGGCGCCCGTACACCCACGAGATGGTCGTCGTGCACCGCGTCTTCCGGCGCGAGTCGGCCCTGCTTCCCCGCTTGGTGCGGGCCGTACCCGAAGGCGCGACGGAGCGGGCCGCGATCGTCGGCGCGCACCTGGCCGAGTACGTCACCGGGCTGCACCACCACCACACCGTCGAGGACGAGACGATCTGGCCGCTGCTGCGCGGGCGGGCCGAGGCGGTCGCCGAGGGCACGGACATCGTCGTGCGCATGGAGGAGCAGCACGCTCGGATCGACCGGAGCCTGGCCGAGGTCACCGACCGAGCGCCCGCCTGGCAGCGGAGCCCCGGCCGGGCGGCTGCCGAGGAGCTCGCAGGGGCTCTGGAGGAGCACCGGTGCGCTCTCCTGGAGCACCTCGACGACGAGGAGCGGCTGGTCCTGCCCCTGGTCGAGGAGCACCTGTCGGTCGCCGAGTGGGACGCGGTGGGCCGCCGGGGCATGGAGACGGTTCCCAAGGACAAGCTCCTGCTGGCCCTCGGCGCTCTCCTCGAGGACACGGACCCGCAGGAGCGGGCCTACTTCCTGGACAGGGCACCCCTGATCGGCCGCCTGATGTGGCGGGCCTTCGGCCGGCGCCAGTACGCCGCCGCCTGCCGCACCCTGCGCGCCCCGCTCGACGGTGGGGCAGCCCGGTGAGCGTCCTCGCCTCGGCGCCGCTCGACGTCTTGGACGCCTACCGCACCTGCGAGTTCGCCACCCTGGGCAAGGACGGCACCCCGGCTGCCTGGCCGACGGCGGTGAAGCGCAGGCCGGACGGCACGCTGCTGTTGACCACCTCCCTCGCGTTCGCGCAGAAGGCGTTCAACATCCGCCGGGACGGCAGGGTCGCCCTGCTCTTCTCCGATCCGACGGGCAGCGGGCTCGACCCCGCCCCGCAGATCGCCGTCAGCGGCCGCGCCGCTCACGGCAAGCTGTACTACGCCGTCACCGGCACCAACAAAACACTGTGGCGACGCACTTCAACGGCAGTTCCTGGAGCACGGCAGTGAAGTTCGAGGGACACACACCCGTCTGCGCCCCCTCCCTGGCGCAGTTCCAGGACTGGGTCTGGCTCACCGAGATCGGCGCCGACCGAAGGCCCTACCTGAACCTCACCGACGGCACCCGCTGGCGCGACGTCCTCGAGGACAACCTGAAATGGACCGTCGACAACCCCGTCGCGATGGCCCCCCACGGCGGCTATCTGTGGCGGACCACCCGCGGAACCGACGCCAAGGTGTACTCCAGCGCGACGGCCGGCGGCGGCGAAAACTGGGACAGCCACGGCGCCATCACCGGCTGGGGCACTTCGCACGGCCCCGCCCTCGCCGCCCACGACAGGAAACTGTGGATCTTCCTGCGCACCGGAGACGGCGCCCTGAACGCCGCGAGCCACACCATCGGATGGAGCGCCCTGCACCACGTCGGCCCCCTGGGAGCCGCCCGGCCGATGGACGAACCGACCGCAGCCTCCAACGACAACAAGCTATATGTGATGTACCGCCGCTGACCCACCAGCCTCCCCCGCTGCCGCGCCTCGCCCCGCTTTTGATGTGTCTGGCAGCCGCCCCGACGCGCTTGGAAGGGGGGTGGGGTGGAGCGGGAGCGGGCGGCGGAAGCGGAGACACGGAGGCCGTCGGGGACCGGGTCGCCGGGCAGGGCGCAGGTCACCGTTTCGGCTCAGCGGCCGTGACGGGCTCGCTGCCCGGGCGGTTATGGGCTGCGTCGTCCGTGCTGTCTTCCCAGGAATCATTAGTTCAAGGAGATTGTGATGTCCCGTATCGCCAAGGCCGTAGCCCTTACCGCCGCCGCTGGCGCCGTCCTGGCAGGCGGGGTCGGCACGGCCGCCGCCGACGCCACCGCCGAAGGCGCCGCCATCGGCTCCCCCGGCGTCCTGTCCGGCAACGTCGTCCAGGTCCCCATCCACATCCCCGTCAACATCTGCGGCAACACTGTCAACATCGTCGGCATCCTCAACCCCGCCTTCGGCAACGTCTGCATCAACGACGGCGGCCTCAAGGACGGCCACTACAAGGGCCAGCAGCACGGCGAATACTGACCAACACCCGGCCCTGGACCCGGCACACTTCGCGCCGTCACCCCAGACCGCCGAGTGAACCAGCAGCAGCGCACAGCCCGGTACCGATCGGCCTCCCGCACGTCGTCCAAGGGCAGGCCGGCTCCCGTATCGGGCTGTGCGCTGCAGTTCCCGCGATGAAAACGAAACGGCTCCGCCCTTACCCCTCAATCACCGGGAGCAGACAGGAAGGCGCCACGCTTCGAATGACGCTCCCTGCCCGCTGAGCAGACGCCGTGGAGTGCGGCTCGCCGTGAGGCGTACGCGAAGAGACGACGGTCTGGGCGGTCCGCGTCGCGAGAGCGCACCCCTCCGGTGGGCGGCGGGCGGGGGGGCACGGGCGGCCGGCTCAGGCCATGCCGTCCAGCAGGAGCGCCATCACGCCCACCAGCGTCGCGCTGCTGACGATCTCCCGGCGGGCGATCATGCCGGGGATGTCGGCCAGCGGGATCCATTCCACCCGGTCCGACTCGTTGCGTTCGGTCGGCTCACCGACGCGCCGGGCGTCGTCCGTGCGGAACACAAAGTGCCGCGCGTCGGTGATCCCGGCCGCCGGCTCCGCGTAGATCAGCTCCCGCAGGCCCTGCGGCCGCCACCCCGTTTCCTCCTCCAGCTCCCGGCCGGCGGCGGTGGCGGGGCTCTCGCCGTCCTCGACCAGCCCCATCGGCAACTCCCACGCCCAGGTGTCCGTGACGAAGCGGTGGCGCCACATCATCAGCACCCGCTGCCGCTCGTCGACCGCCGCCGTCACGGCCAGGTCCCGCAGCCGTACGACGTGGTAGTCGACCCGCGCGCCGTCCGGCTGCTCCACGTCCAGCGAACGCAACCGCACCCAGGGCGTGTCGTGCACCGTGCGCTCGCCGTGGATGGTCCATCGCATGTCGTCGTACCTGCTCTCGAAGAGGGATGGCGCGGCCAAGTGGTCCCGCGGCACCAGCCTTTCACGGGCCGGGCCCGTCGGCTGATCTTGTCCGGTCTCCGAGAATCCGCCCCTGCGGTGGCGCGGGTGGAAGGGTCCGTACGCCCAGCCGACGCGGCATCAGGCGTCAGGCATCAGGCTCGGGCTCCCGCGACAGGTCCGCCGCGCGTGCCCGCTCGGCCGCGTATCCCCCCGCCACCCGGCCGGTTGGGCCCTTCACAAGGTCACCCACCCGCACATGAAGGCGGATCCATGACGACCAGCTCGATCGCCTCCGCCCCCTCGGCCCGAGCCTCGTCGCGGCGGCGTTCGTCACCGCACGCTTCTCCAGTCTCGTCTACGCTGCGGCCTCGCCTGCGCCGGCGGGCAGCAGCTGCTCGTCGAGGTCGCGATGCACCGCCCGCACGCGGAGCTCATCGCGGTGGTCCATGTACACAGGCGTGACCGGACGCCGGCGCCTTCCTCCGGACTGTTCCTGACTGGTTCGCCCTGGACCGGACCGCCGGCCAGGCGACCGCCCTGCAGCCGGCCTGCGAGAAGGACACCTTGCCGGCCCGGCTCAGGGGCTGGCTGGAGCGCCCGGGCGTCCCCGTGCTGGGTCGTCCGCGGGTTCGGCAGCCAGAGCTACGTCCAGGTCGTGCGCGAGCGGCCCGGGATGAGCGGCTGGCCGTGCTGCCGCGTCGACCGCCGCTCGGACGCCGTGTATTGCTCACGGCGATGTGTGGCCTCCACAGCAAGGCCCTGTCCGGCGCACGTTTGCCGCCCAGACTCCCTGAGAGTCTTTGATCACGTCGAGGGTGACAGCCTCGGTCGCCACCAGAGTGCGTGCACGACAACAGAGCTGGATGGCTGAGGGGTACACAACGGCGTCCGGTTCGCCGTCGCCCCATGCGATGACACCAACTCCCGCCTTCGGATCGAACCACTTCACAGTCCCCCTGGGCACAACGCTCCCCTCTCACAAGAACAGATGTGAGCCAGGACTACTGGCCAGAGCCTTGCGGTTCGCGCAAGCGACACTTCCCCCCAATCGAGCGAACGTCGCTCCCACCGGGAAGTACGAGGCCAATGCGCCTCCGAGACCGGTAGCGGGCCGCCTCCGGCGGGACCACTGCCGGAATCAATCCAGCTGTTGGAGAGCCACAAGGATCAAGGACTCAGACCCGCGATCTTGAAAACAAGTCAAGCCGAGCGACACTGAAGTCAGACTGAACGCAGCGCCTGGTAGGGGGATTCAAGGCCGCAATCAACGCGCTTGCATTGTCGACCACTGACAGCGAGCGGGCCCGGACTGGTGTGGGGGCGGCCCGGTAGTACTACCGCTCCCGCCACCGTCCGAGGCAGGCGGTCCGGATGTCGTAGCGGTCAGGGCAGAGCTTGTAAGCCACACGCCGGAATCAGGTCACCGATTCGGCCCAGTGCCCGTAACGGCCCGGCGGTTCGGGCGGTTGTGGGGTGCGTCGTCCGAGCTGGGTTCCCCGGCAAGTCGTGAGCTCAAGGAGAATTTCGATGTTCCGTATCGCCAAGGCCGCAGCCGCTACCGCCGCCGCCGGTGTCGTCCTGGCAGGCGGGGCCGGCATCGCCGCCGCCGACGCCACCGCCGAAGGCGCCGCCATCGGCTCCCCCGGCGTCCTGTCCGGCAACGTCGTCCAGGTCCCCATCCACATCCCCGTCAACATCTGCGGCAACACCGTCAACATCGTCGGCATCCTCAACCCCGCCTTCGGCAACGTCTGCATCAACGACGGCGGGCACAAGGACGGCCACTACAAGGGCCAGCAGCACGGCGACAACTGACACCACCCGGCCCTGGACCCGGCGCACTTCGCGCCGCCAGACCACCGTGTGAACCAGCCGCAGCACACAGCCCGGCACCGGAATCGCCCTCCATCCTCCAAGGGGAGGCAGATGCGTGCCGGGCTGTGCGCTGCAGTCTTCGGGTATACGGAATCGGCTCCGCCGTGAGCACAAGCGACCCGTCCTACCGATCACGGGGCCGTTCCGCACTGATGGTGCCGTGGGGTGCTGTTGGGGCCGCCACCCTCGTAGCCGCCTCCGCCCCGGCGGCCCTCCCCCCGGGTCCTCACCAGGAGCCGCTCTCGGCCGGCTTCTTACGGACACTGGTCGGGGTCAGCGGCGGTACATCACGTACAGCTTGTTGTTGTAGGAGGCCGCGGCCGGCTCGTCCGGCATGGTCGGCGGGGTGGTGGTGTTGATGTTGTGGTAGCCGCTCCAGGCGTTGTTGCTGTGGGTCGCCGCGAGAAGTGCACCGTTGACGGCACGGAAGAACATCCACAGTTTGCCGCCGGGGTCGGCCAGGGCTACGCCGTGGGCCCCCATGATGAGGTGGCCTCGTCGAAGGCACGGGTGTACAGCTTGGAGTCGGTGCCGGTGACGGCGTAGTGGAGCTTGCCGGTGGCTACTCCCAGGGCGGGGGCCCGGTGGCTGTAATCTCCCCCGACCTCCGCAGGCTTGCGCCACGTCCCGTTTTCCAGGCGCGACCACAGCACCGCGCCGTCCGACTGCACGAACGAGGCATACAGCTGGCCCTTGTACGAGCACAGGGCGGGCGGTGTGATGCTCTCCCACGGCAGCGCGATCGGCGCGCCCCAGCTCTCCCCGGTGCGGACGGCGTATTCCAGGGTGCCGGAGGGGAAGGGCACCTTGTCACCGGTGTACTTCACCTTCAGCACGTGATGGCCGCCACCGTCGAAGTGCCAGTTCGCGCTGGAGCGGTGGGACAGGATCGCCAGGTCGGTCCGGTCCAGCACGATCGCCCGCTCACAGGACAGATCATCGTCGTTGCGCAGATGCTCCAGCAAAATGATGCCCATCAGGTTGAGCTCACCCAGCCGGCCGACCAGGCCGGCTCCCGGCATCTGGGTGAGATCCCCCATGTGATCGTGTCGAAGAGGTACTCGGCCATCTTCTGCAGATACAGGTGCAGCGCGTCGTACCAGGCACTGGTGCTCTGGTCGGCCTCCCAGCACGACAGGGAAAGCACGACCGCCTTGTCCACCGAGCCCTCGAACACAGTCCGGTTCGACGCGCTGACGGCGCGGGTCTGCCCGGTCTTCACCGCCCCGAACTCCTCCGACCGGTAGGCCCTCCCCCGAGTCTTGTCGCTGGAGGCCGTCGAGCACCAGTAGATCTCGTCCCTGCCGCCGAACTGGTCGCCCACCGCCCGCTGGACGTAGAAGTTCTCCAAGTCCAGCTTGCAGCTGAACGGCTGCGGCGCGTCGGCCTCCCTGCGCTGCCCGTCGAAGACGGTGACACCGAAGCCGTACTCACGCATGCCCGCAAGGAACTCAGGACTGTCGACGGATCCCCCCGCCGCCACCACCTCGCGGTCCACCAACGCCGTGCTCGGCTGCGCCAGGTGCTCGGCGTTGACGGCCGCGAAGCCCGCCCTCAGGTCGTCGAAGCTGAAGCCGGAGGTCGCCGGCCGGGCGGTGATGGCATCCGGGACCACGTCCAAGGTCCCCAGCTTCTGGACCGACTCCCGGTAGACCCGGCCCCAGTCCCCGATCTCCGTATCCGACATCGCGGTACGCATCAGTCCCAGCAGGTCCTGCTCCAGATCGGTCGCCGGCACGGCGCTCGGCGCCGACCGGGGTCAGATGCGGGGGCGGTAGACGCGCCCCCGCAGGTTCCGCGACGGCGACACACCCGTTGTCCAGGATCATCGTGCGGGTGGCGCCCTAGCGGTAGCGCAGATCGGTGATCGCGGCCAGAGGGCCGCCGGCGAGGACCTGGTTCCCCCCACCCGTAGCTCGGTGGGCGGTACGTCCACCGGTACCCGGCCCGGCCAAGTCCGCTCCTCGGGGACGGCCGGCCGTGCGCCGAGCTGCTCGCAGTCGACGGTGCGGGCGATCCACTGGAACCCCGAGGCGTCCACCAGCCGCACCACCAGCGGGGAGGGATAGACCCCGACGATGACGCCGTGGGCCTGGCGGTCGCGGTCGAGCAGCCTCTCCCCGAGGGCATACCGGCGCCTCACCGGTGCCCGGCCCGTGCGCAGCGCTTCATCAGGACCTGCATGTCGGTGACCAGGGTTCCGGTTCCGCGTAGGGGGCCGGTGGCGGTGTCGCGTCGGTGGGCGTAGCCCTGGCAGCGGGCGCAGGACGGGAGGGCGTGAGCAGGGCGGGGGGGAAGAGTTTGAGGGCTTCGCGGCGGGCGGGGGTGCGGTCGGTCGTTTCTGCCATGAGGGCACCTCTTCACACGGGGGCCGGTCCCCCTGCCTTCGGCCCGAAGAAAGGAGCAGCCACACCGCGGCACGCTCCGGGGCGGCGTGCGCGGTCGTGGCGGGCAGAGACAGGACGAAGGCAGCGGTGGCCGCGGTGGCGGCCCACCATGAGCAAGATCATCACAGGGCGGTTCTGCCCGCCGCCCCCACAACGGCGACAGGGCCCGAAGCGGCAGAGGGCTACTTCTCGAACCCGAACGACCCGCGGAAGTTCGTCCGGTGTGTGGACTTCGAGGGCAGCCCTGGGATGAAGCCCAGCATGAAGGGCTGGCTGTCTTCCCCGGGCGGAGCTCACCCGGCTGGCACGAAGGCTTCACGGGCGGCTCCTGTACGAGGTGTTCCAGGACGAGCTGCTGCTGGAGACCGAGCCGATCCTGTCCGCCCGTGGCGGATCTGCCGGGGGCAGAGCAACGGCGTCCGGGGGGTTGCCGAGGTCGAGAGTGGAGTCGACGGCATCCCGCCCTCGACAAGGAGAAGAGATGATTCCCCTCACCATGCTCGCGCCCCGCGCGGAGGAGGGCGTCACACCGCCCGGCCATTTCGACGACCACCTCGCAGCAAGGCTGCTCGACCAGCGGATCGTCTTCCTCGGCACCCAGGTCGACGAGGTGTCGGCCAACCGGGTGTGCGCGCAGCTGCTGCTGCTGTCGGCGCAGGACCCGCGCTCCGACATCAGCCTGTACATCAACAGCCCCGGCGGGTCGGTCACCGCGGGGCTCGCCATCTACGACACGATGCGGCTCATCCCGAACGACGTCTCGACGCTGGCGATGGGCTTCGCCGCCAGCATGGGCCAGTTCCTGCTCACCGTGGGGACGCCCGGCAAGCGGTTCGCGCTGCCGAACGCGCGGATCATGATGCACCAGCCCTCGGCGGGAATCGGCGGCACCGCCGCGGACATCGAGATCCAGGCGGAGAACCTCCAGTTCACCAAGAAGGCCGTCGAGCGGATCACCGCCCAGCACACCGGGCAGAGCGAGGAGACGATCGCGCGGGACGGCGACCGGGACCGCTGGTTCACGGCCGAACAGGCCAGGGAGTACGGGATGGTGGACCGGGTGGTGGATTCGCTCGCTGACATCCGCCCGGCCACGCCGCGCCGACGGACGGGGCTGTGACATGGGGTCGTACACGGTTCCCTACGTGATCGAGCGGACCGCGCAGGGCGAACGGTCCTACGACGTCTTCAGCCGGCTGCTGAACGAGCGGATCATCTTCCTCGGCACCGAGATCGACGACGGGGTCGCCAACGTGGTCATCGCGCAGCTCCTTCACCTGGAGTCGGCGAGCCCGGAGCAGGAGATCTCGATCTACCTCAACTCGCCCGGCGGATCGTTCACTTCGCTGATGGCGATCTACGACACGATGACCTTCGTGCAGGCGCCGATCTCCACCTTCTGCGTCGGTCAGGCGGCGTCGACGGCGGCGGTGCTGCTGGCGGGCGGAGATCCCGGGCGACGGTTCGTGCTCCGGCACGCTCGGGTGCTGCTCGGCCAGCCGGCCAGCGGCGGCCGGCAGGGGACCGTCTCCGACCTCAGCCTCGCGGCCAAGGAGATGGTCCGCATCCGCTCGCAGGTGGAGGAGGTCCTGTCCTGGCACACACAGCACGACGTGGCGACGCTGCGCGCGGACATGGACCGGGAGAAGGTGTTCACCGCCGAGGAGGCCGTGGCCTACGGGCTCGCCGACGAGGTGCTGAGCCGACGGTTCGCGTTCGTCTGAGCCCGCGCGGCCGTGGCCGAGGGCCGGCGAGCCGGCCGGTACGGCGGGGGCGCGCCCCCGCCGTGCCGGCCGTGGCCCGGTCCGGTCAGGCGGCGAGGCAGAAGCCGTCGTACTGCGCCGTGGGTGATGTGCGGCCCCGGCCCACCCGGCTCCGGGCGTGCCGGGCCAGCTCGTCACCGGCGAGCAGCAGCAGGTCGGCGAGGCCGAGCCCGAGGGCCTGGGCGGCGGCCGCGAGCACCTCGGAGGATGCCTCCTTGCGTCCGCGCTCCACCTCCGACAGGTACGGCATCGAGATCCGGGCCGCCTCCGAGACGTCCTTCAGCGTGCGCTCCTGGGCGAGCCGCTCGCGCCGCAGCACGTCGCCGACGAGGTCACGCCACAGAGGCTCCCTCGGCGCGCGTGGCTGTGGACCCCCCACGGGTCTCCGCGGGGCGCCGGCCGCCCCGCCGGAAACAGGCGACGGGGCCTGCGGGCGCAGGGAGATGACGCGGGACTCGTTCGACGTATGAGTGCTCACCCCCTCACCCTAAGGATTTGGGGCACGGGGGGAAGGGAGTGGCCTTCTGCCCTGGGTGAAGCCGCGCCGGATCCTGATCCGCCTTCTGCCGGTTCGAACGAGCCGTCACCGCCACCAGAGACGTCTCCTGGCCCAGGTCGTTCGCGTACGCCTCCCGACGCGCCGCCGACCACGCCGACGCCCCAGCTGGCGGGGAGCGTCATTCGAACCGTGCGGTATTCCCAGCTCCGGAGCACCTGCTAGGCCAAGGCGGGGGCGTCAGGGCGGTCGCGGCGCCACTCGTAGCGCCATGCCGCGTCGAGGTAGCGCTCCTCTTCCAGGGAACCGCGCTGCGGCGGGCCGAGAACGCGTGCTGCTTCCACGCAGCGTTCGTCGTTGTGGAGGGCGAGTCCGTAGACGGCCACCAAGGGTTGTCTGACAAATGATCATCTGGCTGGTTCGCGGAGCCGGAGGATCAGGGCGGCCAGGACGACTCCGGCGCGGTAGCGGCCGGGGAGCTTGTCGAACCTGGTCGCGATCGCACGGAACTGCTTGAGGCGGGCGAAGCATCGTTCGACCACGTTGCGGTCGCGGTAGAGGACCCGGTCGAAGGCGGGTGGCCGGCCGCCAAGGCGCCCTCGGCGCCGGCGGTTGGCGGCCTGGTGGCGGCGTTCGGGGATCGTGGCGGCGATGGCCCGGCGCCGCAGCAGGTGCCCTCTTCGGGCGCTACGGCAACGCGTGCGTGGACGACCAGGTCAACCGGAACCTGGCCACCGGCAAGCTGTCGGCGCGGAACCGGACCTGCGTCAAGCAGGCGGGGTTGCGGCCCGCGGTACACGTTCCGAGTGCGCGGGCCAACAGCATTCTGCGGCTATTCGTCATGATCTTGGCGAACACCGACTTGAGGTGGTCCTGCACCGTGTGCTCGGAGACGACCATCTGGCGGGCCACCGTGTGGCTGTCCCACCCTTCACCAGCTGGCTGTCACGGCGGCCCCAAGGCCTCCGTCGGCCGGTCCGCCGCCACCCCGGCGTCGATCGGACCCCGCAGCGCCGCCCCTACCGCCTCCGGGTCGGCGGCCTCCACCACCGCCCGCGACCACCGACCCGGCCCGGCATCTGTCGGCGGGACCAGGCCCGAGCCGACCGCCCACCGGCAAGGGACTGCACACGGTGGCGTTCAGCCCCGACGGGCACATCGTCGCCGACGGCAACATCCATGGCGACGTTCGGCTGCGGGCCACCGACCCTCACGAGGTCATCGCGGACTTCTCCGCCGACGAATCCGACAACAGCACCGCAGCCTTCACCGCGGACGGCTCCGCACTGGTGACAGCGTGGATGAAGGATCCGCCGAGCGTGTCGACCAGGCCAGTGACGTTGCGGGAACTCACCCCTGCCGCGCGGGCCAGTTCGCCGATACTCAGCCCCTGGTCCGTGGCCGTACTCAGTCGTGCGAGGACGTCGAGCGCCCCCGCGCTGAGCCCACGTCCCTCCGCGCCGTGCGACCGCAGCCGGTCGACCGCCTGCGAGGCAGACCGGACGGCTGAGGCCGTCTCGAGCGCGAGGGTGTCGCCTCCCGCCGTGAACGCCTCCATGGAGTCGTCTACTCCCCTCGGCGAGGGATGCGAGTCAGGGCAGGGTGAGGATGCGGGGGCCGTCCTCGGTGATGGCGATGGTGTGTTCGATGTGGGCGGCTCGGCTGCCGTCGGTCGTGCGCAGGGTCCATCCGTCGGGATCGGTGTGGTAGTCGTTGCGTCCTCCGGCCATGAGCATGGGTTCGATGGCGAGAGCGAGGCCGTGGCGCAGGGGGAAGCCGCGGCCGGGGCGTCCGTGGTTGGGGACGTGGGGGTCTTCGTGCATCTGGCGCCCGATGCCGTGGCCGCCGAAACCGGTCGGCATGCCGCAAGCGGCCTTGCGAGCGACCGTGCTGATGGCATGGGAGATGTCTCCGATGCGGTGGCCGACGGTGGCGGCGGCGATCCCGGCGTCCAGGGCCTGCTGGGTGGCGGCGATGAGTTCCAGGTCGGCGCGGCGAGGGGTGCCGACGGTGAAGCTGATCGCGGCGTCGCCGGTCCAGCCGTCGAGTTCGGCTCCGCAGTCGATGCTGACCAGGTCGCCGTCGCGCAGGCGGTAGTCGTCGGGGATGCCGTGCACCACGGCGTCGTTGACGGAGGCGCAGATCACTGCGGGGAAGGGGACGGGCGCGAAGGAGGGCTGGTAGCCCAGGAACGGAGAGCGTGCCCCGGCCGTGGTCAGAACGGTGCGGGCGGCTTCGTCGAGTTCGCGCAGGCGAACTCCCACGGCTGCCGCTTCGCGGACGGCTGCGAGTGCGTGGGCGACGACGCGTCCGGCTTCTCGCATCGTCTCCAGTGCCGTGTCGGTCTTGATCTCCACCATGTTCAGGACTCCCCGCGATGCGACGCCACCCAATACTTATACCGGTATTAGTATCACGGGTATGGTGAGAGTTCCTTTGAGTCCGCAGGAGCGGCAGCGCGGAGAGCGCTTCGGGGCCCTGCTCCGCCAGGCCCGCGGTGACCGCAGCATGGTGGACGTGGCGGCAGCGGCCGGGGTGTCCGCGGAGACGCTTCGCAAGATCGAGACCGGCCGGGCCCCGACTCCGGCCTTCTTCACCGTGGCGGCCCTGGCCTATGCGCTGGACCTGTCGCTGGATGACCTGGCCGCTGCCTGCGCGGAGGAGGATGCCGACCGCGGCGGGCAGGCCATGTCGGCATGAACGTCAGGCACGCGCCATCCAGCCGAGAGGGCGGATGGCTCTGAGGTAGCACTGGAACGTCGGCCTTCGCCGCATGACACCAGATCGCTGATCCCGTCTCGGCACGGTGCGGACTCTCAGGTCGACCCCCGAAGGACTTTGAGGGTCGACCACTGAGAACCCGGCGTCTTGTCGAACATAGTCGTTTGAGTTTCCACTGGTGGGAGTGGGTTCGGTGCGGTGCGGTAGGGATGCGGCGTCGTGTTTGTCGTTGATCGTGTGGGGTGGTTGATGGCGTCGGCGCTGGGTCTGCTGGAGGCGAGGTAGCCGGCTGCGCGGGAGGAGATGGAGCGGCTGCGGGAGGAGGCCGATCGGATTCTGGTCGAGCTCGGTGAGGCAGAAGCCGTTTCCGTGCTGGTGGCCGGGGCAGCCGGCGGTCCGATGCGGGCCAGGGATCTGACCGTGGCCCTGGGCGGTGAAGCGGTGCCCGCGCGGATCGAGTGTGTTCGGTCGATGGCGAAGCGGCTTGTGTCCCGGGGGTGTGCGGTAGCCGCAGAGGGGTTGTTCGCTGCGGCCCCCGGTTCAGTGGCGGAGCAGGCCGCCGAGCAAGTGCGGACGCCGACGGGCGAGGCGGCATCCCATGACAACGGGCTTGGACGGGCGGACGCGGACACGGAAGACACGGAAGACTGCGACAACAGGGTCTCCTGCTGCTCGGTTGGATTCGGTCGTCGGTGACGTCGTCGATGGCGAGGCGGACGATGCGGCTGACAGGTTGCGCGCAGAGGAGAACGAGCGCGGCGGCGACCCGGGCCCGCAGGAGACAGGAGTCGTCGTTACCGCCGCTTCGTCCGTGGGCCGCCCAGACAGGGCGGTCCGTGGCGGCCGGCCGGACGAATTACCCCGGCTGTTCGTCGACGTCGCGGACGAACAGGTGGCCCAGCGGGCGGGGTCTTCGACGGTCACGCGGTCTCCTGCCTCTTTGTGCCTGCCCGCCTGTGCACACCGCCGCGCGATGCAGGCCCGAGGGTCACACCCAGGTGTAGTTGTCGTCGGTGACGGCTTCGAGGGCGGCGTCGGTGACGGCGGCGCGGGGGTCGGGGAGGGCGGCGAGGGCCGGGCCGATGGGCGGGAAGATCGGCAGCTTGGCGGTCTTGCGGTAGTCGAGCCACTCGATGACGCCGGTCTCACAGCTGCCGTCGGGCAGTTCGTCCTGTTCGGTCTCGGCGAGGGTGGCGCGCAGTTCGGGGCTGATGTGGAAGCGGTAGATCAGGTGGAGCTTGCGGGGCGGCGGGGTGGGCCCGGGGCGGGTGACACGCTGGTCGACGACCCACATCAGGTCGCCGCCTTCGGCCTGGTCGACGTCGAGGTGGAGTTCCTCGGCGAGTTCGCGAGCGAGCGCGGTGTTGAGGCTTTCGCCGTGTTCGACGTTGCCGCCGGGCGGGGTGTAGTGGGTGGAGTCGGCGCGGTCGCGGCGGATGAGGGCGATGGCGTCGCCGCAGAACACCAGTGCCCCCGCCCGGATCTTGATCCGGGAGAACGGGGCCGCGGAGGGGCTTTCGGATGCGCTGGTCATGGCGGCCAGTATCGAGGCCGCACCGACGGCCCGGGCGGGTCTTACCCCTCTTTCACCCGCCCTCCCGGGCGCCGGTCGTTCAGGCCGCGGGCAGGCCGGGCAGCGAGAACGCGGCGCGGCCCTCCGCCATGCTGGTGGGCTCGATGAAGCCGTCCGACAGGGGCAGCACGTGCCGGGGCAGGCAGCACCCGGTGGCGCGCATGAGCGGGCAGAGGTGGCAGGGGCCGGGTTCCCCGTCCGGCACCGCGAAGCCGGAGGACGGCGGCTGCGGTGTGTGGCCCGGTAGGAAGCCCCCGTGCCGGAGTGCCGGCCGGGGGCGTCGCCAGGGCGAGGGTCAGCAGGTGTGGGAAGGATGGCCCTTCTCGATCTGTTCGGGGCTGGCCCAAGACAGGATCGGGTAGCCGAGGGCCTTGAGGGTGGTGCGCGCTTCGGCCACGTACTGAGTCGGGTTGTCGGGGAAGGCCTGCCCGGCGGCGGCGGTGGCGACTTCCACGACGTAGTAGAGGTGGGAGCCGACGAGTGTGTACCAGACGTAGGGCAGGCCGCGGGCGCTGTCGGCGGGTTCGAGGCTCGTGGCGGCGGCCTCCACCTGGTCGCGCGTGAGGGTGTACGTCTTACCGCGGTGGGCGAACGGAGCAGTGCGGGGCATGTTGGTGTCCTTCGGGGCGTGATGCTGGGGGCCCATCCGTTGATTGCCGGAGGGCCTGCGGAGGTGTCCGGTGGCGGGCACGGGGCCTCGCAACGGTGCCGCCGCCGGGGTCGGCGAGGGCGCGGGGAACTTGCCGGGCGTGGTCAATGACGGATCAGTGCGTAAACGAGCATTGCGGCGAGCGCGGTCAGGATGAGGACGCCGCACGTTGCGAGGGCGGTGATCGCCGGGTGGGTGCGTGCGTTGGGGCCGTGGGGAACGCTGAGCGCGAGCAGCATGCGGCAGCGTCGGCAATGCCCTGTGACCCACGGCCCCCATATCCGATTCTCCTGGCCACAGCGGGCGCAGGTGATGACATGGCCCGGGTCGTATGCGGGCGCCGGTGTGGGGGCGGGTTCGGTGCTCACTTCCCGGCATGTCCGGCACATCCACCGGGGCTCACCAGCCGTGATCCGGAACGTGTTCGGCGACTGGCAGGACGGGCAGATCATCGGGGCCCTTTCGTGGTGGGGCGTAGTCGGCCTAGGGATCGGGGGATTGTGGCGGGCGGCCCGGCTGGTGTGAACGAGCCGCCCACCATGTGGGCACCCGGGTGCCCGCACGGTCAGGCGCCGAGGTGGGTGATGACGTTGCGGCAGGCCTCGGCGAGCTGGACCCGGTAGAGGTCGCTGACTCCGCCGCCGGCCTCCCGGCCCACGTGATCGGGCACGTCACCAACGCCTCCGTCTCCGCCCTCCACGCCACCGAACGCGAGGCGGCGCCCGCTCAGGCGCCCTCCCCCTGTCGATGACCGTGGACGCCATGCGTGCGGACATAGCCCTCAGGTCGCCCGTGAGACGGGCTGGCTGTGGCAGGCGGCCGTCACGCGCGGCCCGATGGGCGTGGCCGTGCTCATACCTGCCGGGTCCGTGCCCAGCGTCGCGGACGTGGACGCCATCCTCGACGAGCTGTCCAAGGAAGAGCGCGGGGTGCGCCAAGAGCTTCACCGGCCTGGCCGCCGCGATCATCGGCACCGCCCAGTACGACCCCCTGCGCGACGAGGGCAACGCCTACGCCCAGGCCCTGAAAAACGCCGTCACCGAGCCGTTCACCCACCTCAAGCAACGACTGAGCTGACCCAGCAGCCAAGGAGCTCCGCGTCACCACAGCCGGCGGCGCCGCCAGGACGCCAGGGGCGCTGACCGCGCCCCGTCCGACGAGAGAAGTCGGACCACGCGTGAGCTGTTCCGCGCGGGCGACCCCCGGAGCGAACCGCCATGCGGACCGGCCCGGCGGCGGCCGGGGCGCGCGGCTGGTGGCGTCGGGAGCCGGGCCTGCGAGGTGCGGCATGGCAGGGGCCGTGCGGCGGGTACCCCGGCCGCCGGTCTGGTGTTTGGTCTGGCCAGGAGAGTGGTGACGGGCCGCGAGCCGGAGCCGGGCCCGGTGCCGACCCGGGGGCCGGCGGATGCCGTCCGCTGGTGGCGACAACGGCCTCGTACATGGGCGAGGCGCCTTCGCCGACGAAGGCGCGAATCGAGCTGATGTACTCGTCCTGGGAGATGCGGCCGTCGGCGTCGGTGTCAACAGCATCGAAAGCGGTCGCGGCGTTCTCTGCGGTGTTCCCCAGGACCCGGCGCAGCCGTGCGATTTCCGCTCGGTCCAGTGCGCCGTCACCGTTGGCGTCGGCGAGATCGAACAAGGACCCCATCAGTACCTGGCCGTCCCGGAGTTCCGTCCGCCGGCGAGGTCGCTGCCGATCTCACCGAGCACCCTGTGGACGGCTTCGGCACTGGTTCAACCTGGCGCCGGCCGCGGCCCGGTGAAGCGCCGGCCGCCGACTCCGGGACTCCTACCTGCTCGCCGGTTCACAAACCGCACTGGAGTGCCAGGCCGTCGCCGTGCTATTTTTTGTGAGCAATCGTTCAACTACGGAGGCCGCGATGGGGCGCAGACAGCTCTGGGACCAAGACGAGGTGCTGGCCTCGGCCATGCGGCTCTTCCGCCACCGGGGCTACCTCGGCGCCTCCCTGCGGGACATCGAAGAGGCCACCGGACTGCACCCGGGGAGCCTCTACCGGACCTTCCGGAGCAAGGACGGCCTGTTCCACGCCGCCCTGGACGCCTACAACGAGCGGGTGGTGCAGGGCCGGGTCCGGGTCCACCTGCTGGAGCCCGCTGACCCCCTGGCCGGCATCCGCTCGTTCTTCACCTCGGCGATCGAGACCGGCGCCGAGCCCGACCCGGGCTGCCTGCTCACCAACACCGCCGTCGAGTCCTTCACCCTCCCCGAGACCGCCGCCGGCGTGCACCACGGCCTGGCAGCGATCGAAGGCGGCTTCGCCGACGCGCTGTCCCGCGCCCGGTACCGGGGCGACACACCGCCGGACCTCGACGTCGCGACCACGGCCGCCCACCTGCTCGCGCTCTACCAGGGCCTGCTGGTGCTCGTCCGGGCCGGCCTGCCCCGCACAACCTTGCACAGCGTCACCGACGGCGCGATGGCGTCGATCGGCTCCCTGAGGACCCTACGAAAGCAGGACGACCATGAGTGACACCCAGCGTCTCTGGAACGATTACGCCGCCTGCTGGTCGGCCGACCCCGCCGACCGGCTCGCCGCCCTCGGCGCGGTTGCGGTGGACGAGGTCGCCTACCGCGACCCCGGGACCGAGGTCACCGGCCTGACCGAACTCGGCGCATACATGGCCGGCTTCGCCGGAGCCTTCCCCGGCCACCGGTTCCGCATCGACGAGGTGCTCGAGCACCACGACCGCTCCCTCGCCCGCTGGACCCAGCTCGGCGGGCAGGGCGAGACCGCGTCGACCGGCATCAGCACCGCCCGCCACCACGAAGACGGACGCCTCGCCGACATCACCGGCTTCTTCCTTCCGGCCTAGGGTGTTTGGGTTTCGGATCCACCCCAGGGCCACTGAAGCGCCGGAGGCCGGCCAGACCGCCTGACGCTCCGGGGTCTGGGAGCCCGCCGCACGCGGCCGGGCTCCCGGGCCGGCGACGACAGGCGCCATCTCATGCGTGCCGGGCGCGCTGAGGCGCCCGGCCCGGCCCGCTGCCGCCGCCGCCGCCGCCGAACTACTGCACCCGATCGAGGAGCGCGAGCGGAACCGGTCGACCACCCGCACCTTCGCCGGCATCGCCAACGCCGCCGGGCCGGGCCGCGGTCAGCCGGAGCAGTGGGGCCCCGAACTCCCCGGCCGCCAGTTCGCCCAGCGCGTCGGCGTCTCGCGTCGTCCTCGGAACGGGCGCCCACGGGGCCGTCAGGGCGTAGTCGGTGAACGACTTGGCTTCCGCCACTTCTCGGGACAGCGGTGATCGATGCGCAGTCTGACGGCGCCACCGCGCGTGCCTGTTGAGGTCGACTGGGTCAGCTCATGCAAGGGCTGATCGTGCGGCTGCGTTGAACTGCACGTACTCGATGGTCGCGCCTCCGGGGTGCCGCACGGTCAGGTTTCGGCCGGTGGGCACCTCGTTGGGACCGTCGAGGATTTCTCCGCCGTGTTGCTCGGTGAGGCTCAGAATCCGGTCGATGGACTCCACGAGCGCGGTGGCGTGGGTGCCGCGGTAAGGGGCTAGGGCTTCCTCGGAGCCTGCCAGAAGCAGATAGCCGCCGATGCTCGCGAGGTCCAGACCACGGTAGGCGAACCGCAGTCGTGGCTGCTCTCCGGTCAGCTCGACGAAGGTCGGCAATGCCACGTCCAGGTCGTCGACGTAGACACGGGCAAGGGTGGCAAGCACCGTCACGGCCATCTCCTAGATCATTTCGATTTTCCCGAAACATCGAAGCGATCTGCATACTACGGGTGTCACACGGGCGAAGACGAGGAGGGTCGGTGGAACAGCCTGACGACCACGCGGACTTGGACCTGGCTGCGGTGCTCCATGCCCTGGGCGATCCGGTCCGGCTGGCACTGGTCCGCCGAATGGCCGAGGACGGTGAGAGTGCGTGCAGCCCGGACGGCGTGGACGTGCCCAGATCGACGCTGTCCAATCATTGGCGAATCCTGCGCGAAGCCGGGGTCACCCGGACACGGCGGATCGGAAAGGCACGTCTGATGGCTCTGCGTCGCGCCGATCTGGACGCTCGCTTCCCAGGGCTCCTCGCCGCCGTGTTGGCCGAAGTTCATGCGGGTCCCCCCGCTCGACCAGCCCATTCGGCCGACTGCGTCTCCGGCCAGACGGCTGGCGCCGCGGCTCCCCCTCCACCCCCGGCTCCGCGCGCTGAGACCGCCCGCCGGGCGACGGCGGTCTGGTGAGCAACGTTCTGTACGAGCAGGTACGAGCGGCTTCGCGGCAGTCACGGTGAAGACATCCGTGTGAGAGGCCGGCTGCCTAGGGCCTGTTGTGAAAGTGCTGGTCACAGCCACTCGTTGATGGCTGCGACGAGGACGGTGGCTTCGTAGCGAACGGCGAGTTTGTCGTAACGAGTAGCCACGGCTCGGTGCCTTTTGAGGCGATTGATTCCGCACTCGACAGCGTGCCGCTCGCGGTAGTCGGCCTCGTCGAACTTCGGCGGGCGGCCTCCGCGGGAGCCGAGCTTCTTGCGGTTGCGGATCTGGTCACGCGCTGCCCGGCGGTGATCACGATAGACATGGGCTTCTGTCCCTGCTCGACCGAGAGGTGGAGCTTGGTGGTCAGGCCTCCCCGCGAGCGTTTCCACCGCCCCGGCGGCGTGCTGGTGGGCCAGCATACGGTCGAGTCGACGCTGATGTCCCAAGTGATCAGGTCCTTCGCGTCGGCCTGGGCCTGCAGCTGGGTGAAGATGCACTTCCAGGTGCCGTCCCGCTGCCAGCGCCGGAACAAGTCATAGGCCCGGTCCCACGGCCCATATCGGTCCGGCACATCACGCCACGGGGCGCCGGTCCGGGTCCGCCACCGTATGCCGTCTATCAACTGCCGCCTCGTCCATACAGGCGGGCGGCCCCGCTTCTTTCCCTTCGGCAGCAACGGCACAAGCCGGGCCCACTGGCTATTCGTCAGATCTCCCCGCCCCATGGAGTGATCACCGCAGATCTTGATCCACTTCTACGGCAGGTCCTCAGTGGCCGCGGCACCGCTGGGTCCGGCACCGACGAGTACGGTGACTAGTCGCTCCGCCTGTTCGCGGGGGTCCGGCACGTCGGACCAGCTGGTCATCAGGAGGTGGTGGACGGTTCCGACGAGGGCGAGCGCGATCGAGGAGGTGTCGGTGCCGCCCGGGAGGCGTCCGAGCCGCTGTTCGGCGTCCAGATAGGCAGCGATCGCGCCCTGGATCGCGGTGAAGCCCGGCGCGCCGGCCTCCAGCGCCTGGCGAATCCGGAGGGAGGCGGCGGGGCGGGTCATGGCCAGGCCGATGACTGCGGGGTCCAGAGAGTTCAGGAGCGCGAGCGCGACCGTGACGAGGTTGTCGGCCACCGTGGTCTGACCTGCTCGCGCAGGGAGCCCACCGGCCTGTCGCGCGGTGCGCGCGAACCGATCCAGGACCAGCTCGGCGACGAACTCGTCCAGGCCGTCGAAATGCGCGTGCAGCAGCCCCTTGGCGCAGGCCGCCTCGCCGGTGATCGCTCTGCTGGTCAGGGCGGCCGGGCCTTCTCGGGCCAGGACCCGTTCCGCGGCGTCGAAGAGCCGGTCGCGAAGGTCGGGGATCGCTACTCCACGCGGTGACATAGGCCTCTCCTGGTACGGGTCGTACGGCATTGCGGCCCACTCCGGCGCACAAGGGATTGCCAGTATGGGCGCACGCCCATACTGTTTGGGCGCACGCCCATACTAGTTCCAGCAAGCACCGCATCCAGCAGGAGGCCCCGCATGCAACACATCGTCAACACCGACCAGGCACAAGCGTGGAACGGGTACGAGGGCAACCACTGGGCCCAAAACCAGGACCGCTGGGACGCCGTGAACGCCGGCTTCAACGAACCCCTGCTCGCCGCCGCCGCGATCCAAGAGCGCGACCGCGTCCTGGACATTGGCTGCGGAACCGGGTGCACAACCAGACTGGCAGCACGCCGGGCCCGAAACGGCCAGGTCCTGGGCCTGGACCTGTCGGCACCGATGCTGGCGCGCGCACGCGAGACCGCGCAGCGCGAGAACATCCCCAACGTGGCCTTCGAGCAAGGAGACGCCCAGGCCCACGCCTTTGAGCCAGGCGTGTTCGACGTCTCGATCAGCCGCTTCGGAGTGATGTTCTTCGCCGACCCCGTTGCCGCCTTCACCAACATCCGGCACGCCTTGCGCCCCGGGGGCCGCACGGCGTTCCTCTGCGCGGCCGGGGCCGAGGACAACGAGTGGCTTCAGGCCGTCGCGGCACTGCGCGACATCCTGCCCGTCGGAGAATTCGGCGCACCGGGAAGCCCGGGAATGTTCGCCCTGGCGGACCCGGACCGCACCGGCGAGATACTGTCCGCCGCCGGATTCGAGCACATCGACGTCGTGCGCGTGGACGCGTACGGGACGTGGGGCCAGAACGCCGCCGACGCTGCCGCCTTCCTGCTGAACTCCGGCCCCGGACGCCACCTGACCAGCCAGGTCGAACAACAGGTCCAAGACCGCGCCCGCCAGACACTCACAGACATCCTCGGCATCCACGAGGAGAACGGTGCACTGCGGCTGCGCACCCCTGCCTGGCTGGTCACCGCCAACCGCCCGAAGTAGCCGGGCCCGGCCGACTGGCTCGCCCAGCCGCAACAGCCCGGTCACTTCGTTTCGAGGCCAACGTGCTGGTCACAGTCATCAACGAGTGGCTGTGACCAGCACTTTCACAACACGCCCTAGAAGACTGATGAAGATGTTGGGTTCTGGCCCCGCCGCGTCAGCGGTGGGGCCAGACTCGTGTTGTGGTTCAAGGGGAGTGGGTCGGGGAGACGGTCGGACCTGATGTGTGGGCGACGTGCCGGGAGTTGATTCCGGCTGGGAGTGTGTTCGCGTTCCTGGCCGAGCACCGTGGCCGGTTGTTCCCCGCGGCGATGTTCGCGGACATGTATCCGTCGGCGAACGGGCGGCCGTCCATGCCGCCGCAGATTCTGGCCGCGGCGATCACATTGCAGGCCCTGCACGGCATGTCGGACTTCGAGACGGTCCAGGAACTGCGGTGTGACCTGCGGTGGAAGGCCGCGTGCGGGCTGGGACTGCATGACACCGCGTTCGACCCGTCGCTTCTGGCGTACTTCCGGCGCCGGCTGGCCCGCTCCACCAGCCCGAACCGGGCCTTCGAGGCCGTGCGGGAGGTCGTGAAGGCCACCGGTGTCCTCAGGGGCAAGCACCGGCGGGCACTGGACTCCACCGTGCTGGACGACGCGGTCGCCACCCAGGACACCGTCACCCAGATCATCGGCGCCATCCGGGTGGTGATCCGGGAAGTCCCCGGCGGCGCCGAGGCTGCCGCCGCGCAGTGCACCGCCCACGACTACACCGACCCGGGCAAACCCCGCATCACCTGGAACGATGCCCAGGCACGAGCCAACCTGGTCGACGCGCTCGTCGGCGACGCGGTCAGACTGCTCGGGCATCTGCCCGAGCAGGAACTGGGCGAGAAGGCAGCGAACGCGGTCGGCATCCTCGCGCTGGTCGCCGGGCAGGACGTGGAACCGGCCGAGGACTCCGACGGCCGTGACGGCCGCTGGCGCATCACCCAAGGGACCGCCCCGGACCGGATGATCTCCACCGTCGACCCCGAGTCCCGGCACATCCACAAGACCCGCTCCCATCAGCAGGACGGATACAAGGCCCACCTCGCCGTCGAGCCGGAGACCGGGTTATACACCGCCGTCGCCCTGCGGCCCGGGGCCGGGCCAGAGCACCACGAGGCAGCCGTCGGCCTTGAACTGCTGGCCGAGGAGGACACCCCGGTGGACGCCTTCGGTGACACCGCCTACTCCACCGGCGACGCCCGCCAGGCCCTCGAAGAGGCCGGACACCGGCTGTTCCTCAAACCCGCCCCGCTGCGGCCGGCCGTCCCAGACGGCTTCACCCTCGACGACTTCGCCATCGACACCTCCGCCGCCACCGTGACCTGCCCCCAAGGCCACACCGTCGGCCTGTCCGAGCCCGGCGGCCGCCACCACCAGCGCAGGGCCGTCTTCGGGAACGTGTGCACCCGATGCCCGCTGCGTGAGCAGTGCACCAAGGCCAAAGCCGGACGCGTCCTGACCATCCGCCCCCACCACGATCTCCAAGCCGCGGCCCGCCGCCAGGCCGCCACCGACCCCGCCTGGCAGGCCGACTACCGCCGCTGGCGGCCACCAGTCGAACGTGCCGTCGCCTGGCTCGTCCACCACGGCAACCGCCGACTCCGCTACCGGGGCACCATCAGCAACAACGCCTGGCTCCACACCCGAGCAGCCGCCCTCAACCTCCGCCGCCTGATCAACCTCGGACTCACTCACACAGGCGGCACCTGGCACCTCGCACCGGCCATCACATAACCAGAGGGGCCGCCCGGCCTACGGCCGGACGGCCCCTCAACAAGATCTTCATCAGTCTTCTAGGTGCACTTGGTGTGCGACCGGACTTCCTCGGTCGCCTCTGGCTCCTCGTCTGACTCGAGCCGGCGGACGGCAGAGGCGAGGTTCCGCCGAGAGACCCGGGTTCGGGTCCAGCCTGCGGGCACTTCGAATCGTGCTGGGTCGTCGAGGTAGTCGGTGCAGCCCATCACGATGAACCGTCCCGAGAGCGCGTGGAGGCTCGCCTCGACGACGTGGTCGAAGTCGTCGCTGTCATCGTGTGGCTGATCTGCGAGGACATGGACACTGACCGCCACGGTGTCGTTGACGGCGGTGTCGATGGCCAGGGCATCTTCAATGACGCCCAGCCCGTCCACGACGGCCTGTTCGGTCCGCACGCCGCTGAAATCTCCTTCGGCTCCCTCATCCGGGGCGTGGATCTGGAAGTAGTCCGCGAAGAGCTCAAGGTGGGTCGCCGCGGAGGCATCATCCCTGCTTCACCGTGCCCCACCGAGTGGCTCCGCCGGTCACTGCCCGCGTTCAGCGGCATCGATTGCCTGCGCTTCGACGCTTCCAGGGCCGTGGTCGACAAGAGCATCTCCCCCCAATGACCGAAACGCTCGTGATCCGTTCCGGCCGGTTCAGGAGCGTTGGAGCCTTTCGGCCTGACGGGCATTCAGCGGCCCCAGTGACTCCCCGCGCCCCGCAGCCCGGAGGGGGCCGGCTCTCAGGTGCTGTTTGGGTCGTTGATGACGAACCGGCCGCCGGTGTAGCGCACCCGGATACCCTTTTCTGCGCCCGGCGCGGCGGCGGCTGCGGCCCGCCGCAGGGCCGCCCGTGCCTGCGGGGTCCGCGGGCACTCACGCCAGAAGGCGTGGCCGGACACGGCCAGGTCATCGCGCTCCCCCGCTCCCCGGCCGGCACCACCCTGAGCTCCGGCTCGCGCGCCATGCGGTCGTAGAGCCGGGCAGGGCCCTGCTGACCTGCGTGTGTGCATCCCGTCCGTGGGGCGGCTCCCCCAGTTGGCGTGAGGAGTCGGGACTCGTACGGCTACGGCGGGCTCGGGGGCACGTTCAGACGTCGCGGTGTCGTACGGCGGCCACCGCGAGGGCGAGCGTGGCCAGAGGCCAGAGGGCGTACACGATCCAGGAGCCCGGGAGCGTGGCGGTGTAGCCCAGGGATCCCGGACCCGGTTCCCCGATCCGCACCAGACGCGTCCAGGCGGCCGAGACCATCGCGTGCCTGACGTCCGCCGACCAGCGGTTGCTCTCCGAGAACATGGTGGGCAGCATCAGCAGGGTGAAGACGCTGGTGAGCACGGTCCCGGCGGTGTGCCGGAGCAGGACGCCGAAGCCCAGGCCGACCAGGGCGCACACCGGAGCCAGCAGCGCGGAGGCCAGCAGCGGCCGGAGCACATCGGGGTGGGTGAGGGCGACTCCGGCATCGTGCCGCTGAAGGACGGCCTGGGAGACCAGGAAGGATCCGAGGGAGGCGGCCGTGCCCACCGTGGTCCACAGCGCGGCGGTGACGACCGCCTTGGCCAGTACCACCGCTCCACGGTCGGGGACGGCCACGGTGGTGGTGCGGATCAGGCCGCTGCCGTACTCGTTCACGACGGTGAGGGCACCCATGCTGCCGGCGACGAGCGTCAGCGTCATGTAACCGGTCGCCGGGTAGGCGTCGTAGGCCAGGAAATCAGCGGGTTCGGAGCCCGCGGCCTTGTCCGCCAGGGTGGCCACGGCGGCGGACCCGATGACGAACAGGGTGATGAGCGCGAGGGCCCACGGAGTGGAGCGCAGGGACCGTGTCTTGATCCACTCGGAGGCGATGAGGTCGAGGAAGCGGGCGGGCGGCTCGTCGGGGGACGTGGCCGGAGAGGTCGCGAGGGGGGTGAGGGGGGCTAGGGGTGTGGTCATCGGGGCTGTCCTGCCTGGTATTCGACGCTGTCGGCGGTGAGTTCCATGAAGGCCTCCTCCAGCGAGGCGGTTCGGGTGGTCAGCTCGTTCAGCAGGATTCCGTTCGTGAAGGCGAGCGCGGCGATCCGGTCCGCCGGCAGTCCGGTCACGGTGAGCCTTTCGGCGCCCGCCGATCCCTCCGGCTCGACCGATGCGCCGGCGGTGGTCAGCACCGCCGTCAGCTCGGCTGCCTGCCGCGTGCCCACCACCACGCCGACGCCGGTGCTGCGGGCCGCGAAGTCCCGTACCGACTCGGCCGCGATCAGCCGGCCCCGGCCGATGACGACGAGGTGGTCGGCGGTGTTCTCCATCTCCGACATGAGGTGGCTGGAGAGGAAGACCGTGCGTCCCTCGGCCGCGAGGCGCTGGAAGAGGCGGCGCATCCAGAGCACGCCTTCGGGGTCCATGCCGTTGACCGGTTCGTCGAACATCAGCACCGGCGGGTCGCCGAGCAGGGCGGTGGCGACCCCGAGCCGTTGCTTCATGCCCAGCGAGAACCCGCCGATGCGGCGGTTCGCCGCCTCGGCCAGGCCCACGTCGTGCAGAAGCACGTCCACCCGGCGCGGGGAGATCCCGTTGCTGCGGGCCAGCGCGGACAGGTGCGCGGTGGCGGTGCGGCCGCCGTGGACCTGGCCTGCGTCGAGGAGGGCTCCGACGTGCCGCAGGCCGCGACGGTGGCTGTTGAAGGGGACTCCGCTGACGGTGGCGGCGCCGCCGGTGGGCGACTCCAGGCCGAGGATCATCCGCAGGGTGGTGGACTTGCCGGCTCCGTTGGGGCCGAGGAAGCCGGTGACCCGGCCCGGCCGCACGGTGAAGGACAACTGGTCGACGGCGGTCTTGCCGCCGTAGCGCTTGGTGAGTTCATGTACTTCGATCACGGGGACAACGCTGCCTGGAGGGGCGCGTCCGGTCATGGGGCCGTGGGCGGCAACCGTGCGGCCGGGTTGGCCCGTGGGCGTACGCCCGGGGGACGACGACGCGGGGCAGGCGGCTGGATAGCCTCGCGGAATGAACGACATGACGACCATTCCGTTGCCCGCGTACGTCGCACGGCACGCCCTTCCCCTGACGCGGGCACGCCGGCTCGAGACGGCACACGGCCGATGATGCGAACGAAGGCCGTGGCCTGGGCGGGGGGCGTCCTCTATGCGGTCGCGGTGGGTCTGCTCATAGGGGGCGGGCCGCGGGCCTCTGGCACGGTCCACGGCATCGGGGCGCTGCTCGCGGCGGGCCTGCTCGTGGGCGTCCTGCGACGGAGTCCGGTCGTGGCGCTGGCCCTGACGCTCCTCGGTTCCACCGCGGTGCTCGCGTGTCCCCCGCGCTCCGCCCAGGTGGATCTGTCGGCTTCGTCCCAGGGCCAGTTCCTGCCGTATCTGGCGGTGGACCTCGTCCTCGGCTTCATCGTCGCGACTCGTGCACGGCGGGTTTCGGCCGTCGCCGTGGGCGCGACCCTCGTCGTCCAAATGCTGCTCGTCGGCGGCTTCGCGCACGGCGACACCATGACCGTCTACCTCGTGCTCGCCGTCCTGGCGATGGCGGCGGCCTGCACGGCCGGTCTCCTGAGCCGGGAGCGGCGCGAGCACGCGGTGGAGCTGCGCGCGCAGGAGGTGACGGAAGCCGTGGTCGCCGAACGACTGAGGATCGCGAGGGAGTTGCACGATATGGTCGCGCACAGCATCGGCATCATCGCCATCCAGGCCGGGGTCGGGAGCCGGGTCATCCGAACGCAGCCCGAAGAGGCCCGCGAGGCTCTGCGCGCCATCGAAACCACCAGCCGGGAGACCCTGTCGGGCCTTCGACGCACGCTGGTCGCGCTCCGCCAGGCCGACCCGGACCCGGAGTCTTCGGGGCGGGTACCGCTCACGCCGTCGCCCGGTCTGGTGGACCTCGAACGGCTGGCGGCGGCGACCGCGGACGCCGGCGTACGCGTGGACCTGCGCCGCGACGGGCAACAGCGCCCGCTGCCGGCCGATATCGAACTGTCGGCCTACCGTATCGTCCAGGAGGCGGTGACCAATGTGGTCCGCCACGCGGGCACCGGTCACTGCAGGGTGCACATCGATTACGGGGACGGGGAACTATCCGTGGAAATCGTCGATGACGGGCGGGGCGTCGCCGGCGAGGACGGCCCGGCCCACGGGTTCGGCATCGTGGGCATGCGCGAGCGGGTCGCCCTGCTGAACGGACGCCTCAGCGCCGGGCCCCGTCCCGAGGGCGGCTTCCGGGTGGCGGCGCGGCTGCCGCTGCCCGGCACCGCCGCAGCTCCGGTGGAGGCCCGAGGATGACCGCTCCCCTCCGTGTCCTGCTGGCCGACGACCAGCCGCTGGTGCGGTCCGGCCTGCGCGTGATCATGGCCGACCACCCCGACCTGGAGGTCGTCGGTGAGGCCGCCACGGGCGCCGAAGCGGTCCAGCTGGTCGGGGACCTGTGCCCCGACGTCGTGGTGATGGACATCCGGATGCCCGGCATGGACGGGATCGAAGCCACCCGGCTGATCACCGCGGGTCCGGCGACCGCCCGCGTGCTCGTCCTGACCACCTTCGACGAGGACGACCACGTCTACGGCGCGCTCCGGGCCGGAGCGAGCGGCTTCATGGTCAAGGACATGGCGCTCGACGACATCCTCGCGGCGATCCGCGTGGTCGCCGCCGGCGACGCGCTGATCGCCCCGGGGGTCACGCGCCGTCTGATCGCGGAGTTCGCCGGGCGCCCCGCAGCCGCCCCGGCCCGATCCCCACGGCGGATCGAGGGCATTACCGAGCGGGAACGGGAAGTGCTGACCCTGGTCGGGCGCGGCCGGTCGAACACCGAGATCGCGGAGGACCTCTTCATCACGGTGGCCACCGCCAAGTCCCACGTGTCCCGCCTGCTCACCAAACTGGGTGCCCGGGACCGGGTTCAGCTCGTGATCACCGCCTATGAGACGGGGCTCGTCACGCCGTCCGGCTGAGCGGAGAGGGCCGAGAGGCAGGTACCGGACGAGATCTGCAGCGCCCGGGCTGCGGGTGGACGGCCTCTCGCCGGGCCGTGGCCCGGCGGCGGAACCCTCTGGGGCGCCGGTACCACCTGCGGTGGCGGCGGCCGTCGGCATCGAGCGCGCAGAGCGCTTCCTGTCCACTCCGCCCGACGTACGGATGGTGCGAGGGGAAGGCGAACTCCGAACTCCCCTAGCCGTGTGGCCTGATTCCCGAAGAGACGGACACCTGCCCCTGGGCGGAGGACGACACGCTGCCCGCCTCTCTGATCGCTCGCATCGACGCCTGGGACGACACGCGGGCGGCTGTGCAAGCTGCGGCTGCTCCGCTTCGGCCGGGACCCGGGACCTGCGCGTCATCACCTGCCCCGCCGACCTGGGCCGCCCACCCCGGTGGGTGCTCATGGGCCCGGACGAGCCACCCTTCCGTCGTAGTACGGGTGTCCTGGTGCCGACTTCCTCGTTGCACCCGGCATGAAGAAGATCATCACCGTCACGGCCCTCGCGCTCGCCGCGGCCGCCATGGCGGCGCCCGCCCACGCCGACAACGACTCCAACTTCGGTGGCGGCATCAATGCCGCGAACAACTGGAACTTCACGGCCGCCGCCGTATGCCTCCAGGAAGTGGCCGTCGTACCCACGCTGGGCGATTGGGTCGGCAACCACGCCAACAACTGCTCCAACGGCAACGTCATCGACCACACCGGCCGATAGCCCCCCTTCGCAGCCCCGGCGTGACCGACCTGGAACCCATCGCACCGGCCGCGGGCAGGGGGTTCTGGATCCGTTCACCAGCCGGGTGGCCCTGGGACAGACCGGGCCTGACGGCGGCCCGGGGCGCCGGAATCGGCGCCGTCGGTGTGCTGATCGGCACCCCGCTCGGGATCGCGGCCCAGCGCCTCGTCGTGAACCACGTCGGGGTCGTCGGCTTCCCGGAGTACATGCGTGGCCGCCCTCGGCGTTCTCGTGCCCGCCCGGTCGGCCACCCGGACCGCCATCGGCACGGTTCTCCACACCCGATGGCCTCCCTGAGCGCCGACGAGGGAGACGGGCTCCGTCCTCCGGCCGGGGCGGGGGGCGCGTGGAGATGCCGGTCGGCGGGGTCGTAGGCTGCGGCGGGCGAGCCGGGTGGGGCGCGGCGTCGTACCCGCCGTTGCCGTAGCCCCGTGGCCCCGTTCGATGCGGGGTACCGGCGAACGACCTGGAGGATGACCGGTGATCGCTCTGACCGCAGTCGGAGGAGTGGCCCTGGTGGAACTGGGCATGGCACTGACTCCGGGACCGAACATGATTCACCTCGCCTCGCGTGCGATCACTCAAGGCCGCAGGGCGGGTCTGGTCAGCCTGGGTGGGACCGCCGTGGGATTCTTGTGCTACCTGCTGGCCGCGGCCGCGGGCCTGTCCGCGCTGTTCGCCGCCGTGCCGGTGGCCTTCACGGTGGTCAAGCTGGCCGGGGCCGCCTATCTGGCCTACCTGGCCTGGGGCATGCTCAAGCCCGGCGGCCGCTCCCCCTTCGCCCCCGCCCACGACCTCCCGCCGCTCTCCGACGCCCGTCTCTTCGCGACGGGGCTGCTGACCAACCTGCTCAACCCCAAGATCGCTCTCATGTACGCCGCCCTGCTGCCCCAGTTCCTGGACCCGCAGGCGGGTCCGGCCGGGGGGCAGCTGCTTCAGCTCGGGGGTGTCCAGATCGTCGTGGGGATATCCGTGAACGCCCTGATCATGCTGGCCGCAGCACGCGTGTCAGGGTTTCTGGCCGCCCGGCCCCGCGCCATGACCGCCCAGCGCTTCACGGCGGGCGGCCTGCTCGGTGCCTTCGCTCTGCACACGGCGCTGTCCCGCACTCCCGGCCCCGCCTGAGCCATCCCGCGCCGTACGTGGCGGACGAGGAGGGGCCGCCGGTCGGCACCCGGCGAGACGTGCACCCCTGTCCGCCTCACGGAACCTGCCCGGCCCATTCGTACGGACCCTCGTCAGGGTGATGCCGCTACCGGCTGTTCGAGCGCATCGGGCAGGGGGGCATGTGGCGCGTGTGGCTGGTATGGCGCGGCCAGGACGATCTTCTCGACCGAGACGTCGCCGTCAAGGAGATCCTGCTGCCTCCGGGCATTCCCGACGCGGTCCGCGACCAGCTACTCGCCGAGTCTCAGCAGCAGCCGGCGTCTGCCTGTCGGGGAACGTTGACGCGAAGTGCCGGCAGCGCCGTGGGACCCCGCCGCCGGAGTGCAGTTGCTCCGGAGGCACGCAGGGGTGCGAAGATGCCTTCGTGGTGACAGACGCCCAGTGGGCTCGGATTCGGAGCGGGCTGCGTTTCGGTCAGCTCAGTGCGATCCCGGCGAGGTCGCCTTTGTGGTCAGCCCGCTTCGGGATCGGCCGAGGCGGGCTGACGCGTCTGCGAGCGGCCCGTCCGACTGTGGCAACAGGGGGCGCTATCCGCGCCCACGCCGCGTCCGTCAATTCACCTCGACCCGCCACAAGATCAATCCTTGGCCACGCCTTAGGGTATGCGGATGGCTCGTTCTGACGCTGCATCGAAGACACGTTTTCTGGTCCTGCAGGACTACGGCATGGGCGGCACCTGGTGGTGGGTGCACGCCCGGTCCGAGCAGGAGGTGCTGGAGACCTTCGCCGACGTGGAGGTCGTGCACACCGAGGCCACCCGCGTGGAGGCCGAGGCCTGGGGTCTTGACGAGGCCGACGTCGACGGCCCGACGACACCGCCCGGCCTGGCCGAGGCCCGAGCCGAACGGGCCGCCCAGCGCGGCATGCCGGGCTTCGGCGCCTTGGTCGGCCGGGACCTGCTGTATCTGAGCCGCCAGTGGGACGAGGACGACGATCCGATGATCTACCTGATGGAAGTCGGGCCCGATGGTCGTCGCATCCGCCAGGTCGAGCTGACCGAGGACGGAATGGCCTACCGGAGCACTCCGGAGGACTGGCCCTTCAACCCGCCGTGGGTGGACCGCTACGACCCTGCGTGGGTGCCGTTCGTGATCGACCAAGAGGAATTCGAGGCCCAGTGGACCCGGGCCGTCTACGATCCGACCCGCTGGGATTAAGGGGCGGTTCGCGCATACCGTAGGCACGTGAACGATATCGACACCGAAACCCTTGGGTGGGAGCTCATCGGCTGGGAGAGTGACGAGCAGGCCGCCCATGTCACTGCACTGACCCGAGTCGAGATCCTAAGTATCAGGGACCTGTTCCCCTACGGCGACGACGACTTTCTTGCGACCGCGGTCTACGAGGTTCCGCCCGCGTTGTACTCGGCCATGCGAAGTGCCATCCCGCACCTGGAGTTCCGTGAGGGGCTGGAGTACCAGATCGGTGGTTTCCGCCTCTCAGGCTGAGCTTGACGATCCGCCGATGCGTCGGGGCTTCGTGCCGGCCTTGTGGTGTGCGGGTCGGGCGGGCGGCCGGGGCTGGTTGCGGGCGGCGCAGAGATTCCCGACAAGTGGGCCGCGGTAACGGAGGTGTCGTGCGGCCGGTCGGGTGATGACCGGGTTTGCGGGGGGGCCTATCCGTGGGCGGCGACGAAGCGGCGCAGTTCCTCGCGGGGGTCGGGGCCTTCGCCCTCGCGCCAGATCTGGTTCGCCGTCTCCCCTGCGGGGATGCCGCGCAGGAGCATGTCCCGCATGGCCGCCACGGCCGTGGCCCTGGCGCTCGCGGTGCGTTCACGGCTCTTCGCGGTGCCGTCGTCGGCGGCCAGGGCGGTGGCCAGTGCGCGCTCCCACCCCAGGACGTCGTCCCACACCCACATCTCCACGTGCCCAGAGCCCGGGTGCTGGAGGCCGACCAGTTGCCATCTCTGGCCCTCAGTCAGGGGTGTGTCCGCCGACACCCAGTGGGTCACCAGTTCGGCAGCCCGTGTGGCGAGTTCGGCGTCCGCTGTGTTCGTCGTTTCGGTCATGTTCCCGCCCCCCGTTGTTTTCGTCTGATTGACGATAGCAGGGGGTGGGGAAGCCGGTGCGGCCACCACTCCGATGGCCTATCGGGTGCCGTGAAAAGGATGTCGGGCTGAGCTAATAAGGGAGGCAACATCCGCACCCCGTCCGGAGGGACCCCTCGTGTCTGCTCAGCTCAGCGACAGGCTCATGGAACTGCTCGACAGCCCCGTCTTCGTGAACATCGCCACCATCCAGCCCGACGGCAGCCCCCAGGTGTCCCCGGTCTGGGTGAAGCGCGACGGCAACGACGTGCTGATCTCGACCACCGTGGGCCGGCGCAAGGAGAAGAACATGCGCCAGGACCCGCGCGTCACCGTACTGCTCCAGCCCTTCGACGCCCCCTACACGTACGCCGAGATCCGCGGCACCGCCCAGCTCACCACCGAGGGCGGCCAGGAGCTCATCGACGAGCTCTCGGTCAAGTACACCGGCAAGAAGTACCGCGAGTTCAACCCGAGCTCGGTCGACGATGCACCGCGCGTGGTCGTCCGGATCACCCCGCGGAAGATCGTCGGGCAGTTCTGAGACTCGGGCGGAGGGACCCTCGGTGGAACGGAGGGCCCTCCGCCCGTGATCGCGCGGCCAACCTCCGCGGGCGCGGGGGACGCTTGCGGACGGACAGCTTGTTCAGCGTCTGATGGGCCGGAGCGGCCAACAGCCCGGGCCGGCTCGGGCTGCGAGGGGGTGGTGGCGGTCCGTGGGGGCGGTGCGGCGGACGGGGGCGCCAGTTGCCACGGGCCCCAGTTGCCGCCCGGTGCCGATTGCCCGATCTCCCACACGCGGTCCCTGTTCCACTCACGCGCCGCCACGTGCAGCCTGCCATCCGGCAGTTGTTCCACGGTGCTCGGCTGGCTCAGGCCCACCCCGGCGTCCGGTACCTGGCCCATGGACTCTCTCGGGCCCCAGCCCGCGCCCGCGTTCTGCTGATGGCGCAGTTCCATCGAGCCGGCGCCGTACGCCCCGGAGGCGAAGGCGTCGATGCTGCCGTCCTGCTCCTTGAACAGCACGACTCCGCCGTGGTAAGGGGTCGGCGCGAGGCCGAAACCGTCCGGGGCGGTCCAGCCCGCCGCACCGCCGTCACCTTCCACCGTGCGGCAGAAGGAACCGTAAGGCCGCCACCGCCACGGCGATCTGGTCGGCGGGTCGGCCGGGGGGAGCCTCGCCTACAACTCCCGCCAGGGCGCACCGCACGGTGTGCGCGCCTCGTACTTCAACGACTCGCGCCATGCGGGTAGCCCGGACGCGACGCCCGTGATGGTGCGCGGCGAGTCGCAGGTCAACCTGGACTGGGGCATCGCGTGGACCGGCAACCCGGAGAACCTGCCGTGGCGGGACAACCCGCTGCCGCCCGCCCTTCAAGAGCTGGTTCGTGGTGCGCTGGGAGGGCCAGGTCAAGGCCCCGGTCACCGGGGACTTCCGCTTCGCGGGCGCGCACACCGACGGCGCGAAGATCTGGCTCGGCGACAAGCTGGTCTACGACGACCCGAACCCCTCCGGCCCCGGCGACGACTTCCTGCTGCCCGGCCCGCACCAGGACGGCGATGTCGCGTTGAAGGCCTGCCAGTCGGTACCGGTCCGCGTCGAGCTGTACCACCACTGCGACCAGCGTCCCCGCATGGTGCTGTGGGCCAAGAGCAGCACCGGTACCGATGACCAGCGCGGCCACAATCTCGAACCGCGGATCGTGCCGACGCAATGGCTGATGTCCGCTGACTCGCAGTCGCTGCCCGCCGGATGGACGCTGTCGGCGCAGTCCAGCGGCTACAGCCACGCCGAGATGCTGGACGGCTCGGCGGTGCTCACCGATGCCGCCGGCGGCAAGCACACCTGGGCCAAGGCCTCCACGGGCGGCTACACGCCGCCGGTGGGTGAGGACGGTGTCAAGCCGTCGGCGGGCTGGACCGGCCGTACGTGACGGTGTCCGCCGACGTGGTGGTGGCGCAGGACGACGCGACGGCCCGCGAGCTCGCCACCGGGTACGCGCCCTGGGTGCACAGCATCCGCGCCGCCGAGGGAGCCATCCCCTACCCCGCCCCCGCCGAGGCCCGCGCGCGCTGACCGCCGGCTGGTCGCCGGCCGACCACGCCCTGGTAGCCGACCGGGTGGAGACCCAGTTCGCCGGTTCGCCCCGGACGGTCGCCGACCATCTCGAACGGCTCCAGGAGGCCACCGGGGCGGACGAGCTGCTGATCACCACCGTCACGCACGGACACGCGGACCGGGTGCGGTCCTACCGCCTGCTGGCCGAGGAATGGGCGCGTCGGTGGCAACACGGTGTTCACCGCGGGGCGCGCAGGGCGTAACAACCGCTTCCTAGCGTGACCGGCCGTGGGAGCGCGGCTACGAACGGGTCAGCGGGAGGCGTCGGCATGAGCACCACCGAATCGCGACAGGACGTGCCGGACACGGCGCAGGGAGCTGCCGGCCAGGCGGTCAGGGAGACCCTGGAGGACTACACCCTGCGTTTCGCGCCCCGCAGTTACCGCCGCTGGAGCCCCTTGGTCGTGGCCACCACGGCCCTCGGCGGCATCGCGTACATGGCGGACTTCTCCATCGGCGCCGGCATCGGCCTGGCCCACGGCACCGGCAACGCCCTGCTGGCCATCGCCCTCGCCGCGGTGGTCATCTTCGTCACGGGCTTCCCCCTGGCCTACTACGGCGCCCGCTACAACATCGACCTGGACCTCATCACCCGCGGCTCCGGCTTCGGTTACTACGGCTCGGTCCTCACCAGTGCCATCTTCGCCAGCTTCACCTTCATCTTCTTCGCCCTCGAAGGCTCGATCATGGCCCAGGGCCTCGAACTCGGCCTCGGGCTGCCGCTCTGGCTGGGCTACGCGGTCTCCACGCTGATGGTGATCCCGCTGGTCGTCTACGGCATGAAGGCGCTCAGCAGGCTCCAGGTGTGGACCACCCCGGTCTGGCTGCTGCTGATGGTCGGTCCGCTGGTCTACCTGGTGGCCCACGACCCCGGCACGGTGGACCGCTTCCTGGCCTACGCCGGCACGGACGGCGACGGCGCCGTCGACACCGCCTCCGTGATGCTCGGAGCGGGTGTGTGCCTGTCACTGATCGCGCAGATCGGCGAACAGATCGACTACCTGCGCTTCATGCCGCCGAGGACGGAGGCGAACAAGCGAGCCTGGTGGACCGCCGTGCTCGTGGCCGGCCCCGGGTGGGTGGTGCTCGGCGCGCTCAAGCAGGCCATCGGCGTCTTCCTCGCCGTCTACGTCATCGCCGAGGCCGGACCGGCCGCCGCGCCCGAGCCCATCAGGCAGTTCCGGGGCGCGTTCGACGCGATGATGCCGCCTTGGGCCGTCATCCCGCTGGCCGTGGTCCTGGTGGTGATCAGCCAGATCAAGATCAACGTGACGAACGCGTACTCCGGCTCGCTGGCCTGGACGAACTCCTTCACCCGCGTCACCGGGCACTATCCCGGCCGCATGGTCTTCGTCCTGGTCAACCTCGCCTTCGCACTGGTCCTGATGGAAGCCGACATGTTCACCTTCCTGAACGGCCTGCTCGGCTTCTACTCGAACTGCGCGATCGCCTGGGTGGTCACCGTAGCCACCGACATCGGCATCAACAAACACGTGCTGGGACTGTCCCCGCTCCGGCCGGAGTTCCGCCGGGGCATGCTCCATGCGGTGAACCCGGTCGGCGTCGTGTCCTTCACCGCCGCTTCCGGGCTGTCGATCGCCGTGTACTTCCACCTCTTCGGTGACGGCCTCCAGCCGTACTCGCCCGTGGCCGCGGCCGTCATCGCCTTCGTCCTCACCCCGCTGACGGCCGTGGTCACCAAGGGCCGCTACTACCTGCGCCGCGCCGACGACGGCATCGGCGAGCCCCTGCTGGACGGCGACGGCAACCCGAGCGCGGCCGTCTTCGGCTGCCACGTCTGCCACCAGCCTTACGAGCGGCCCGACCTCGCGGCCTGCATCACCCACGACGCGGTCGTCTGCTCTCTGTGCCTGAGCACCGACAAGGCCGGCGAGCACGTCCTGCCGGCCGTCGGGTGAGCCGGGCCCACCGGGCTCAGCGCCGGGGGGCCACGGCGTCCACGGCTGCCGCGGCCGCGGCGAGGAGGCGGTGCAGGACGGGGACCGGGATCGCCGGATTGGTGACCGCCGTGCCCGCCGCGTCGCGGTCGTGCAGCAGCCCGGCCAGGACGCGGGCCGGCAGCCGGGGACTGCGCATCGCGCTCTCGCGGACGTGGCCCGCCGGGTCGTTCAGCAGCCGTACCGCGTCGGCCGGTGACAGCCGGGGGTCCTCGGCCGCGCGGCGGCGCACCTCGGATTCCGGGTCGCGGGCGAGACGTGCGACGTCGGCGGGTGTGGAGTGCGGATCGTCCAGGGCCAGGCGGCGCATCCGCCCGTCGGGGTCGGCGGCGTAGCGCAGCAGCCCCGTACGGGGGAAGTTGGGGTGGCTGCGGGGGCGGTCGGGGTGGCTGAAACTGCCGTCCCACCAGCGCCAGACCTCCAGCAGCATGCCGGCCGGCGCGTCCTCGCACGATTCGGCCAGGAACAGCCGGACCGTCCGGTCCTCGTCCCGCGCCAGACGCTCCACGACGTCCGGTGGAAGACGCCGGGCCCGGGCCACGCTCCGGCGGATGAGCGGATGGGACGACACGGCGAGTCGGCGCATCGCGTCGGCGTCCCCGTGCAGGTGCTGGACCCAGGGCAGCGGGTGCGACATCGACGCCGGGTCGAACGCGTGGCGCACCGCGGCACGCTGCTGCTCGTCGAGGTCGGGCCGCAGTGCCACCGCCGAGCGGACCTCCTCGTCCGGGTCTTGTGCCAGGGCGGCGACGCCGTGGGCACTGAGCCCCGGGTTGGCGGCCAGCGCCCGGCGGGTCTCCGCGTCCCCGTCACGGACCAGTTCCGCCTCCAGGCCGGGGGCGAGGCGGCACTTTTCGAGTGCGGGCCGCGTCTCGGGCAGCGCGGCGAAGACCTCGCGGGACATGGGGGCGGCGGTGTGGTGGGCGAGCAGCGCGGGCGTGCGCACCGCTTCGTCGGCGTCGGCCAGCAGCCGCTCCCGCAGCGGTGCGCCGAGCTCCTCCCACCGGGCGCAGACAGCCGCCCGCACGCGGGGATCGGCGTCGGCCGCGAGGTCCGGGAGGCGGTGGGCGGGGAGCCCGGGGAGTGCGGCGGCCGCGGCCCGGGACGGGCCGGCGAGGAGGTCGTCGTACAGGTCCTCGGGGAGTTCGGCGCCCCAGACGCCGGCGCATTCGGCCCACAGCGCGCGCCGCCGGGGCGACGGCTCGCCGCGTACCAGGCGGACCCACTGGTCAGACGTGAGCTTGGGCCGGAAGGTGTCGGCGGGTGCCGCTCGCACCCGCGGGTCGGGGTGGGCGACGGCGGCGTCGAGGACGGCGGGACGGTCGCATCCGTGCAGGAAGCCCTCCGCCACGTCCAGCAGCCGGATCAGCAGCTCGTCCGGTGCGGCGGGGTTGGACCCGATCCGCTCGGCCCAGTGCAGGGGCCACGCAGGGCGGCCGGGGACCGCTGCCCACACTTCGGCGCGCTCGGCCTCCGTCTCGCGCCCGGCGGCCGCGGCCGCCTCCTCCAGCCGGTCCGGCAGTCGGTCGAGGGCCGTCACGCGGGGCCCGTCCGCGCCGGGCACCTGGGCGACGAGCACCTGCCCGTCGAGGGACAGCGCGACGAACCCGGGGTCGCCGGTCAGCCCCGGTATGCCGCCGCCGGTGTGGCGGACCCGGGTCCACCACGCGTCGTTGCCGCCGATCCGATGTCCGAGGACGGCCACCAGGAACTCGCCGTCGGCATCCGCGAGGCGGCTCCACCTCGCGGGGTCGAGGGTTTCCCGGACCGCGCCGTCGGGCGCCGCGATCCCCCGCGCGATGCGCCAGCCGGCCTCGGGCGGCAAGAGGCCGCCGGCCGGGCGCACGTCCTCCACGACCGTGAGTCCGGCGGACGAGAGCAGTTCGTGGAATTCCGGGCGTCGGTGCACGCGGTGATGATCCCCTCCGGCCTGCGGCGGTTCAACTCCCTCGGCCGCGGCCGGTCCCCGCGGGCCACGGTACCCCGGAACCCCGGGACTTCGCGGACAGGTGCCGGGACCCGGCTGCCGGACCGGGGACGCGTACGGGCGGGCAGGCGGTCGGCGCCGGGCGGGAGTTCGTCCGGATCGCCGTCACGTCAGTCCGTCAGGGACCGGACGGCCTGCCGCTCCAGGTCCAGGCTGCGGTCCACGTGCTGCGCGCACGCGTCGAAGAAGGACCGGCGTTCGCCCGGACCCGCGTCCGGGGCGGTGTCGCGGGCGAGTGCGGCCAGCTCCGACCACTGCCCGGCGGACTCCCGGAACAGGGCGGCGGCCTCCGTGCGGCCGACGAGATCGAGGAAGTCGGCGTACAGCGGCCGCGTCGCGCCGGGGGCGGTCCACTCCTCCTCCAGGCAGGAGTACAGCCGCCCGGTGACCGCGCGGAAGGCTTCCGGCGCGCTGCCGAACCGATGCTCCCAGCCGGCGGCGGTGCTGCCGTCGCGCAGCTGGGCGGCGAGCCTCTCCATGCCGCTGAAACCGAAGTTCACGTCGAACGCGTTGCCCAGGACCGGACCGGTGAGGTGCCTGACCGTGGAGCCGATCGCCCCCGCCACGTCCGGCTCCTCCTCGGGCGGCCCGGTGGGCACGATCAGCTGGTGGCGGCCCTTGCGGTGCGCGGTCCAGGCGGCGCCGAACTCCTCGCGGTCGATCCGGTACGGGGTCTCGGCCCCGTCCTCGACCAGCAGGTCGTCTCCGTCGTAGCCGGCGATGACGACGGTGTACGCGTCGGTGCCGGTCAGCTCGGCGTCCGGGTCGGGGCCGTGCCAGGGCAGGGCGGAACGGTCGACCACGCAGAAGGCGGGCTGTCCGGCGTCGAGTGCGGCCCTGACCCGGCCCCAGCGGGGGTTCATGGCCCGGGTGGCCTCGTACGGCACCCCCAGTCGGCCGAGGGCGACCTGCACCCAGGGCTCGGGGTGGGCCTGGGCGACGATTGTGAGGAGGGGCAGCCGGCCCCCGTACTCGAAGACGAAGTACATGAAGCCGACGCCGCCGGCCAGGCCCGCCACGAGCTCCTCGTCGTGGACGCTGCCCAGGGCGTGCCGGATCAGCGAGGCCTCGCGGTGGCGTCCGGTGCCGAAGTCTTCGTAAGCGAGCGTGGTCATGACGCCACCCTAACCTGCGTAAGGGCAGCTCAGGCCGGGCGGAGGCGCATCGCCGACCACACCACACGCCGTCGAGGGCGCTCTGGCGGACCGGCCGGACGCCGTGGCCGGCCGGCCGTGCGTGCGCCGTGTCGGCCGCCGGCGTGCCGCCGGCCGTGGTCGTGGGCGGTGCCCGGGGCCGGTGTGCCGAGGCGGCCGGGGCCGGGTCCGTCGCCGGTCCCGGTCCGGACCGCCTCAGCCAAGGGCCCGGCCGGCTCTAGCCGTAGATCTGCAGGCCCCAGCCGAAGGCGAAGTCCCAGTACGTGCAGCTGAAGCGCTTGCCCGTGGCCTTGCCCGCGGCCACACAGGCCTCGGGGCTCGGGTAGACGTTCACGGAGCCGACCGCGGTCCCCGCCGGCTGCGCCGGCACGGCCGCCTGGGCCGTCGCGGTCGCACCTCCCAGGACGAGCGCACTTCCCAAGGTGAGGCCTGTCAGTGCACGGCGTGCGCGCATGGTGTTCCCCTCTCGTGGAGCCGGTGCTGTCAGGTGCGCGACAAGACTCCCGAGGAACGGTCCAGGAACGACGGGGAACGGGTGGGGAACCGGTGGAGTACAGCCGGCCTCCGGGCCGGCGCGGCTCGTTCCGGTGTCCGCTCCCCCGCTGCTTGGATGCGTGTTGCGTGTTGCGTACTGCTGCGGCTGATCCCGCCCGGCACCTGGGCGGCGGCGACCGGTTCCGGGCGGCCGTCGTCGGTTCGGGGCCCGCCGCCGAGCCCCGCCCGAGCCTGTTGCCCTGCGCGCCTCCGTGGCCGCTCCGCAGCAACGGGAGGAACTGTCGGCATGGCCGGCCGAGTCGACGCGGGCGCTGCTGAGCGCGCTGCGGGAGGTGGGCCATGGGACGACGCTCTGTGCGCTGGCCGGCACTGGCCACCTCTCCGCCGGGCGCCCCGGGGACGCGGCTGTCGATCGGCTCCCGGCGCCGTCAGGCCCGGCGGCAGGGCCCGGCCTCTGGCGGTGGGCGGAGTTGGCGGCGGCCTGGTGTGTAGGCGCCCGGTACCGCTCCTGCGGGAGGTTGTGGTGTCAGGACGGGTTCCGAGCGAGGTGAACCACGTCGGGGACCCCACGGGCGACGGGTACCTCCTTGGTGTGCACGTCCTCGAAGTCCGCCTGGCGGAGGGCCCTCTCGAATGCGGGAGACGGCTGGGCGGACCAGATCGCCAGGATTCCGCCCGGGGTGAGACGGGCGCGGCAAGCGGCGAGACCACTCGGGGAGTAGAGGCTGTGGTTGTCGTCGGTGACGGTCCAGTCGGGGCCGTTGTCGATGTCGAGGCAGAGGGCGTCGTACTGCTCGTCCGTGGTGCGCAGGTGGTCGTTGAGGTCGGTGTGCAGGATGCTCACCCGCGGGTCGGACAGGGCGTCGGCGGTGATCGCACTCAATGGGCCGGTGCGGTGCCAGCCGATGATGGCGTCTTCGCGTTCGACGACGACGATCCGCGACCAACGGGGCTGCCCGCTGGCGTGCGCGAGGGAGAATCCGACACCGAGTCCGCCGATCAGGACCGTGGGGGCGGCGGCTGTCGTCTGTCCGAGGGCGGCATCGACGAGGAGCCGCTCGGAGCGCCCGTCAGAGGTGTCCATCAGGAAACAGCCGTTCACGATGATTTCGTACGTCTCATCGCGACGGCGCAGAACCACCTCACCGTGTGGTCCGGTGCGGCGGTCCAGCGTCGACGGGGCTTCCACATGGGCAGTGTGGAATGTCATCGTGCGCGTCCCTTCATGTGAACCGGTGATCATTCGGCTGTCCCAACGAAGTCGTGGGCCAGGAGGTTCCTGCGTTCCGGCAATGGCTGCCCTGATTCCACCCGTGGAGCCGGTCATTCTGCGGGTCTGGTAGGCCATCAGCTCCAGGGTTGTCGTGGACCGACCCGGTGGGTGGCGACGGCGGCGGACGGGCCGCGCGTCCAGGGGCCGGGCCAGAGAGGCTGTGCGCGGAGGGAACCGGCACCGAACAGCAGGCCGAGCGCGTAGTAGGCGTCGCCGTAGCGTTCGGGCAAGTGCTGCCCCAGCGCCGGTACGGTGCCGTCGTGGCGGCTCCTGGTGATGTGGCCGTTGTGTGCCCACAGGGCAACTTTGGCGGACGGGTCCTCCAGGACCCGTCCGAGGTTGTCGGCCATGTGCCGGTCACGGGCGGCGAAGACGGTCTGCCCCGGGTCGGTGTGGCGTCGCTCGCGCGTCACGAGGTCGGGGGCCTGCGCCAGGGTCCGTGCGTGGCGCAGCACGTCGGCCGCGTCGGGAGCCAGTTCACGCAGGAACTCCAGCAGTTCCTCGGCCTCGTGGGCCAGGCGGCGTTGTGGGTCGGGGCGCGATCCGGGATACGCCCTGGCCAGTACCCCGAGCGCTTCGTGCATGCCGGCCACCCGGTCCGGTGCCGCCCCGCGCAGGAAGGCGTCGAGCGCGGTGGGGGAAGCACCGCATGCTTGGGGGTCGATGCCGACGAAACCCACCTGCTCGTCCTCCGGCCGTCCCCGGTTGTAGGCCCGCATCCATCGAGGACCGCCAGCACCTCGTGGGTCCGCCAGGTCCAAAATCCCAGCCCCGCAAGGACCTCGGCGCCGTCCCCGGTGCCCCGGCGGACCCAGGCGTCGACGGCTTCGCCCGCCGATGCGCTGGCCTCCATGGCCAGTACCGAGAACCCCAACTCGGTGACGAGGAACTCCAGCAGGCGGTGCTTGAGCTGGAAGAACTCGCGCGTTCCGTGGGTGGCCTCCCCCATCCCCACGATCCGTTTAGGCCGTTGAGCACCTGCTTCAGCGGTCGCAGGTCGTCGGTGGACGCGCCCGCCGTCAGGCAGGCCAACGGTAGGGCGCTGCGGCCAGCCAGGCTGTCACTCCGTCGGACACGGCGTCCCCCTCTGTCGCCGGGATGTCCGCCGAGGCTATCCCTTGGGGTGTGCGGCCAGCGGGAGCCCGATGCTGAGGCGGTATAGGCCCGGCGACTGCCCCGAGCTCGATCATCAGTCGAGCGACATGAGAGCCATGGCGATGAGGCCCTGCTCGCCGGCGGCGTCCTCGCAGCATCACGCCGCCGGTGCTCACGCCGCAGTTGTCACCGCCCCTGCGACTTGCGCGGCCGATCGCCCGCCTCGTTAAGGTGACCCAGAACAGGGGGGTGATTGCAGTGGAGATGAGCCGGACTGCGGCCGTTGCCGTCGTGCAGCGGATCATGGATGCGGACTACACCTCCGAAGAAGAGGTGGACGGGTGGTTGGAGATGCTCGACAGAGCCCTGGCATGTCCAACCGGCCACGTCAGTGACTTGATCTTCTGGCCGCCGGAGCGGGATCTCTCGGCTGCTGAAGTGGTCGAGCAGGCCCTGGCCTATCGGCCGATCGCCCTGTGAGGTCGATGCTCGGCTCCGGAGCCAGATGGTCACGGCTGCTGCGGCGACCGTGCCGAGGCAGACGGAGCCGCGCTTGTCGTAGCGCGTGGCGACCGCTCTGGACTGCTTGTGGCGGCCTCAGGAGCGGCCTCAGGAGCGGCCTCAGGAGAAGAGGAGGCACCCGCAACCGCCGGCATCGGCCCACGACGGCTGTTGCCACCGACGGCGGATAGGCGGCGGGTGTGCCGAGGCTGTGCTCGGCGGATTCCCCAGACCACCGTCGTGGGCACGGGGGGCGGGCTCCGACGGGGTGGGGAGGGGGGAACCGTCCCCCCTCGGAGGGATGGCCCTGGCCCCGTCGGTGTACGGGGTCACCCGGGTGCGCGGCATGGCTACGCGGGGTTCCGTGCCTCTGGTCTTGCACGATCGTGGAAGCGCCGCGCGGGGCGGCGCGGTGCCTGAGGGAGCGACCGCGGTGGATGTGGGACGACGCGCCGTGCTGGCGGCGCTGCCGGCTGTGGGGCTGGTGGCCGGCTCGAGCGCTGTGGCCGCGTCGGCTGCCCGGGGGCGGGAAGGCGGTGTCGTGGCGGCTCCTCGGCCGCCGGCTTCGCTGCTCGGACAGGAGATCCGGCGGTTGCCGACATCGCGGGAGGTGGTGGCGCTCACCTTCAACGCCGCGTGGGACGAGAGCGGACTCGGCACCGTCCTGGCGGAGCTGCGCCGGCGGAAGGCGCCTGCCACCTTCTTCCCCACGGGGATGTACGCCGAGGCCCATCCGGCGGCCGTGCGGGCGATGGCCGAGGCCGGACACGGCTTGGGCAACCACTCGTACAGCCATCCGTACTTCGATGACCTGAGCACCCAGGAGCGGGCGCGGGAGGTCCACGCGGCGGACGCGGCGATCCGTAAGGCGTCCCAGGCCGAGCCCCTGCCGTTCTTCCGTTTCCCGTACAGCTCCACCACGGAGGATTCGGTCGCGGACGTCAACGAGATGGGCTACGCGGCGATCGAGTTCACCAACGACACGAACGGCTACTTGGGGCAGGCCGGCGGCATGACCGTGAACCAGGTGGTCCGCAGGGCGGTGGGCTCGCTGGGGCCGGGGGCCGTCCTGCAGATGCATGTCGGGAGCAGCGCGGGTGATGGGGTGGTGCTGGACGCCCAGGCACTGCCGCGAATCATCGACGCGGCAGTGGAGGAGGGGTACAAGATCGTGGACCTGCGCGAGTTCCTCGCGGCGACGTAACCGGGCATGGTCCGCCTTCCCGGCTGCCGGAAGACGACGCCTTCGCCGTCACCCCGTCATGTGACGCGGCGGCGGCCCGTCTGCGGGTGCAGGCGGGTGGTGAGGAAGGTGAGGATCTCGTCGCGTGCCTGGACCGTGGGGTGGCCCGCCTCGTCGACGAGGTGGGCCGTGACGACGCTGTGCGGTGTGCCGACCAGGTCGGCGAAGAAGGGCGGCGGCGTCGGGTTGGCGGCGGTGTCCGGGAGGACGCGGCCGTCGAAGGCCTCGCCGAGCAGGGCCCGGTAGGCGGCGAAGCGCTGCCCCGTGCACCACCGGTCGCCCTCGAAGCGGTAGGCCAGGACGGTGAGTCCGTCACGGTCGAGGCGGTCGCGCACCGCGCGGGCGTCCGCCGGGTCGAGTTCGATTCCGCCGGGGTCGTCGAGCGGCAGCGACGGGTGGTTGACCACCGGGGCGATCACGGCGGGCTCCAGGGCCATGGTGAGGGCGAAGTTGCCGGTGAAGCACAACCCGATCGCCCCCACCCCCGGCCCGCCACACTCCGCGTGGGCCTGACGCGCCAGGCCGCGCAGCCAGAGCGTCACCGGGCTGGTGCCGCCCCCGGCGAAGGCGCGGAACTCCGCGCTGACGCATGCGCGGCGGACGACTTCCCGGCCGCCCTCGACGGTGGGGAAGGCACCGTCCGTCCCGAAGAGGGAGGGCACGTGGACGGTGAAGCCCGCGTCCCGCACCCACCGCGCGAGCCGCAGGACGTCGGGGCTGATGCCCGGCATCTCGGGCAGCACGACGACCGCGGGGCCGGCCCCGGCCACGTACACCGTCTTCTCCACCCCCTCCACGGCAACGGTCCGGCGGGTGAAGTCGGTGATCGGATCGTCTTCGGTCATGGGGTCAGCCTGACGCGGAACCGGCTGCCGGGTGAGGGGCGGGATCGCCAGGATGAGAGGTGATCTCGCCATATCCTCATCCTCATCCTGATCCTGGTGGGGGCGGGGCAAGGGCAGGCGGGGGGACGGGTGGGGGCGGAAGAGGGGCGGCCGGCGGGGGGCGGCGACGGGGCGGGGGACCTGCGGGTCGGGGTCCTGGCGTACCCGGGCTGTTTCGCGTCCGAAGTGTTCGGTGTGCCGGACCTGTTGACGATGGCCGGCCACATCGCCGGGCCGGACGCGCCGGGCTACCGGGTGTCGGTCGTCTCGCCGCGGCGCCGGGTCACGGCCTCGGGCGGCGCGAGCCTGGACGTACGGCCCGTGCGTGAGGTCGACGTCCTCGTGGTCCCCGGCTTCGAGCTGCGTGCGGGCGCGGATCTCGACGCCCTGCTCGGCCGGCTCACCCCGGAGACCGCGGCGATCCGGGCGCAGGCCGCCGCCGGCACCGCCATCGTCTCGCTGTGCATCGGCGCGTTCCTGCTCGCCGAGGCGGGCCTCCTCGACCGGCGCCGGGCCACCACCTCCTGGCTGCACGCCGGGGAACTGGCCCGGCGCTGTCCCGAGGCGGAAGTACAGCCCGAGCACCTGGTCGTCACCGACACGGGGGTGACGACCACGGCCGCCTTCAGCGCGATGTACGACTTCGCGCTGGACCTGATCCGCAGGCAGCACGGCGCCGGCGTGGCCCGGGCCACCGCCCGTGTCGCGCTCCTCGACGACGCGCGGGCCTCACAGACCCCGTACGTCGATCCCCGGCTCCTGCCGCAGCCAGGCCGGGAGTTCTCCCAGCGGGTCATGCGGCTGCTCGACCAGAACCTCGCCGAGCGGTACGACCTCGCCGCACTCGCGGACGCGTTCCAGGTCAGCACCCGCACGCTGCTGCGCCGCTTCGCCGAGGAGACCGGACACAGCCCGCTGGTCCATCTCCAGGCCGCCCGGGTCCGCCGGGCCCGCCATCTGCTGGAGTCCACCGACCACACCGTCGCCGCGGTCGCGGCGGCCGTCGGATACCAGGACCCCGGCACCTTCGCGGCGCTCTTCGCCCGCCACACCGGCCACCGCCCGAGCGCGTACCGGACGGCGTTCCGTCGGAGTCGTGCCGGTACCGGCACCGGAACCGGTACGGCGTGCGCCCGGTAGAGGGGGGGTGCGTGCTGCACGCACACCCCCGGGGGTAGCCCGGTTCCCCGCCGCGGCTGGGGCTCGGGCGGCGAGCCGCCACGACCGTGGACTGTGGCACGGCGCCCCGGATGAGGAAGGCGGCCCGGCACAGCGTTCGACCGCGCCGGGGGCTTGGGGTCCATGGGTTCGGAGAGAGCGCGTCGCGTCCGGAAGCGCAAGATCGGCGGGGCCTACCGCTTCCCGCCGTGGGTGGGGTATCCAGGGAGGGCGGCCCGCATCGGGCATCGACCCCCTCCCCCGCCTGGAACGGAGACCTGTTGTGGACGGCTGGTACGTGGACGACCGTTGCTTCAACTGTGATGTCGCACGACAGCTCGCGCCCGAGCTGATCGGCGAGGCCGGCGGTAAGTCGCAGATCCTGCGCCCGCCGCGCGACGAAGCGGAGACGCGGCGCTTACACGCGGCCGCCTTCGCCTGCCCCACCCGCTCGATCCGGCACACCTCCCAGCGGCCGGACCAGCGGCTCGACCCCTTCCCGATGGAGTTGGACAGCGGCGTGCTGCTCTGCGGGCACAACTCGCAGCACACCGCCGGGGCCAATTCCTACCTGCTCCTGCGGCCCTCGGGGACGGTCATGATGATCGACACGCCGCGCTGGAGTCCGCGGCTCGCCGAGCGGTACTCGGCTCGCGGCCCCGTCACCGATGTGCTCCTCACCCATCGCGATCACGCCGCACACGGCCGCCGCTACGCCGACCACTTCGGCGCCCGGCTGTGGATCCACGAGGGCGACCTCGATGCGGCACCCGACGCCGACCGGGTGATCCGCGGTCTCGAGCCGCTGGAGGTCGGTGCGGGGGTCACCGCCCATCCGCTGCCGGGCCACACTCCCGGCAGCGTGCTCTACCTCGCCGATGACCGGTACTGCTTCAGCGGGGACAGCTTCTACTGGTCACGCACCACGGGCGATCTGGAAGTCGCAGACAGCGTGACCTGGTACTCCATCGAGGAGTTGGCCGCCTCATTGGCCGGGGCGGCAGGACGGCTCCGGTTCGAATGGGTCCTCCCCGGTCACGGCGACCGCCGCCGGCTGCCCGCCGACGATATGGCCCGGCGGTTGAGCGCGCTGGCGGAGCGCACCCGGCTGTTGCGGCCCCGGCCGATCGACTTCACCGCCGTGCGCTGGTGAACGCACAGGCCGGAGATCCGGCCCGCCGCGTCAGTCCGTCCGCGTCCGGTACGACGGCGCAGGATGCGTGCGCCGTGTCCGCCAGCATCAGGGAGAATCCGGCATCCGTGACTTCGGAGAGCGTGTCGGCCCCGCCGGGGTAGTTCCTGTGTGCCAGTTCGCCAGGCGGCAGCGGGGCCACGGACGCGGTGAAGTCGTCTTGAAGGAGCTGGGCTCTGGGGCTGAGTTCCGGCTCGACGGCCACGGACACCAGCGAGCGGGGCCGCAGTAGTCGGGCCACTGCGGCTGTGCTCTCCGGCGTCACGCGGAACCATCTGCACCCGTGAGCGCCGTACGCCCAGCGCGCTCGCAGAGCAGGGTCAGGCGCTCGGATGCCTTCGCCGCAAGCGGTCGGCGCGAAGGCGGGCGGGCGGGCGACCGCGAGGGCGCACGCTCTCGTGGCGGCGGCGGAGGAGCCGAAAGCCGGCGGCTGACAGGCCCGGGGCCACCCGGGGGCGTGCCTTGGTGTGTCGTGTCGTGCCGTGGCTGGGCGTGCCGTGCCGTGCCGTGTCGTGTCGTGTCGTGTCGTGTCGTGTCGTGGCTGACTCCAGCAGGCTTGTCCCCCATCCACCAGCGCCCTTCCGTGACGATCACGTCCGGCCCAGTCGGCCGGGCCGTCTCTTGCTCGTTCCCCGGATGTCCGGGGGCTCGGCCGGCATCGCCGCCTCGGCATCCGCTGCCCAGGGGGTGGGGGCCGATGCATCCATAGGCCCCTCCTATGAGGAGCGCCGTGGCCGGCATCCGGCACCCTCCGGCGTGCATAGGTTCGGTCTATGGGCTCATCGGGTCGACCGCCCTACTGCCGGACGTCCTCCCCGGTCGAAGGTGAGAGAGAGCAACCGCACCAGGTAGGGACGAAGAAGTGAACGTGAAGCACATGGCGGCGGCCACCGTGGTCGCAGCGATGGCACCGATGGCCCTCGGGGCCGCCCCCTCGATCGCGGCCGAGCGGTCCGACACCGGGGCGAGCGTGCCGGGCCGGGGCTCGGCGGCCGACGCCGGGTCGCCCGCCGAGGAGGACCGGCCGTCCACCTCGCTGGTACATCCCCCCGGAGGAGGGGACGCCCTCGCCCGCACACCCGACGGCGACCCCGACACCGCCGCCCAACCCCGCTCCGGCTCCGGCTCAGGGGGCGGATGGCGCCCGGGCCGCCGAGGCGCCGGTCCTGGGGCTGGAGGACGTGCCGGAGTCGTTCGAGGCGGGCGGGGGCTGGGGCGAGTTCTCCGTCACGGTGGACCACGCCGGAGGCAGCGAGCCGGAGCGCAACCGCCTCGTCCTGCTCGTCGGATCCCTGCCGGTCAGCACGACGACGGCGGGGTCGTCGTTCCCGTGCACGCTCCCGGCAGCAAGGGCCACCTTGCCGAGACCGGGGCCGACGCCCGTCCGCAAGCACCGGCGCCGCAGGCGGGCAGGCTGACGGCCACCCGGCATCGGCCGGCTCGCGCTGCTCGGGATGCGGTCGGGGCCGACGCGACGGGGGACGACGGCGAGGACGGCGCCGCTCCCCCAGCGGTCGTGGGTCAGCCCTGTTCCCTGATCGGTTGCCTCAGGCCGTCTGCGCGTGCAGGGAGAGGACCGCGCTGAGTGCGACGCCGCCGTCGAGAAGGGCTCTGGAACGGGTGGTGATGCTCGCGTCCCGGGCGGTCAGGGCAGCTGCGACGTCCGGCGATCGGGGGGTGCGCCTCAGCTGCGGCATGAGGGCCCGAAGGGGCGGGATGCGGTACCCGGCCTTGCGGAGCTGGTGGACGATCCGTGCGTCGCGCACCTGGGCCGGCGTGTACCGCCGCGTTCCACTCGGGTCCCGGTCCGGGACGACGAGTTGCTCCGCGTGCCAGTGCCGCAAGGTCGACGGACGCACGCCGAGCGCAGCGGCGAGTTCGGAGACGGTCATCGCGTCCGTGGGGTGCACGTCTTCGATGCGCTCGGCGGAGATCGCGCGGGCGGCCTCTCCGGCCTGGCTGAGCTCGGCGCGCTCGGCGGCGAGGCGGGCGTGGGCGGTGTCGAGCAGGGCCAGAGCCGGGGCGGTGGGGAGCTGGTGGAAGGCACGCACGATCTTCTTCGCCTCGGTGGGCCCCGTGGCGGCGGCGAGGGCCCGGTAGGCCAGTGCGGACTGCAGGTGCACTTCCGCGTAGATCCGGTAGCCGGTGGCCGTGCGTGTCGCCGGAGGAAGCACGCCGTCGCGCTCAAGGTTGCGGATCTGCTGGACGGAGTACCCCGTGCGTCGCGCGACGGCAGCAGTACGCAAATGGCCTGATTTGAGACTTACCATCCTGCATTCCCTCTGTTCAGGCCTTCAACTCTCCACAAGCACTTCAATGCAACGCTAGAGCACATGACCATCGACGAGATCATCGGCTTCGTGGGCGGCCTCGACGGCGTCCTGATCACCCAGCCCGCACCCGGCGACGGCACACCGGAGATCAGCTGGGGCGACACCTTCTTCTCCTACGCACCCGACGGCACCACCCCGACGGCTGCCCAGCCCTTCGCGACCATCGTGACCAAGGACTACCCCGGCGACGAGGCGTCGCGCCTGGACCGGCCGGACACCTTCCGCGTGAACATCGCGGCCGGGAAGGAAGCGTTCCGCAAGTGGACCGGCCGCTCGCCCCGCGACCCGTCCGGCACCGAGCCGGACCCCAGCGCCACCGACACCGTCATCGCGCACCCCGTCTACGGCGCCGCCGGCTGGCTGGCGGTGGTGAACCCGGGCGAACGCACCCACGCCGCGACCCGTGAACTGCTGCGTACGGCCCATGGGCTGGCACGCGCACGCCACGAGCGACGCACCCGATCGACCACCCGCTGAAATCGCCCCGCCCCGCCCCACGGCCGGCCGCCTGCCCGTCGGGCGACACCCATCGCCGCGTCCCGGCAGTCCCCGTCCCTGGCCTCCACTACCCTTACGGCGACGATCATGGGATGGGGGCGGTCCGGGCATGACAGCGGGGAACGGGGCGGGAGCGCGGCTGCGGGCGGAGGACCCGCTGGAGATTTCGGGATACAGGCTGCTGGCCCGAATCGGCGAGGGCGGCATGGGAACCGTCTACCTCTCCCGCACGCGCGGCGGGCAGCCCGTCGCGCTGAAAGCAGTCCGCCGTGAATACGGAGACGATCCAGGATTCCGTCGGCGGTTCGAACAGGAGGTCCAGGCAGCCCGCCGGGTCCAGGGCTACCACGTCGTCCCGGTCCTCGACCACGACACCACCGGCGAGCGGCCCTGGCTGGCCACCGCGTTCGTCCCCGGCCTCTCGCTGCACGAGGCCCTCACCGCGCACGGCCCGCTGCCGCTGCCCGCGGTCCTCCAGCTGGTCGGCTGCACAGCCCGGGCACTGGAGGCGATCCACGCGGCCGGCATCGTGCACCGCGACCTCAAGCCCGGCAACATCCTGCTGAGCGACCAGGGCCCGTACGTCATCGACTTCGGCATCGCCCGCGCCGCCGACGCGACCCAGCTCACCGCCTCCGGCGGCGTCGTCGGCACGCCGCAGTTCATGTCCCCCGAGCACGCCCTGGGCGAACCGGTCGGACCGGCCTCGGACATCTTCTCGCTCGGCCTGATCGCTGCCCTCGCAGCCACCGGCCGCCACCCCTACGGCGACGGCGGCGCCCTCACCCTGGCCGCGCAGATCGCCAACACCGCCCAGCGCCCGCCCCGCCTCGACCTCTACGACGACACGCTCCGCCCCCTGCTCGAACGCTGCCTCTCCCATGACCCGGCCCGCCGCATCACCCCGGGGGAACTGGCCGCCCTGTGCGAGAGGGCGACGGGCCGCAGGCTGGACGACTTCACCCGCTGGCTGCCGGACCCTCTGGCCGAAGAACTGACCGCCCGCAGGCATGCCGCACTCAGGCCGGAGCCGGAACGGGAGCCCCAGCCGAAGGCGGAGCCGGAGCCGACGGTCGCCGATTCGGCACAGCCTCCACCGCGTCCACCACACAGCCCGACCTTCGCCTCCGCCCCGACCTCGGCACCGTCCACGCATCCCCCCACCGCACCGGACGCCCCACGCCGCAAGCGGGCCGGTCTCGTCGCCGCCGCCGCGGCCGTCGTCCTGGCGGCGGCCCTGACGTGGGCGGTGTCCCACTCCGGCAATACCCACGTCGACACGCCTGAGCAGAGCGAAGGCAAGCCGCCCGCCTCCCCTTCGCCGTCCGCTTCCGACGACTCCGGGTACACCGTCGTCTTCCGGGACCGACCCCTTGTCCTGCGCTCGCCGGGCGGCGCCAACATCGTCAGGGTCGACCTCGACGTTCCCGAAATCGTGCAGGACTCCCCGGGCAGGGAGATCATGCTCAGCGAGGTATCGGGGGGAAGGTGGGAGTTCTACACCCCGATGGGCAAGAGCACCGGAAAGACGCCGCAGCAGTGCCTCCAGGGCGCGCAGGCTGACGTACTGCCCTCCGAGGTCAAGGCACAGGACCTTCCCGCCACCCTGCCCGTCGGAACTCTCATGTGCACGGTCACCACCGACGGGCAGCTGGCCATGCTGGAAATCACCGCCATCACCACCGGACACGGCAACCTGCCCGACTACGCCACCCGACTCACCCTCTGGCAGAAGCGGTAGGAGCTGTCCTTAGCCGGTCGGCTGGGCCGCGTACCTGCTGTCCGCGGACCTCTGGGGCCGGGTCCTGCAGAGCGCGGAGGAGCGGGCGGCACCAAGGCTGCGGGAGGCGTCATCCCTTGCGCAGCTTCCTGGGGCCCTCCTGGGCGTCCACGCCGGTGTAGGCGTCGTCGTCCTTGCCGCCGCTCGGACGCTGTGAGCGGCCGCGGGGTCCCAGGTCGTGGTGGCCCTTGTTGCGGCTGCCCTTGGCGAGGTCCTCGCCGCTGCGCGACGTGCTCTCCACCGGTACCACCTCGTCGGCGCCGTCGGACGGCGCTGCCTTGCCCGTCTGACCCCTGGCCTTCTCGGGCGGTGTGTCGAAGGAGCGCCGGGCGCTGGGGTTGTCCTGCGTGTGGGTGGCGTCGACATCCGGTGACCAGCCGTGTTGCTCGGTGCCTTCGTGCCGGCCGGGTCCCTCACCGTGCGGGACGTGCGATTTCGGGCTTGTGGACATCAGGTCGCCCTCCTCGGATCGACGGAATGACTCGCTCCTCGCGCCTGCCCGGGGCTGAGCGGTCCAACCCCTGCGGCGGCGGATGTCGCGGTTACGCCCGTGACTCAGCAGGCCTGCGACCCTGAGATACGTCGTCCGAGGGCGACCATGTGGCGCATGACGGGGATCGGGATGAGAGGGTTGTGGGCGGCGTGTTCGGCGCTGTCGGCATCGAGTAGGAGTCTCACGAGCGCATCCGGCGGGAGGGACGGGTTCTTCCAGGCCCGCCGGCGCACGGCCTGGTCCGGATCGGCGGTGAGCCGTCGCAAGGAGTCCGGCGAGAGCCGGCGGTCTTCGCCGGCGGCCATGCGAACGAGCGGGTCTGCGTCCAGGCTCAGCTGCTCGATCACGGCGCCCGTGGCTGCGGGGTCGTCGAGTGCGAGTGCCCGCAGGCGCGGGTTCGGGTCGGTCGCGTAGCGCAGCAGGCCGTCGCGCGGGAAGTTCGGGTGCCTGCGCGGCCGGCCCGGGAAGGAGAGGCTGCCGTCCCACCACGATGCGACCTCCAAAAGCACCTCCGGCGGCGCGTCGTCACAGGACTCGGCGAGGAACAGCCGTACCACGCGGTCCTCATCGCCAGCGAGCAAGGCAGCCACGTCCTCAGGGAGGCGCGCTGCCCGCGCAACGCTGCGGCGTACGAGCAATTTCGGCGAAGCTGCGAGCCGGCGCATGGCTTCGGCGTCGTCGTGGAGAGCACCGACCCACCACAGCCCGGTCGTATGGCCGTCCGGATCGATATCGGGCACCTCGGCGGCTGCGGCCGCGATCTCATCGGGGGTCGCGGGCGGTGCGGCACCGGGGTGCGGAGCGCGTCCGATGCCACGGCCGCCGGGCGCGAGCCGTCGTGCTGCCAGGTCCTCTTCCGCGAATTCGGTCAGCAGCTGTCGCTCGCGCGGACTCTGAGCGGTGGCGATCAGCCGCTCCCACTGCTCCTCGGCCAGGCGGCCGCAGTCGGCGGCGGTGGCGCGTACACGCCTTCCGGTGTGGACGACCGCCGCGTCCAGGACGTCGGGTGGCAGGTCTTCACGCCACAGGAGACCGGGTTCGTCAGCGTCCAGGAGGTCAAGGAGCACGTTCACGGGCGCCGCGCGATTGAAGCACAGCCCGGACAGCCACGAGAGTCCCACTCGCCGTTCGACGTCGCTGGTGGAAGTGAGCGTGAGCCAGGCGTCGGGCGCGTCGACGAAAGTGTCTGTCACCGGGGAAGGCTAACGCCCCTGCGGTTCCTCCGACGCGGCGCGACGGAGTCGGACTCGGTGGCCCGAGACCGCCGGCCCAAATGCAGTCCGCCGCCCCGGTGCGTCAGGCCGGGGCGGGAATCGGTTGGGTCCTAGCGTGGGTCCGGAACGATCCGGGCGTACCGGCGCCCGGATCCCGGTCTTTCGGAGGCACCTGACCATGACCGTCGAACTCTCTGAGCTCACCGGGGACTACGTCCTCGACCCCGCCCACACCCGGATCGGCTTCGTCGCCCGCCACGCCATGGTGACCAAAGTCCGCGGTGCCTTCCACCAGTTCGAAGGCACCGCCCACCTGGACGGCGCCGATCCGGCCCGCTCCACTGTCCAGGTGGTGATCAAGGCCGAGAGCATCGACACCGGGGTGGAGCAGCGTGACCAGCACCTGCGCACCAACGACTTCCTGGACGCTCCCAACTTCCCCGACATCACCTTCCGCAGCACGTCGGTGGAGGCTCACTCCGACACCGAGTACCGCGTCACCGGCGACCTGACCATCAAGGACACCACCCGCCCGGTCACCGTCGACTTCGAGTACACAGGCAATGCCGTCGACCCCTACGGCAACCTGCGGGTCGGCCTGGAAGGATCGGTGACCATCTCCCGCAAGGAGTTCGGCGTGACCTGGAACGCGGCCCTGGAAGGCGGCGGAGTGCTGGTCGGCGACAAGGTCGTCCTGGAGTTCGACATCTCCGCGATCAAGCAGGGCTAGCGGTGCCCCGCCGGCCGCTTCACCACTTGCCGGACAGCTTGCCGAGGGGGTCACCCCCCGTACCGGACCGCTTGACGCGGCCGGCGACCACGAGGGCGTCGCTGATCCATGCATGTGCCCTCAGCGTGCTGCCGAGATGGCCGGCGAGGGCCTGCGTGAGCTCCTTGAGGCGGGCATCGCGGTCGAAGACGTCGAGGACGAAGGCGGCCATCGGTGCGAAGTCGCCGCCCCGGGCCGCGCGCACGGCGGAGGCCATCGTCGACCGTATGCGGGACAGGCCCGCGGCGTTCTTGAGTGCACGCCAGAACCGGGCGTCGCTGTACCCGGGCAGCTCGTCGAGGAGGGCGGAGAGCTGTTGCTCGTCGTACGTCACGGTCGGCTCCTTCGTGTAGGCGTCCAGTATCGGAGCCGACGTTCACGGAAGGGGAGGTTCCGCGGAACGTGCCGCGGGACGGGGCGGCCGCGGTCGATGCCCCGGCTTCGGGAACATTGACATCCGCCCCTCCGACGCCACCCTTTCACTACTTCCTTAGTGAAAGGGTGGTGAGTCGACGTGGTCGAGTACCGCATCGACCGGCGCAGTGGTGTGGCCACCTACCTCCAGATCGTGCAGCAGACCAAACAGGCCCTGCGACTGGGCCTGTTGCGACCCGGGGACCGGCTGCCCACCGCCCGCGAGGTGGTCGAGGCACTTGCCGTCAACCCCAACACCGTGCTCAAGGCGTACCGGGAACTCGAACGCGAGGGCCTGGTGGAGGGCCGCCGGGGGCTCGGCACCTTCGTCCGCCGGACGCTCGGCGAAGGCGGGGCCGCCGACGCCGCGTTGCGCACCGAGCTCGCCCGGTGGCTGGCGCGGGCCCGGCGCGCGGGACTGGAGGAGGACGACATCACCGCACTGTTCACCGCCGTGCTGACCGGATCCGAGGACGAAACCAATCAGGGGGACGAGACATGACGGCAGTTTTAGAAGTGCACGGCCTCGGACGGAGGTTCAGGCGCAGCGGCTGGGCCCTGCGCGACTGCTCCTTCCGGCTCCCCGCCGGGCGCGGGGGCGTACGCGGCGGTGGACGAGGGCCCGCGCTTCGGGGGCGTGCGGGCCGCTGCCTATGCTGCGGCTCATGGGATTGGACCTGACGCTGTTCATGGCGGACTGGGGGCGGTTGGGCGCCTTCCCCGTCGGGGAACGGATCGACGCGCTCGACGGGACCGTCTGGCCGCCCGACGGTGACGAGAGCCTGAGGTACGGGCGGTCCGGCGGGTGGCAGTGGCCGCCGGGCCCGGGGGCGGCGTGGTGCGCCGCGTACGCGTTCTTCACCACGACCGGCTCCTACCGCCCGCACTCCCGCGCCGGCGACGGATGGGCGGACATGCGCCCGTTGGCCGACGTGTCCGTGCGGGAGGCGATGGACGCCTTCCTCGGTGGGCTGATCTGGGATGCGGATCCGGACGATGATCCGGCGCTGACCGGTGGGGAGGGGTTCTTCCCGCCGGTCACCGACCCGCGGCGTCCGCACCTGCTTCTGGTCTGCCCTCCGGAGGCAGTGGAGAGGAAGGTTCCGGCCTGGGATGGGCTCGAGCCGTGCCTCGACGGACTGCGTGCGCCGTTCGCCGCCGAGTGCGAGGGCTGGGCGGGCCGTCCGGACAGCTTCGAGGGCTTCGCCGCGCTGCTGCGTGAGTGGGGCGATGTGGTCAGGGAGGCGGCCCGGCGCGGTTGGGGGTTGGTGGGGGTGCCGTAGCCGGGGCGGGATGCTGCGGCGAGGAGGCGGTCTGCCTCCCGGCCCCCGAGAAGGCGCTGCGTCTGCGGCCGGCAGCGGTACTTGGCACCTGGTCAGCGGCCCCGGGCGAAGGCTGCGATCTCGGCCGTGCCGGGGCGGTATCCGTTGGACGTGTCCACGAGGAGGGTGGGCGCGGCCAGGGAGATGTCGACGAACTCCTCGGGGCGGTAGGCGCCCGTGGAGAGGCCGGTGAGGAGCCGGCGGTCGTCGTGTGCGGCTCGATGCGGGTCCGAGTCGGCCCGGTCGGTCATGCGCTCGGTGATGGTGTGTGTGGGTGCGGTGCAGCGGATGATCCGGAGGTCGGCGAGACCCGTGAGGGGTTCGAGGCCGGGGCGCCAGATGCGGTCCTGGTAGGCGGCCTCGGCGACGACGGTGACGCCGGCACGGAGGAGTACGCCGAGGGTGTCGAAGAAGGCGTGCAGGGCCGGGACGTTGAGGGGGTCGTCCCCGCCGGCCCGGTGCGCGGCGGCGTTCATGACCATGCCCTGCTTGATCTCGTCGCGGACGATCGCGGGGCATCCCAGTTCCCGCGCGAGGCGGTGCGCGAGGGTGGTCTTCCCGGTTGCGGGCGGTCCGCTGACCACCACGATGGTGGGTCTAACTGGCATGCGGCGAGCTCCCGAGGGTGAGCCGGTGCGCCGGAATCGTTCGGTTGGGTGTGGGGCGATCCGAGGGGGCCGCGGCGCGGGGGCCAGCCTATCGGTCCGGTGCCTCGTACGGGGCCGGCGGAGGGCCGCATGCATTGATTCCGGCCATCGGCTCGTGCCGCCTCGCCTCTGACGATTGGACAAATGATCGAATGGACGACCACGATGACGCATCCACATCACGACTGCCCGGGGGGCGATCCGGGCAGGTGGTGCTGTTTCTCCGCTCGGTCCGCACCGTCCGCACCGTTCGCGTTTTCGACCTCGGAGAGACTCGTCATGAATTTCGACGACCCGAACAGCCACCGCACCCAGCAGCCACCGCCGTACGGCTACCCCCCACAGGCACCGGAGCTCGCGCACTGGGGCCTGCGCGTGGGCGCCGACCTGCTGGACACGCTGATCATCCTCGGCCCGATGTACGCCCTGGGCTTCATCGACCTGGCCATCGCCGCCGATCCGGACACGGCCGGACCCGGCGTCTTCTTCACGGTCGGTATCCTGTACGCGATCGCCATGGGCTTCTTCCAGATCTTCCAGGAGGGTTCGACGGGACAGAGCATCGGCAAGAAGGCGGTCGGTATCAGCCTGCGCCGCGAGGCGGATGGCAGCACCCTCGGCTTCGGCAGGTCCTTCGTCCGCAAGCTGGCCCACGTCCTCGACAGCCTCCCCTGCCACATCGGCTGGCTGTGGCCGCTGTGGGACGAGAAGAAGCAGACCTTCGCCGACAAGGTGTGCGGCACCGTCGTCGTCCGCATGCCCAAGGGGTGAGGCCGCTCCCCCATCCGGGAAGCCGCGCGGCGGGAGGTGTCGGTTCTGCGCATGGAGGGATGGGACATGGTCGAGCTGTACCCCGCGATCGAGCCGTACGAGAAGGGCATGCTCGACGTCGGTGACGGCAACCTCCTGTACTGGGAGGTCTGCGGGAACCCGGACGGCAAGCCCGCCCTCGTGGTGCACGGCGGACCGGGTTCAGGCTGTGGCACCGGCGTGCGCCGGTACTTCGACCCGGAGCGGTACCGCGTCGTCCTGTTCGACCAGCGCGGCTGCGGACGCAGCACCCCGCACGCGAGCGACCCGGCGACCGACATGCGGTACAACACCACCCGGCACCTGGTCGCCGACATGGAGCGCCTGCGCGAGCACCTGGGGATCGACCGCTGGCTGCTGTACGGCGGCTCCTGGGGCTCCACCCTGATCCTGGCCTACGCCGAGGCGCACCCGGGGCAGGTGTCGGAGATCGTCATCTCGTCCGTCACCACCACCCGGCGCTCGGAGATCGACTGGCTCTACCGCGGCGCGGGGCGCTTCTTCCCCGAACAGTGGGAACGATTCCTGGCGGGTGCCCCGGGCACTGCGCGCCACGGGGATGTCGTCGCGGCCTACGCGCGGCTCACGGAGCACCCGGACCCCGCCGTGCGGAGCAAGGCCACCGCCGACTGGTGCGCCTGGGAGGACGCGGTCCTGTCCGGGGAGACGAACGGCGCTTCCAGGCCCTACGGTGACCGCCCGCCGGCCGCGCAGCTGGCCCTGGTCCGCATCTGCGCCCACTACTTCTCGCACGGCGCCTGGCTTGAGGAAGGAGCCCTGCTCCGCGACGCCCCTCGGCTGGCCGGCATCCCGGGCGTCCTGGTGCACGGCCGGCTCGACCTGGCGGGCCCGCTCGACACCGCGTGGGAGCTCGCCCGCGCGTGGCCCGACGCCGAGCTGGTCATCGTCGACGACGCCGGGCACCTGGGCGGCGATACGACCACCGCCCACGTACTCGGCGCCCTCGACCGTTTCGCCGGCCGGCCATAGGACGGGAGGGCCGGCGCGCCCACCAGATCTGCGAGAGCCCCTGCCGAGCGGGATCGGCTATCGGTCGCGGGTCACGCTCCAGGCCGGCATGTGCTCGAAGAACGCCACGGCCTCCGGCCGCCAGTGCTCCCGCCACGTCGCGGTCTGGGCGGCGGCCTGGCGTGCGTAGCGGTCGGCGTCGGCGCGCAGTTGCCGGTCGATGCCGTGGGCTCGCGCGAGGGCACGGATGCGGTCGAGGGTGTCGTCGTCGCAGCCCGGGGCTCCCAGAGCGTCGTTCAGCAGCTTGCGTTCGCTCGCGTCGCAGACGGCCAGGAATGCGCGGACGGCGTAGCTGCGGCGACCGGAACGGATGTCGGAGCCGACCGGTTTGCCGAGGGTTTGCGGATCGCCGAACAGGTCGAGCCAGTCGTCGTGGATCTGGTTGGCGATGCCCAGGGCGGTGGCGTAGCTGCGGAGTTCACCGTCGTGCGGGGCGAGGTCGGCGCCGGCGGCAAGCAGGCCCAGACGCAGCGGGGCGAGGATGGAGTAGCGGGTGGACTTGTACTCGGTGACCTCGTGCAGGAGCTCGGTGTCGGGCGCGGGGTGGAAGTCGCGTTCCAGGTCGAGGAGTTGACCTGCCACGGTGGCGGCCGCGGTGTCGGCGTGGACGGCGGCCATGGCCAGGGCGCGGTCGGGGGGCAGTGGGCTGGTGAGCAGGACGCGGCCGGCGAGGAAGGCGGCCAGGTCGCCGGCGAGGACGGCGAGGGCGAGCGCGGTGCCGGGCCGGTCCGGGAAGTCCTGGCGGTACGCGTAGTAGGTGGAGGGTCCGCCGCGGCGTGTGGGTGCGTCGTCGATGATGTCGTCGTGGATCAGGCCGTGGGTCTGCAGCAGCTCGATGCTGATGGCGGCCTCGTCCAGTCCGGGAACGCTCTCGTCGGTGACCAGGCCCGCGGCTTCGTGGAGCAGGGTCACGCGCAGCCGCTTGCCGCCGCGCAGCGACAGCTCGCGCACCAGTTGGAGGGCGCGGGCGGCGAAGGTGCCGTGCCGGGGTATCTCCAGGCGGCTGCCCGCGGGGTCGGTCAGGGAGTCGAAGTAGGTGGCGAAGCGGGCGTCGAACCGGCGCTGATGGCCGGCCGCGCGCCGCCAGGCGGCGGTGAGGGCGTCGTTCACCGGCCCAGCCTGCCACGTTCCGCGCTCCGCGCGCTTCTCCTGCCGATCCGGCCGGGCGCCCCGCCTCCCCGGGCCCGCAGGACGGACGACTGGCGCCGGGGAGGGGGCTGCGCCGCGCCGCTCCGGCGCGGCGGGTCGCTTCGGCCGTGTGCCGTCAGTCCATGAGCTTGTACGTGCACGGCGCGGCCGACTTGCCGCCCTGGTTGTCGGCGACCTGCTTGCCGTCGACCTTGATGGTGCACGGGGCGGGTACGAGCATTCCGTCCGCGCCCTTGACCGAGCCCGGCACCACCAGCACGGTGACGCCGACCTTGAGCTCTGCGTCCTCCAGCTGCATGGATTCCGTCTTCGTCCAGGGCAGCGTCACCTGGTCGAAGTGGTTGGTGTTCCCGTTCCACATGATCTTGGCCTCACCGGTGCCGCCCACCTCGAAGACCACCTGGTGGGGAACGCCCTTCTTCTTGGCCGCCGAGCCCTTCGCGCCGCCGCCGGCCGGGGCGCTCGGGGCGGCGGGCTCCTTGGACGGGCCGGCGTCCTTCTTCTCGCTGCCGCATCCGGTCAGCAGCGCCGCCGATGCGAGCAGGGTGATGGTGAGGGTTGCCGTCTTGCGCATGTGTGTACGTTCCCCGTGAGTTGACGTGAGACCTGTGCAAGAGGAGACCGTAGATCATGGGCTCCGGCGGAAGGACACCGCCCGGCGGACTCGGCGACCTTCAGGGCTCCGCCGGGGTGGTGCCCCTGTGCGATGATGTAATGATCCTTATGGCAATGGGATCATTACAGGTGGGGGGAAGCGTGTCCGAGGAGCAGCTCACCGGCTGGGTGAAGCAGTGGATCGACGGCTGGATCGTCTCGCGCGGTGCGGCCGACCCGGTCGTCGAACCGTGGGGCTGGACCGTCGCGGTGGGGGTTTCCAAGGAGGTCGCGCGGCATGTGCTGCCCGTGCCGGCGGAGGCCGACGTCCGGAAGCTGGCCGACGCCGCCCCGCCGGCGACCTGGCTCAAGCTCTTCGCCCCGGACGAGGTGGTGCGGCCCTGGGCGGGGGACGAGTGGGAGATGGGCGTCGCCGGCTTCCTGATGACCCTTCCGCTCGCCCCGGCGTCTCCCGGCCCGGCGCCGGCCGGGTACACCGTGACGACGTGGTGCCGGGGCGGGGTGGTCAAGGTCCTGGTCCGCTCCGGGGACGGGCGGCTCGCCGCCCGGGGTCAGGCGGGGCTGGCCGGTCCGGTCGCGGTGCCGGACCAGATCGAGACCGCCCCGGACCAGCGGCGCAGGGGCCTGGGCGCCCTGGTGATGCGCACGCTGCAGCACGCCGCGTGGGAGGCGGGGGCGCGGGACGGGGTCCTGGTGGGCACGCCCGACGGCAAGGCCTTGTACGAAGCCCTGGGCTGGACCCTCCGCTCCCCCATGGCGAGCCTGGCCCGCCGCGCCGACTGACGTCGCCTACGCCCCGGGCCTGTGCGGCCCGTTGCCAAGGGCTGCCCAGTAATCCCCGGTGGATCAGCGCACGGCGTCAGATGCGGTGCATCGCAAGGCGGAGGGGCGCCCGCATACTGGGCGTATTCGGGCGTCCCGACAACGCCGCGAGGTGCCGTAGCCGGCGTCGTGCGCCCGCCGGGGATTATCGTCGCCACCCTCGCCCACGGGCGGGAGCGCGACACCGCCCTCGCGGCGGGACGCGCCCTGCGCAACGCCGGGCTGGGGGCGGGGGCGCTCCTCGCCATGGCCTGCCTGGCGGGCGGGACCTCGGCCCTGCGGGCGGCGGCGGGGGTCACCGCGGCGGCGTATCCGGCCGCCGCCGTCCTGGCGTGGTCGGTGCGCGTGCGCGCGGGGAGGCCGGGGGCGGGGGCGGACCGGTCCCCCGGGGTAGCGGGGCAGGAGGAAGCGCCTCCGCGCATGCGCGCCCTCCTGGCCGCCAACGTGGTGTACGTCTTCTGCCTCAACGTCCCCGAGATCGCGCTCCCGTTGGTCGCCGGTGTGGTCCGCGGCGGTCTTCGTGGCCAACACGGTGCTCGTGGTCACGCTCCAGGTCCCGGTCACCGTCCTGATGGCGCGCTACGCCCGGCGTACCGCGCTGGTCATCGCCGGTGTCGTCCTCGCGGCCTCGTACCTCGGCTTCCTGACGGTGACGCTGCTCGGCGAGGGTGGCGGGCACGGGCAGGGCTGGGCCGCGGCGGGCATCGCGGCCGTCTCCGTCGTCTGCACCCTCGGCGAGATCGTCTACGCCGGCAGCGCCACCGCCCTGGTGACGGCCCTCGCTCCGCCCCGGGCCCTGGGACGCAGCCTGGCCCGCTTCGAGCTCTCCTCCGGCTTCGGGCTCGCCGTCTCGTCGGCCGTGATCACCGCCCTCGCGCCGCACGGGCCGGCCGCCCTCTGGGGCACCCTGGCCGCGGCCACGCTCTTGTCCGCCTCGGCGGTCGCCACCGAAGCGGACCCGGCGGCGCCGAAGTGATGGCGGCTGCGGCTGCCCCCTCCCCCGGCCCTCGTTGCCCCGGGGGTGGCCGGGGAACGAGGGAGCCCCGTGCACAGGAGTCACTCAGCGTGTTTAACGGAGGGTGATGCGGCAACAACACGTGGTGACAGGAAGTCAGAATCGACGGAAGGAAGGGAACATGGCCCTCGTCACCGTGCTCATTCTCGTCGCCGCCCTCACCCTCGTCGCCCTGCTGGCCCTGGCCCCCAGCGCCCCGGCGCGGCGAAATCCCTCCCCGAACCGACGCCGCCGGGTCACCGGCGGCCGTGCCCGTGCGCGCAGCCTGACGGACCTCCCCCACCAGCGGGGCTTTCGGCACCACGCCCGCTGACACGGATCCCCGCAGACACCGGCGGCGTTCAGGCCCGGGGCGGCGTGTCATCCCTGGTGGGAGGTGAGGGTGAAGTTGCTGTAGCCGCCGCTGTCCGTGGTGGCCGGCGAGGGGCTGTACACGGTCCCGGTGTCGTTTTGGCGTGCTTGAAGGGGAAGCGCGTCGTAGGCGGACAGCGGCGCGCCGTCGACGGTGACGTAGGAGAACGGAACGTTGACGGCCGGCGGCCAGGTCGAACCGAGCGTGAAGACGTGCGGACGCTCGACGACGACCTCGGCGCTCTCCGAACGGGCCGCAGGAGCCTTCTTGGTCAGGGTCTGGCGTTGCCCTGGGCGTGAGAGGTTGTCGAGGGTGAGGATGTAGTCGGCGGGGTCTGCGGTGCTGCGGACCACTGAAGCCGACATCCGGTCTCCCGCCTGCACGAGCATGGGGACGGGCTGTTCGCGCGTGTCGACGCCCGCGTTGACGACCTCCCAGAACGCCCGGTGCTCGGGGTAGAGGTCGCCCAGGCAGGTGGCGTGGACGCCGACCTGGACCAGGCTTTCCGTGGAGCTTGCGTCGAACCCGTCGAGACCCACCCAGACGCTGAGCTGGTTGTCGGGGTTCTCCTGACGGCAGCTGAAGGCGGGTTCGGTCCACACCGCGGTCACGGCGCGCGGCGCGGCGTTGACCGGGCTGCTGGGTACCAGGTAGCCGGCCCAGTTGCTGTACGGGCTGTCCGCCAGGGAGATGTCGTCGATCTGGACCCAGGAGTCGGTGCCGGGGGCGTTGTAGCCCGCGTAGAGCGTGACGGAGGTGTTGGTGCCGGAGTTGAAGGCCATGCGCAGGAACTGGTAGGCGCCGTTGCTGATGACCTTTCCGTAGTTCTTCTGGACGATCGTGCGGCCGTTCGTTCCTCGGGCTCCGAAGTAGCCGGTGGTGTAGTTCCCGGAGGTGCGCACCCAGCCTTCGAGGTAGTACACGGTCTGGGGTTTGACGGAAACCCTCTGTGTGACGGCGTTCCAGTTACGGCTCGAGGTACGGATGAACGCGTTCTTCCGGCCGGTTTTCTGGTAGCCGAGATCGATGTCGATGCCTTTGTAGTCCGGGCCCTCGCCCGACCAGGGAGCGGAGATGACGCGGCTGTTCTGCTCCTCGAAGCCGGCGTCGCCGACGGTGCCGATCGGCAGTGCCGACGCCCGGCCGGCGAAGCCGGTCAGCAGCGTGGCGACGAGCGCTGCCACCAGGAACAGGTGCCATGTGTGCCGCCGTTCGAACGCCTTGTTCCGTCGTGCCTGGATGTACACCGGCCCCCCTCGCGTCGCGTCCCTCCGGGGCGCGTGTCCGTACCCCGGCTACCGGGACGGTAGGGGCGTTGGCTGCCGGCGGCCATGTCTTCCTCTCGGCGCACCGGGGCGTCGACGGGGCGTGCGCCTCCGGCCGCGCGCCTGTATCCGGACGGGCCGTCCGGGTGCTGCGGCCTTCCCGGGAACGTCCGGCCGGCCGGGCGCGGCAGGCCTGGGTCGGCCCGTGGGTCACAGCCAGCCGTTGCGCTGGGCCTGGAGGGCCAGCTGGAAGCGGTTTTCGGCGCCCAGGCGGGCCATCAGGATCTGCAGGCGGCGGAAGAAGGTGCGGCGGCTGATGCCCAGTTCGCGGGCGATGACCTCGTCGCCCGCGCCGCCGGCGAGGAGGCGGAGCAGGCGGCGGTCGGCCGGCGGCAGGCCGGCCGGGCGGGTGGCGCGGCCGTGGAAGGGCAGGGCCTGCTGCCAGGTCTGCTCGAACAGGGCGACCAGGGCCGAGAGCAGGCCGCACGGCTGTACCACCAGCGTCGTGTTGTGCACGTCGGCCTCCCTGATCGACAGGGACACCAGCGCGTACGCCTCGTCGATGATCATCAGCTTGACCGGGACGGTCGGCGCCACCCGGGCCTGCTCGCCCGCCTCGATGCACGGCTCGATGGCCGTCTCCAGCCGCCCGGGCACCTCCAGTGACGCCTTCGAGTAGACGACCCGCTGCGTCACTCCGCGGGCGAGGGTCGCCAGCGCGTCGTCGAGGGCTTCGGTCTGCGGGACGTAGGGCGGCGATTCGAGCTGGCGGATCTGCTCGCGGGCACTGGCCCAGGCCTGGCGGAGCCTGGGGCCGACGGCGTCACCGGTGACGACTTCGACCAGGTTGTCGTCGCGGGCCGTGAGCCGTCGGCGGCGGAACGATTCGAATGCGCCGCCCACGGCGATGCGGGAGGCCTCCAGCTCGGCTGCGCGGCGCCTGGCCAGGATCTCCAGGCCGGCGGCGGGAGGGACCGGCGCCGCCACGTCCGCGCCCTCCTCGGCGGCGGCGGCCAGCCCGGCGTCCACCAGCTCCCCGTACGCCCTGGCGAATGCGGTGGCCTCCAGCCCGGCCGCCCGCCGCAGCTCGGCGAGCGGGGCGGGGGCCAGTTCCAGGAGTGACCGGTAGACGCGGCCCGCTGCGGGGCCGATCCCCAGCATCCGCAGGGCCTCGTCCAGTTTCGCGTTCGCCATGCACCGCATTATCGACGACCAGGGGGTGGCTGTGGCCGATCGGTGCCACTGGCACGGCAGGGCCTCCGGAGGACGTGCCGCCGCAGTACCGTCCGGGCATCGCCGGGGGCTCCCGGCAGCCGAAACCGTCCGGAAGAAGGTGCACGACGTGGCGAACGGTCGCAAGAACGGCCTCTACTCGGAGATCTCCGAGGAACTGTCCGCTCTGATGAAGACGGGCTGGGCGGACACCGAACGGCACGACCTCCCGACCGACGGGCAGGCCCCGTACGCGGCCCTGCGCCGCGCCGCCCTCTCCGCGCTCTTCCCCGGCGAGCGGCTGGTGGTCCCGTCCGGCAACCTCAAGACCCGCTCGAACGACGACCCCTACCCGTTCCGCCCGTACTCCGGCTACGTCCACATGACCGGGGACCGGGCCCGCGACGGCGCGCTCGTCCTCGAACCCCGCCCGGACGGCGGCCACGACGCCTCCTGCTACCTGCTGCCGCGCGACGGCCGGGACACCGACGAGTTCTGGCTGGGCTACACCGCCGAGCTGTGGATGGGCCGCCGGCGCTCCCTCGCCGAGTCGGAGCGCGTGCTCGGGCTGTCCTGTCGCGACGTCCGCACGGCGGTGGGCGACCTGGCGGCCGCGCCCGACGTGCCCACGCGCATCGTCCGCGGCGTCGACCCGGCCCTGGAGGCCGCGGTCACCACCGACGCCGGGCGCGACGCCGAGCTGGAGGAGGCGCTGAGCGGGCTCCGCCTCGTCAAGGACGACTGGGAGATCGGCGAGATGCGCAAGGCGGTCGACTCCACCGTGCGCGGCTTCACCGACTGCGTCGGCGAGCTCTCGCGGGCGGTCGCCTCCTCCGAGCGGTGGATCGAGGGCACCTTCTTCCGCCGGGCACGGCTGGAGGGCAACTCCGTCGGATACGGCTCGATCTGCGCCGCGGGCGAGCACGCCACGATCATGCACTGGACCGACAACGACGGGCCGGTGCGTCCCGGCGACCTGCTCCTGCTGGACGCCGGTGTGGAGACCCACACTCTCTACACCGCCGACGTCACCCGCACCCTGCCCGTCGACGGCACGTTCACGCCCGTGCAGCGCAGGGTGTACGAGGCGGTGTACGAAGCCCAGGAGGCGGGCTTCGCCGCCGTGAAGCCGGGGGCCGCGTACCGCGACTTCCACGTGGCGGCGCAGCGGTACCTCGCGGAGAAGCTCGTCGAGTGGGGCTTCATCGAGGGCCCGGCGGACCGCGCGTACGAGCTGGGTCTGCAGCGCCGTTTCACGATGGCCGGCACCGGCCACATGCTCGGCCTGGACGTGCACGACTGCGCCCAGGCCCGCACCGAGGAGTACGTCGAGGGCGTGCTGGAGCCGGGCATGGTGCTCACCGTGGAGCCGGGCCTGTACTTCCAGCCGGACGACCTCACGGTGCCCGAGGAGTGGCGCGGCATCGGCGTCCGGATCGAGGACGACCTGCTGGTGACGGCCGACGGCCACGAGAACCTGTCCGCGGGCCTGCCGCGCTCGGCGGACGAGGTCGAGGCGTGGATGGCCCGCGTGGCGGGCTGACCGGCGGCCGGCGGCGTCAGTGGCCGGTGGCGGCCTTGACCACCGCGACGGCCGTTCCGATCGCCGCGTCGATCACACCGGCGAGCAGGGCAAGGGCCGTTCCTCCGCCCATCCGGATGCCGCCGTAGCAGCCCCACCCGAACAGGGTGGCGACGTTGACCCCGGCCGCCGTGTACAGCGCCGTCCTCAGTTCCATCGCGCCCAGTGCCGAGATGCCGATCAGGAGGAGCGGGCCCACGGCCGACAGCAGCAGGGGGCTGCTGACGAAGAGCATGACGCGCAGGTCCCGTCCCCGGGCGAGGGCGCCGTGCGTGACGCGGTGGGCCTGCTGGTCGGCGACGAGCGCGGCCAGCCACAGGCCCACTGCGGCGGTCGCGACCGTGGCCGCGGCACCGGCGGCGTCCGGATGACCGGTGCCCGCGAGGCCGATGACGACGGAGATCATGGTGATCGTCGCGTAGAGCCGCTCCTTGAGGTGCGCCGTGACCGTCGCCGTACCCACCGCGTCCGCCACCCGTTCCGCCACGGGACCCACCGTAGGGTGCGGCCGCGGCGGGCCGGCGGAGCAACACCCCGGGGCCGGCCGGCCACCCCGGGTGCCCCGGGTGCCCCGGCTTCAGGGGCCGTCGGCGCCTGAAGCGGGGTTGCGGCGGCGGTCGCTGCTGCGGCGCAGCCCGTCGGTCTTGCGCACCAGGACGTCGATCCGGTCCGCGAGGGCGGGGTCGTCGGGGCGGACGTGCGGTCCGGCGGCGGCCAGCGGGCCGAGCAGGTCGGCCGGGTCGCTGCCCGAGAGCGCTTCGCGGACCTCTCCGAGCGAGGCGCGCCCGGGCGAGCCCGGGGCCGCGAGGTCGGCCAGCGCGGTGACCTGGCCGGCGAGCTGGCGCAGGTCGGCGGCGTGGTCGCGGGCCCAGGCGTCGACGGTGCGCTGGGCGGCACGGGAGTCTCGGGTGGCCTGCACGCGCTGTTCGCCGGTGCTGCCGGCGGCGCCGGGCCGCAGCCGGAGGTAGCGGCGTTCGGCGGCCTGGCGGCTGGCGACGCCGAGCGGGCCGGCGAGGTCGGCCCAGCTGGCGCCGGCGTCCCGGGCGGTCTCGATCAGGCCGGACTCCCAGCCCGCGAGCCGTTCGCGGACCTCGCGCAGCAGGAGGAGCGCGGCGAGGGCGGCCGCCGGGTCGGCCGGCACGTCCGCGTCGTGCGCGTGGGCGCCTGCCATGGCCCGGTCTATCGCGCCGAGCGCCGCCGCGGCCGCGAAGAAGGAAGAGGGCGGGCCGGGCGGCCTGGCCTCGTCGGATGCAGGGGGCGGGAGCACGGCGCCTCCGGAGGTTGTGGGACCTGGTGATGACCGCCGGGCAGTCCGACGCGTCATCCATTGGATGCCAGATCGGGTTGTCATCGTTTCGATGACATGTTACAATAGTGGTACCTGAAGCGCACTGGCACCCTTTGCAGACACATCAGGAGGTTCCCATGCTGATGCGCACCGATCCCTTCCGTGAGCTCGACCGCCTCACCCAGCAGATGATGGGACCGGGTACGTGGTCGAGGCCGTCGGCGATGCCGATGGACGCCTACCGCGACGGCGACGCCTATGTGATCGCCTTCGACATCCCGGGCGTGGCCAAGGACGCGATCGAGATCGACGTCGAGCGGAACATGCTCACCGTCAAGGCCGAGCGCCGGCCGACCGCGAAGTCGGAGCAGGCCCAGATGGAGCTCTCCGAGCGGCCGCTCGGGGTCTTCTCCCGGCAGATCGTCCTGGCCGACACCCTGGACACCGAGCACATCTCCGCCGACTACGAAGCGGGCGTGCTGACCCTGCGGATCCCCATCGCCGAGCGCGCCAAGCCGCGCAAGATCGCCATCGGCGACGGCAGCGTCAAGCAGATCAGCAGCTGACCGTTCCGGCGGCCCGCCCCAGGGCACCCCGCGGTCGGCCGGGAGGCGGAGGGACGTCCCCCTCCCCCTCTGCCTCCCGGCGCCGCCCGCACCCGCTACAGGACGCTCCACCTGCGGAGGCACGCGCCATGACCTTGCGCTGGGACGCCTTCATCGAGCACATTCAGGAGCGCGGCGCATACACCTCCCGCGCGGAGGCCGACCGTGCCGCCCGGGTGGTCCTCGCCCTCCTGGGCGCCCACCTCGTCGGGGAGGACCGGGCGCGGGTGGCCGCCCGCCTGCCCGAGACGTACGCGCTCATCCTGCTCAACCCCCTGCCCGCGCACGAGCCCCTGGACGCGCGGCGGTTCGTCCGCGCGACCGCCGCGTGGATCGACGGGGCCACCGAGAACACCGCCCGCTGGGACGTCAGCGCCGTGCTGTCGACCGTCGCCGACGCCGTGGACGAGGAACTGCTGCAACGCGTCCTCCTCCAGCTCCCGCCCGGCTACGACCTCCTCTTCGGCCGCCCCCGCTCCGACTGACACCCTCCCCGTCCGCCGCGCCCCGTGGGCCTGCGGCTCCGAAGCCCTGCCCACCGGAAGGCGCTGATACGAAAGGCAGAGCCAGACACCATGTTCGACCAGGCCGAACTCCACCGGCCCGCGCCGGTGATGACGTACGAGCAGATGCTGGAAGCCGTGCGTTACGAGGGCGCCTACCCCGACACCGGGCGCGCGGCCGAAGCGGTCCACCACGTCCTGGCCGGGCTCGGCCGACGACTGACCGGGGACGAACGCGTCGACCTCGCCGCCCGGCTCCCCGCCGAGGCCGCCCTCACCCTGACCACCCAGGTCCCCGCCTTCGACACCCTCACCGGCTGGGGCTTCGTCAAAGACCTGGCCTCCCGCACCGGCACCAGCCAGGCCGTCGCCCGCTGGGACACCGGTGCCGTCCTCGCCGTCGTGGCCCGCATCGCCGGCCCCGACCTCCTCACGCGCATCCTGCGCACCCTCCCCAGCGGATACGCCCTGCTCTTCGGACAGGCCGAACTCGCCGTCCGGCCAGGGTGACCGGAGAGGGACGAGCCGGCTGTGAGGCTCAGGCCGGGGCGGCGGTCCAGGCGGTCGTCAGTCCGTCGAGCCACGCCGGCGGCAGCTCCGCGGCCTCCCACTGCTCCCGCAGCGCCCCGGGGGAGGCGATCAGCCGTTCCAGCACGGCGATGCTCGTCACCGAGTGGAGGAGGGAGTAGCGGCCGTGCACCACGGTGGCGCTGTCGGGTCCGTACGCCGCGAACAGCCGCTCGAGCCGGCTGCGGTGGAGCGCGGCGAACTCCGTCAGCCGTCCGGCGTAGCCGGCCCGCTCCCGGGGGCTCATCGTCCCGAGGACGGCGACGAGCACTTCTTCGGTCACCTCCGGGTCCAGCTCCGAAGCCGGGGTGAACGACAGGTAGAGGGGGGTGAGCGCGACCTTGGCCCGCTCCACTTCCATCCGCCGGGCCCGGGGGTGCCCACCGGCCCCGCCCTGGTCCCCCTCCGGTCCCGTGACCCCCGCCAGGGTGCGCTCGGCCACGGCGCCGAGCTCCTCCAGCAGGGCCTCGGCGCCGTCGAGCCAGCCCGACCGGTACTCCTCGCCCTTGTCCCCCGGGACGGTCCGGCCGGCGCCGTCGAGTTCCGCGTGCGCGAGAGCCAGGGCGCCCGCCTCGACGAGCCCGATCAGCTGGCGCGCGTCACCGGAGGGGACCCCCGCCCGGGCGAGGAGCTGCAGCAGCGTCGTCCTCGCGTTGTCGACGCTGACTTCGTCCGGCCATGGCCGTGCCTCGTGGGCCGCGCTCATCGGCTCCTCCTCCTCACCCGGTAGTGAAGTGTCTACAAAGAGATCGCTCCCTGCAACGTCCGACGTCCGCGGGGCCCGCCGCGTTCCCGAGCGTATGCCCCGCGCACCGGCACGGTCAGGCGAGGCTCCACGACCACGTCCCGTCGGCGGTGACGAGGCAGGCGAGGACGACCAGGTCGGCCACGCCCAGGGCGATGCCCAGGCGGGCGCGGCCGGGCCTGCGGGTGCGCCGACGCAGGGCGACGACGCCGAGGACGACGGCGACCGGGCCGAGCAGCAGGTTCGTCACGAGCAGTCCGACGAGGCCCAGGACGAATGCCGTCACGGCCATCGCATCGGCGTCGCGCCGGGCACGGGCGGGGGCCGCGCCCCGGGCGCCCGCCTGCGACCGGTCGCGGGAGCGGGAGTGCGGAGCCGCTTCGGCACGGGCACGGCGCTTGTCTTCGGTCCGCGTGTTCACCGCGCACCCCCGTGCACCCGGCCGGCCCGCGCGGGGCGGCGGCGGCCCGAGAACCGCTCGCGGGCGGCGAACACGGCGAGCCACAGGGCGATGGCGAGGCCTGCGCCCACGCTGACGGGCACGGGGACGTGGACCACGGCACCGAGCACGACTCCGAGCACCAGCAGGGCACCTACGAGGAAGAGCATGGTTTCGTCCTTCCATTCAGGTAACAGTTGTGCACTGACTACCCAGTCTAATTGGCTTCATGCTGGCGCAGCGCGAGTGTGACGCGCTTGACTGCGCGTCATGACCTTGCACACCACCGGAGTCCGCGAGATGCAGCGCCGCCGCACCCGACGGGCCCTGCTCGACGCGGCCCTCTCGGAGCTGGAGGAGCGCAGCCTCGGCAGCCTGGGCCTCAGGGAGGTCACCCGGGCCGCCGGCGTCTCCCCCACCGCCTTCTACCGGCATTTCCGGGGCATGGACGAACTCGGGACCGCACTCGTCGAAGAGGCCCTGGCCAGCCTGCACGTGACGGTACGGGGGATGCTGGCCGCGACCGGTGACGCCGAGCGGCGCGGCGACGCCGCGGTGCGGCTGGTCGCCGCGCTGGTGCGCAGCAGGCCCGGGCACGTCCGCTTCCTGGTCCGCGAGCGCCACGGCGGGGTCCCGGCGGTGCGCGAGGCCATCGCCGCCCAACTCGACGCCTTCGCTGACGAGATCGGTGCCGTCCTGCGTGCGGATCCCGGCGGCGCCGGCTGGACTCCCGACGACGTGCGGATGCTGGCCCGGCTGCTGGTCGACCACATGTTCATGACGGCGTCGGCGTTCCTCGCGGCCTCGCTGCGGGGCGAGGAGTGGTCGGCCGCCGCCGCCACCGCCCGGGCCCAGCTCCGGCTGATCCATCTGGGGCGGGCGCACTGGAGGGCGTGACCCGCCGGGGATGGCCACCGGGCGCCGGCGCGGCGGGGGCGGGCGGGCGGGTACCGCTCAGCAGTCGCGGCCGCCGGGGCGGGCAGCGCGTGTGGCGTCGTGCAGGCGGCGCCGGCCCTCCTCGCCGCGGGACCACATGAACGCCCTCGGCGCACGGGGCACTTGGTTGCTCCACTCGCGGAACTCCATGACGGCCACCACGTCGGACATCCTCCACCCCAGCATCGGCCCCGACGCTTCGGCGACCTCGGTGAGGCCGTCCAGTCGGCCGGCCACGGCGTGGCCGTCGGCTTCGATCGGCCAGGGGTCCCATCCCGCGACCGCGTCCATGACGGCGTGGGACTCGATCAGGTGCGTCGTCGAGGAGGCGATCTCCCGGAACACTCCGTCGCCGGCCTCCACTCCCACGCGCCCGTCGGTGTGGGCGAGGTAGCGGACGGGGCTGGAGACGAGCTCTCCGGTCCACTCGAAGTACCAGCCCCCCGCCGGATCCGGCCACACGGCCGTACCCAGGTCCCAGTTCCACTCCGAGGCGCTTTCCCGCTGCTCGCCGGGGACTCCCGGAGTGCTGCGCCGGACCGTGTAGCGCAGCCCGCCGAGCCTCTGCGCGAAGCCCTCACGAGCGGTCACCAGCTCCAGCGGGGCGGGGACCCGCCGGCCGGTGCCGGTGCGGTCGGGGACCGTCAGCAACTCCGTCGGGGTCCGGGGGCCTGCCGGCTCCTGGCGGCGGCCGGTGCGCTCGAGCAGCTTGCGGGCGAGCGGCGAGAGACCGGGGTGGTGGTCCTCAAGGAGGTGCATGTGTTCTTTTCCGTCGGGCGGCTTCTCCGGCGGGCCCCACGTTAGCGAACGGCCAGGGCGCAGGACACGCCGCGGGCCGGGCGCCGGTAGCAGGTGCGGCCCCTTCGGTGCAACGGGCTGGGCATACAGGCTGTACCGGGGCATGTGGACCGCCGCACCATTCTCCGGGGGTGGACGCGGCGCCTACGGTCAAGGACGCCCCGGTGCCGCGTCCACCTGCGCGGATGGACGGCCGGCTCCGCGGTCCGGCGATCGAGTCGGTCCTGTGTTCCTCCGTATCCGTACAGGGAGCCGCCATGTTCATGCGTGAGACACGGCCGCGGCGGGCGTCTTCCGCCGGGGCGAGGGGCCGGCGCGGGCAGCGGCGCGGGCGGACGGCCGCGGTGGCCGCGGCGGTGGCCGTGGCGGCGGGGGCGGTGCTCGTCACCCCCGCTCCGGCCGCCCGGGCCGCCGTCCCGCTGGAGAAGGCCGGCGACTTCGGGCCGAACCCTGGTGCGCTGAACATGTACGTCTACCGGCCCGCCGGTCTGCCCCGGAACGCGGCCGTGGTGGTGGCGCTGCACGGCTGTACGCAGAGCGCCCAGGTCTACGCCGACAACTCCGGGCTGAGCACGTTCGCGGACCGGTACCACTTCCTCCTCGTGTTCCCCGAGACCACGCCGGCCAACAACGGCAACCGGTGCTTCAACTTCTTCGAACCCGGCGACAACCGCCGCGGGCAGGGCGAGGCCGCCTCGATCCGGCAGATGGTCGCGGCGGTGGCGGCCGGCTACGGGACCGACCCGGCCCGCGTCTACGTCACCGGGCTTTCTGCCGGCGGTGCCATGACCGCCGTGCTGCTCGCCGCCTACCCCGACGTGTTCCGGGCCGGTGCCGTCGTCGCAGGCATCCCCTACGACTGCGCCGGCACGGTGGCCGCTGCCTACACGTGCATGAATCCGGGCGTGGACCGCACCCCGGCGGTCTGGGCCGACAGCGTCAGGAACGCCCATCCCGGCTACGGCGGGCCCTGGCCGAGGGTGGCCGTCTGGCACGGGGACCGCGACACGACGGTCGTCCCGGCGAACGCCGACGAGCTGCGCGACCAGTGGACCGCCGTGCACGGCCTGGGCCAGGTCCCGGACCGCACCTCCACCATCGGCCCGGACGGGACCCGCCGCGAGCAGTACCTGGCGGCCGACGGGAGCGTGGCCGTCGAGGTGGACCGGGTGCCCTCCATCGGGCACGGCACGCCGGTGGACCCGGGAACGGGCCCCCAGCAGTGCGGCGCCACGGGGACGGCCCACTTCATCCGGTCGGTCTGCTCCAGCTACTGGATCACCGGCTTCTTCGGCCTGGACGGCTCGGGTCCGGGGGCCGGGGACCTGCCCGCCCCGGGCGGGCTGTCCCTCACCGGTGCCACCGACACCTCGCTCACCCTGGCCTGGAACGGCGTCGGCGGAGCCGCCTCGTACGCGGTGTACCGCGACGGGGTCCGGATCGCGACGCCCGGCGGGCCCCCGTTCACCGACACGGGTCTGAGCCCGGGCAGCACCCACACCTACAGCGTGGCGGCCCGGGACGGCGCCGGCGCCGAAGGGGCCCGCTCGGCCGGGATCAGCGCCTCGACCACGGGCGTGTCACCGAGGTGCTGGACGGCGGACAACTACCAGCAGGTCCGGGCAGGACGCGCCACCACGGACGGCGGTCACGCCTACGCCAAGGGCTCGCACCAGGACATGGGCCTCTACAACACCTTCACCACGCACACCCTGAAGGAGTCGCCGGCCGGATATTTCGTCCTCGCCGACGGCGCCTGCCCCTGATTCCCCTCCCCTGACCCCTCCCCCACACACACGGCCCGCAGGAGGTACCCGTGCACCTTTGCGCACCGGCGGCTCAACGACCACCACGACCCCGGCCCCGGCCCCGTCGCGGCTCACGCTTCGTCCCGCTGCGCAGGGCTTTCGCGGCGGCGGCCGCGTTGGTGACCCTCGCCGCGGGGCCCGCAGCCGCCGGGGACCGCGGCGCGGCGGCCCCGGCGGACGGTCACTGTGCCGGGATGTCGCGGCTGAAGGTGCCCGGAGCCGAACTCCAGGTCCCGGCCTGCCTGGACGAGCTGACCACGGCCGGGACCGTCGCCTCGGGGCACACCGACCCGGCCGACTGGGCGGGGCTGACCCCGGCCGGTCTGAGCGTGCCGAGCGGCGTACCGGGAATCCAGGTCGACGGATACTTCCCGGACTCCTCCACCGGCAACACCGATCACGGCTGGAACCACGACTCCCAGTTCGTGATCCGCCTGCCGGACCACTGGAACGGCGGCCTGGTCGTCACCGGCTCGCCCGGGGTGCGCGAGCAGTACGCCAACGACCGGGCCATCGGCGACTGGGTCCTGGCCCGCGGATACGCCTTCGCGGCGACCGACAAGGGCAACACGGGAACCGCCTTCTACCGCGACGGCAAAGCACCGGGGGATGCGATCGCCGAGTGGAACGCACGGGTCACGCAGCTCAACCGCGCGGCCCGCGCCGTCGTCGCCCAGCGCTACCTGCGGCCGCCCTCCCGCACCCTCGCCACCGGTATGTCCAATGGCGGCTACCTGGTGCGCTGGCAGCTGGAGAACCATCCCGAGCTGTACGACGGCGGCGTGGACTGGGAGGGCACCCTCTGGCGGGAGCAGGGGCCGAACCTGCTCACCTTCCTGCCGCCGGCCCTCGCCGCCTACCCCCGCTACGCCGCGGGAGGCGCGGGGGCGGAGCAGGCCCGCCAGGAGCTGCTCGCCGCCGGATTCCCCGCCGGATCGGAGTTCCTGTGGCCCTTCCACCACCAGTACTACTGGGACCTGACCCAGCGGATCTACCGCGAGGAGCTGGACCCCGGCTATGACGGCCGGCAGGAGGCGGGGACCCCGTTCTGCGCGCCGGGCACCCCCGCCTGCGACGCGGACTACGACTACCGCCTGCGGCCCGGGAGCGTTCACGAGGCGGTGGCGAAGATCTCGCTGACGGGCCGCATCGGCAAGCCCCTCATCACGCTGCACGGCACGCTGGACGTCCTGCTGCCCATCAGTCAGGACTCCGACGTGTACGCGCGGATGGTCGCCGACGCGGGCCGCGGCCCTCTGCTGCGGTACTACCGGATCGAGGGAGGAACACACGTCGACTCCTTGTTCGACGCCTTCCCCGGCGAGCTCCGTCCCCTCGTCCCGTGTCACCGCTCCGCCCTGGCCGCCCTGGAAACCTGGCTCGGCCGCGGTGTGCCGCCGCCGGCCGGCCGCACGCTGCCGCGTCCCCCCGCCGGCGAGGATCCGCTCACGAGCTGCCCGCTCACCGCGTAGCCGCGGATCCGGACGGGCCCGGGGGCCGGTCCGGGCGTCAGGTGGGCGGGGCGGCGGGGAATTCGGGGGCGGGGCGGGTGGCGTAGCGGGCCATGGCGGTGACGTGCGCCTGCGGGGTCAGCGGGTGTCCGCCGGCGAGCATGCCCTGGAGGTCGCGGAAGTACTGTGCGTACCGGCCGGGGGTGAACGTGCTGAGCATGACGGCCGGCTCGTCGGTGACATTGGCGAAGGTGTGCGGGGCGCCGGGCGGGACCACGACGAGCGTGCCGGCGGGCGCGTCGTGGCTGTCGGGGCCGACGGTGAAGCGCACGGTGCCGGAGAGGACGTAGAAGCCCTCGTCGTGCTCGGCGTGGCGGTGTTGCGGCGGTCCGGGGGTGTGCGGGGCGAGGACGGACTCGGCGAATCCGATGCGGTGCCCCGTGGTGCCGCCGTCCTCCAGGATGCGCATCACGGTGGTGCCCAGGACGATCTCCTCTCCCTGGCCGGGGAGGACCACGGACACGGCGGGGTCGGCCCCGGGGTGTCCGGCAGGTGCGTGTGCTGTCATGTTCCGATTGCAGCTCCGGGGCCCGGTGCCCGTCCAATACCGTCTGGAGGGTCCCGATACCGGCTGGGTATCGTGGCCGGTCATGGAGCTGAGAACGCTGGGCTATTTCGTCGCCGTCGCCGAGGAGCTCCACTTCGGCCGGGCCGCCGCCCGGCTGCACATGAGCCAGCCGCCGCTGAGCCGGGCCGTCAAGCGGCTCGAAGCGGACGTCGGGGCCGTCCTGCTGGACCGCTCGGCCGGCGGCGTCGCGCTCACCGCGGCCGGGGCGGCGCTGCTGGACGAGGCGCGCGCCCTGCTGGAGCGGGCCGAGCGGGCGCGGGTGCGGGTGGCCGCCGTGGCCGGCGCCGGCACCCTCACGGTCGGCATGCTGAGCGACCAGGCCGACCCGGGCGCCCGCCGGCTGGCCGCCGCGTACCGGCGGCGCCATCCGGGTGTGGAGGTCCGCGTCCGCGAGACCGGCCTGGCCGATCCGACGTGCGGGCTGCGGGCCGGGCTCGTCGACGTCGCCCTGACCCGCGGGCCGTTCGACCGGACCGGTCTGACGGTGCGTGAGCTGCGCGCCGATCCCGTGGGGGTGCTGCTGCGCGCGGACGACCCGCTGGCGGGGAGGGCCCGCCTGGAGCTGCCCGAGCTGGCCGGCCGCCGCTGGTTCCGGTTCCCCCCGGGCACCGATCCGCTCTGGCAGGCCTACTGGAACGGTGGCGAGGAGCGCGAGGGGCCCGTCGTCCGGGCGGTGCAGGAGTGCCTTCAGGTCGTGCGGTGGAACGGGACCGTCGGCCTGGCCCCGCTCGGGCACGCCCCACCCGAGGGGCTGGTCCTGGTGCCGCTGGCCGGCATGGCTGCGAACCCCGTGGTGGTGGCCTGGCAGCGGGGCGAGACGAACCCGCTGGTGACGGAGTTCGCCCGGATCGCCGTGGCGGCGTACCGGGGGTGAGGGGCGGGCGGGCGGTTACGAGTCGTGTCCGTGCTCCTCGTTCCCTTCCTTGTCCCGTTCCTTGGTCCGCCCCCTGTTCCGCTCCTTGCTCCGCTCCTTGTTCCGTTCCTGCCGGTCCCGGAGCCCCTGCGGTGTCCTGCCCCCAACGAGCCTGCTTGCCTCGGGGTGCACGGGGTCCGGGCCGGGGTGGGCGCTGGTCTGCTCCTCGCGGCCGATGCCGGGGGCCTGCCGCTTCTTCTCCATGCCGCCGGCCGCTTCCGCTTCGTGCCGTGTGCCGCCGTCCATGACGCAGCTCCTTTCGTCGACCGGTGGCGTATACCCACATCGAGCCGCCCCACGTCCGCGGCCTGCGGCCCGCGGCCGACCCGAATACGGATGAAGGTGATGAAAAGCACTGATAGGAGGGGCCTCCACTGGGTAGGCCGTGTGGGTACGAGGCCGGAGCGGCGATACGGAGGAGCGAAGGATGTCGAACGAGCGAGCGGGGCAGCGGGCGCGGGCGGAGGACCTGGTCGACGTGTCCCGGCTGGTGACCGCGTACTACGCCCTGCACCCGGACCCCGCCGATCCGGCCCAGCGCGTGAGCTTCGGTACCTCGGGGCACCGCGGGTCGTCCCTCGCCACCGCGTTCAACGAGGACCACATCGCCGCGACGAGCCAGGCCATCTGCGAGTACCGGGCCCGGCAGGGCGTGAACGGGCCGCTGTTCCTCGGGGCCGACACGCACGCGCTGTCCGAACCGGCCCGGGTGACGGCGCTCGAGGTGTTCGCGGCCAACGACGTGGACGTCCTGATCGACACGGCGGACGGCTACACCCCGACGCCCGCCGTCTCCCACGCCATCCTCACCCACAACCGCGGACGCACCGGCGCCCTGGCCGACGGGGTGGTCGTCACTCCCTCGCACAACCCTCCGGGTGACGGCGGGTTCAAGTACAACCCGCCCCACGGCGGACCCGCCGGATCGGACGCCACCGGCTGGATCCAGGACCGGGCCAACGAGATCATCGCCGGCGGCTCGAAGGAGGTCCGCAGGCTCCCGTACGCGCGGGCCCTCGCGGCCCCGGCCACCGGGCGGTACGACTTCCTCGGGGCGTACGTCGGCGACCTGCCCTCCGTACTGGACCTGGACGCCGTCCGAGCGGCCGGCGTGCGCATCGGCGCCGACCCGCTCGGCGGCGCGTCGGTCGCCTACTGGGGGCGCATCGCCGAGGAGCACCGCCTCGACCTGACCGTCGTCAACCCGGAGACCGACCCCACCTGGCGGTTCATGACCCTGGACTGGGACGGGAAGATCCGTATGGACTGCTCTTCCCCGTACGCGATGGCCTCGCTGATCGAGGACCGGGACCGGTTCGACGTCACGACTGGCAACGATGCCGACGCCGACCGGCACGGCATCGTGACCCCCGACGGCGGCCTGATGAACCCCAACCACTACCTCGCCACCGCCATCGACTACCTCTGCCGCCACCGCGCCGGATGGCCGGTCTCCGCGGGCATCGGCAAGACCCTGGTGTCCTCCGGGATGATCGACCGGGTGGCCGCCGACCTCGGCCGGGAACTGGTGGAGGTCCCGGTCGGTTTCAAGTGGTTCGTCGACGGCCTGGCCGGCGGCACTCTCGGCTTCGGCGGAGAGGAGTCCGCGGGGGCCTCCTTCCTCCGCCGCGACGGGTCCGTGTGGACCACCGACAAGGATGGCATCCTCCTCGCCCTGCTCGCCTCCGAGATCCTCGCGATCACCGGGCAGAGCCCGTCCGAGCGGTACGACGCGCTCACCGCCCGGTTCGGCGCGCCCGCCTACGCCCGCATCGACGCACCGGCCACCCGGGAGGAGAAGGCCGTCCTCAGCCGGCTGTCCCCGGAGCAGGTCACGGCCGACGCCCTGGCCGGCGACGCGGTGACCGGCGTGCTCACCAGCGCGCCGGGCAACGGGGCGGCGTTCGGCGGGATCAAGGTGACCACCGAACACGCCTGGTTCGCGGCCCGCCCCTCGGGCACCGAGGACGTGTACAAGATCTATGCAGAATCGTTCCGGGGCCCCGCGCACCTCGCCGAAGTCCAGGAAGCGGCGCGTTCGGTCGTTGCCGCCGCCCTGTCCTCCTGAACCGGAGCGGGGGGCACATGGGGCGAGCCGCACGGCGCGCCGCTCGCTCCTCGGGTGCTGTCCGGGGTGGTTGCCGGGCCGCCCTCGGGGCAGGAGCGGCCACGGGAATCGGAAGAGGGGGTTTCATGTCCGACGAAACAGAGGCCGTGGTCGAGGCGGAACTCGAGCCGCACGAGCCGTCTCCGGGCGAGGTCGCGGCCCGCGACCGGGTACGGAGGGAGGCCGTCGGCATGACCCACCATCAGGCGGCGGCCGCGCTGGAGCGTGTCCAGGCCGCCTTCGACAGCGCGGCCGAGGCCGATGCGCCCCTGCGGGCGGCTCTGGCGGAGTGGCACCGGATCACCGGACTCCTCGCCGGTCACGGCGGGCCGTACACCCCCGAAGCCGACCCCTACGCCCAGGGCCAGCTGACCGCGCGCCACCGCTGACCCGGCCCGGCGGCGGAGCAGCATTCGGCGAGCTGTCCCCGGTCACGCGCCCCGACAGCGCCGTTGACCGTCCTCAGGGCATGTGTGCCAGTACCTACTGGGAGGCGCCTATTCCGGTGGATTCCGCGAACGCCCGGGAACCTGCATCCCCTGAAAATCCCGATGGGAAGCTTTCTTCCTGGAGGGATGATCTTCTCATGGACAGGATTGTTGATCTTGACGAGGCGGCCGCGGTTCTGGCCGGACGGGCGGTGGGCTGGCGGTCGGCTGGTCTCGAGGTGGGCCCGGTGACCTGGAGGGATGCCGAGGCCGTCTGGCCCCAGCCCCTGGAGACCGACAGGGCCCGGGTCCGCGATCCCGACTCGGTGGGCGTGGCCGTGGTCGGGCCGGGAGAGGCCGAGCTGTCGGTCGTGCTGTTCCGGGGCGGGTGGGCCGACGTGGACTTCTTCGACGGCCTCGACGACTGGGGTCCCCTCCCGGCCTCGGACATCACCTCGGCGGTGGACTTCGAGGCCCGGATGGATCAGTGGGTCTCCCGTGTCTTCGGGGTCTGCGGCGGCGCCCAGTGAGTGCTGGTCCGGGTCGGTGAGGGTGTCGGTGGTGCCGCCGAGGAGCAGGGTGAACAAGCCGTCGACGGTGGCCGGCCCGGAACCGTGAGACCCCATCCGATGGTCTGGGTCTCGGATGCCCGCAGGTGCAGGTGGTGCGCCCACGCCGAAGGGCCGGTAGAAGCCGCCGGAGGGCCAAGGGCCGACCGGGTTCGCGGCCACGGATCAGCTGCGGTTCAGGTCGGTGTGCAGGACGTGGTGGTCCGAGTAGGGGCTGGGGCGGACGCGGTGGGTGTGCGGGGTGGGGCCGCGGAGGAAGACGTAGTCGAACTTGAGGTTCCAGTCGGTGGTCGGCGTACAGGGGGCGCCGGCCGTCGGCTCGGGGCGGCAGGCGGGGTCGGTGTCCGCGGCGAGGGGCCACATCGGGGCGAGTTCGGGCGCGGTCGGGACCGCGTTGAAGTCGCCGAGGACGATCGCGCGGTCGTGGCGGGCGACTTCCGCGGCGAGCACCCTCACCTGGCCCGCCCGTACCCCTCCCTGCCGGCGCTCGGCGAGGTGGGTGTCGAAGACGCGGACGGGCCGGCCGGCCACCAGTGTGGTGACGGCCAGGTAGCCGCGGTTCTCGGAGCCGCCGTCGGGGTAGGGGACGCTCTCCCGGTCCGTCATCGGCGCCGCGGACAGGATCGCCTGGCCGAAGCCGCCCGGCCGCCAGGGCAGGCCCCCGCAGCGGTTCCAGTTCCGCAGGACCGTTCCGTACTCGACGTGGTAGACCAGCCCGTAGACCTCCTTGAGGTAGGTGCGGATCTCCTCGACGTCTCGTACGCACGCCTCTTGCAGGCCGATGACCTGCGGGGCGGAGGTGGCGATCTCCGTCGCCCGGCCGAAGTTCCGTCCGCTCCCGCCGCACGGATTGCAGATGTTCCACGTGGCGACCCGTTCCGGTACGGCCTCCCCGGGGGCGTCGAACGGCAGCCGGCCGGCCAGGGAGGCCCCGCTGCTCGGTGCGGCACTGGGGCCCAGGAGCAGCAGCATGCAGACCGCGGCCATCACGCCCGCGGCCCACCGCGCGCCCCTTTCCCGCACCATCGCCGCCTCCCCGGAGTGGAACCACATGATCACACGGCGTCCTCGACGCACGATCGAGGTGCTGTCGCGGCGATCGGATCAGTCATGCATCGCGCCGCGGACGGCGAAGGCGGACGCGCCTTCGCGCACCACCCGGCCTCGTCGACGTTCGCCAACCGCACAGGTGGCCGACGCCCGAGCTGCCGCTCGCCGAGCCGGAGGCCCGGGCAGCGGTCGCGGCGGCGGCGGACTCTCGCCAACTCATGCGAAACGATGGGAACTTGAAGCACTCATCAGTAACATCCGACCGGCCAGTGGCACTCCGTCCGAGAAGCCCCCCTCGAAAGGGTCTCCTGCATGCGCCGGACCTCCCGCTTCGCCCCCGTCGCCCTCGCCGCGGCGGCCCTGCTGCTCGGTGTCCTGCCCGTGCGGGCCGAGGCCCGGCCGGCGCGCGCCCCCGACCGCGTCACGGTCGGTGACCGTACCTTCATCGCCGACGGTCAGGGCCGTGCGCTGCAGTGGCGCGGCTTCAACCTCGCCGACAAGAGCGGCCGAGGCGCCGACGCGTTCGCCGACATCCACGAGAGCGACCTCAGGGACATGGCCGCCCGGGGCTTCAACCTGGCGCGCCTGGCGTTCTTCTGGGACGACCTCGAGCCCGCCCCCGGGCACTACGACCGCGGGTACCTGAGCAAGATGCGGCGGATCCTCGACTGGGCCGACCGCTACCACGTCAAGGTCATCCTCGATGCCCACCAGGACGTGTACGGGCCGCACTTCGGCTCCCGTGGCGTTCCCGACTGGGCCACCCGCGACGACGGACTGCCGTTCACGCCGGTACCCGAGGACTGGTTCTCCGAGTACTTCGAGCCGTCCGTGCAGGCCTCCTTCGACCACCTCTACAAGGACGCCGACCTGCGCGCCGCGCACGCCCGGATGTGGATGACGGTCGCCTCCGCCCTGGGCGGGCACCCGGCGCTGCTCGGATACGACCTGATGAACGAGCCGTTCGCGAAGTTCCTGGGGGGCGAAGACCTCCCCGCCGCCGCGGGCCGTTTCGAGGCCGGCGAGCTCACCGAGATGTGGAACCGCCTCGCGCGGGCGGTCCGCCTGGCCGACCGCACGTCGTGGGTGTTCGTCGAGCCCACCGTCATCGTCGGTCTCGGCGTGCCCACCCGGTTGGGACGCATCGACGACCCGCACGCCGGGTACGCGCCGCACTTCTACGAGACCGCGATGGAAACCGGCGGCGACTACGATCCCGACGGCACCTTCATCCCCGCCTACGAGGCCGCGATCGGCGACTATCCGGCCCGCAACCGCATGCCGGTGATCGTCGGCGAGTGGGGCGGCAACCCCTACGTTCCGCACGCCGCCCGGTTCGTCACCGACATGACGGCGTCCCTGGACCGCTTCTCCAGCGGCTGGACGTGGTGGCAGTGGTGCCGGGGCGGCGGCTACTGCTTCCTCGACCAGACGGGATCGGCGAAGCCCAACGCGCGGCTCCTCGTCCAGCCCTACGCGCCGGCCGTCGCCGGTGACCCGCTCGGCCTCGCCTACGACCCCGCCACGCGTACGTACGCGCTCACCTTCCGCACCCGTGACAACGCCCAGGGGCCCACCCTGATCAGCGTGCCCGAGGACACCTACCCCGCCGGATTCCGCGTCACGGTCGAGGGCGGCAAGGCCAGGTGGAACGGCCACGGCCAGACCGTCACGGTGGACGCCCACGGCAAGGCCGGAACCACCTACAAGGTCACGGTCAGGCCGAAGTAGCGTCAGGCGAAGCGGCCGCTGCTCACCGGGCCCGAGGAACGGATCCGCTCGCGCGGGCCGTCCGCCCACAGCCCCGCCGCGCGGGTCGCGAACGCGGCCAGGGCGGCGTCCGGGTCCTCGGGGGTCTGCCCGTCGCCCTCCGGCGGGGCGGGGTCCGCCGCCAGGATCGCCTCGGCCAGTTCCTCCGCCGGCCGGCCGTCGGGCTCCCCTTGCCCGGGCCGGCCGTCCTCGGAGAGCCGCAGGCCGGGCTCCCACGGAGCGGTCACGCTCTGCACCAGCAGGGTGCAGACGTCGGCCGTCGCCCCGGGCGTCTCGGTCCAGCAGGTGGCGTGCTCGAAGAGCAGCTCGCCCGGCGCCCGCTCGGTCAGCGCGGCCACCGTGTCGGGGTCGCACGCGGTCAGGTCGTACGCGACCACCAGCACGTCCGGGGTGCCGGGCCGGTAGGGGGAGGCCGGGACACCGAGCAGCCGGGCCGCCGCCAGGCCGAGCGCCCGGCTGCCGCGGTCCGGCAGCAGGCCGACGGAGGCGGGCTTGCGGCCGGTGGCGTCCAGGACCGTCCGCAGCCGCTCCAGGCCGTGCCGGCAGGAGTCGAAGTCGTCCCGGAGGTAGGCCCAGCGGCCGGTCATGCCCTGGTCGTAACCGTGCGGGGAGAGGGTCAGGAGCAGCCCGCCGGTCAGCACGTAGTGCCAGCCGCGCAGGTCCTGGGAGCCCTTCGGCGGCAGGGCCGCGGCGCGGTCGAGCATCCGCCCGACGCGTCGGCCCGGACCGGCCCAGACGCCCTCGGGCTCCGACAGGCCGTCGAACACCTGCCGGGCCGTGTCGATGTGCCCGGCCATCAGCGCGTTGTAGACCGTCAGGTAGCGGTCAGGCCAGTCCTCCATGAGGGAGTCGTGTTCCCGCAGGAGTGCCAGGGCGTCGGAGTGGCGCTCGAGCTGCTCCAGTGACGTCACCAGTTCGAGGAGCACCCTCCGGGGCGCGAGCCGCGCATCGGTCCGGGCCTTGGACCAGCGGCGGAAGAGTCCCCCGGTGCGCTCCGGCGCGGCCGGCTGCGCCAAGGTCAGGCGCAGTGCCTGCCGCAGCGCGGGGGCGGCCAGGGCGGGGAGCCCGCGCTCGACGCACGCGTAGCCGAACCGGTACAGGCCCTCGGCCTCCGCGGGGCGTGCCGCCAGGTCTGCCGAGGCCTCGGCGAGGTCCGTGAATCCGGCGCCTTCGGCCAGCTTGGCCACCAGCGGGGCGATCTCTGCGGACGCGATCTCTTCGGCGGCGAGCCGCAGGGTCCGCATCGACTCCTGGGGGTCGCCGGATGCGAAGAGTTCCCAGGCCTTGGACAGTTCGCTGCTCATGTGTCTCCGGGGATCGGGGGCGAATCCCCTGGATGATCGCTGGCACCCGGCCGTCCGGGCAACCTGTTGTGCGGCCCGTGGTGGAGCAGGTCGTGTCCGGGTGCCGGTCAGTCCTTCTTCAGCTCCTGGGCGAGCATCACGATGATGCCGCTGGGGCCGCGGACGTAGGTGAGCTTGTAGACGTCCTCGTAGGTCGCCACGCCGCGAAGCGGGTGGCATCCGTGCCGTGCCGCGGTCTCCAGGGCCTGGTCGATGTCGTCGACCGAGAAGGCGACGCGGTGCATGCCGATCTCGTTGGGGCGGGTCGGCTGCGTCTCGATCGCTTCGGGGTGGATGTACTCGAAGAGTTCGAGGCGGCCTTGGCCGTCCGGTGTCTGGAGCATCGCGATCTTGGCGTGGTTGCCGTCGAGGCCGACGGCGGTGTCGGTCCACTCGCCGCTGACGGTGTCACGGCCGATGACCGTCAGGCCGAGGTCGGTGAAGAACGCGATGGCTGCTTCCAGGTCGCGGACGGCGATGCCGACGTTCTCGAGTGTGATGGGCATGCGGCGCATGCTACCGAGCCGGGGTGGGCCTCGGCCGTCCCCCGGCCATCGGCGTCCGGAGCGTGTCCGCACGGAACGGAACGGAGCGCGGTCCGCGGCCGGTTCAGGGTGTCGGGATGCGGGCGGCCGCCAGGACGAAGGCGTGGCCCGCCGGGTCGGCGTAGCGGCGCTGCGTCGTCCTGCTGCCGGCGGCGTGGTCGTTGCCCTCCGCCGACACGGGACGCGCTCCCAGGGCCACGGCTTCGCGCTCCGCCTCGTCGAGCGTTTCCGGCGTGACGAGTATCCGCAGGTGGGGCTGCTCGGGGCCGTCAGGGAGCGGCCAGCTGGGCGGTACGCGGTCGGGGTCACGGCGGATCCCGAGCACCGCGCCCGCGGGGCCGGCCACGAGGAGGAGGCCGGGTTCGCCCTCGGCCGGGGCGGTCCGGGCGCCCAGCAGGGCGGCGTAGAAGCGGGCCAGGGCTTCGGGCTCCGCGCAGTCCAGTACGAGAACGCTTGTCTTGGGTACCGTCATGAACCCCGTGTGCCCGGTGCGGCCGTTCGTATACGTGACGTGCTGCCCGGGTTCGCACGCGCCCGGCTCCCCGGTGTCTGCCGGGGAGCCGGGGCCGTGTCCGGGGCCGTGTCCGGGGCCGGGGCCAGGGGCCGTGTCCGGGGCCGTCAGGGTCGGCGGCCGCGGTGGGCCCTACGGCTGCCGGTTCAGAGGGGGCGGCCGCCGAAGGGAGCGCCCGGGAGGTAGTAGGCGGCCAGTTCGTCGTGGTAGTCGGTGTTGCCGAGGTGCTTCTCGCGGTGGAACTCGGGGGCGTTCTTGATCTGCTCCTTGGTGCGGTCCACGTAGATCTTCTCCTCGTCCACGTCGATGCGCGAGATGGTGCCGGCCGGCAGGAGGACTTCCCTGCCGAAGATCCACACGCCGGTGTCGACCACGATCCAGGCGGAACCTGCCTCGTCCGAGTGCTTGTCGACCTTGCCGATGCTCCCGTCGACGGCCTCGACCTTGAACCCGCGGAGGTCCATGCCGTGCGGCCGGCCCGCGGATTCGCCGTAGTTCCAGAAGTTCTCGGTCATGAGGGGTGTCCTTTCGGGTGGTTGGTTGCTGACCTGTCTCCTTTCCCGGCTGCCCCGTCCGCCGGATCTCACACGGGCCCGGGACGCCCGGTGTCGTCGGGGGTGTCCTGGCCGGTCAGGGCGGTCAGGATCCGGTCCGGGGTCAGGGGCAGCTGGCGCAGGCGGCGGCCGGTGGCCTGGCTCACGGCGTTGCCGATGGCCGCGGCGGCGCCGACGATGCCGATCTCGCCGATGCCCTTGCTGCCCATCGGGTTGAGGTGCTTGTCGTGTTCTTCGATCCAGTGGGCCTCGATGGCGGGGACGTCGGCGTTGACCGGTACGTGGTAGGCGGCGAGGTCGCGTTCCGCGAAGTCGCCGAACGCCGGGTCCAGGGTGGCGTGTTCGGTCAGGGCCATGCCCAGTCCCATCACCATGCCCCCGATGAACTGCGAGCGGGCCGTGCGCGGGTTGAGGATGCGGCCGGCGGCGAAGACGCCCAGCAGCCGGCGGACGCGTGCCTCGCCGGTGACCGTGTCCACCTGGACCTCGGCGAAGTGGGCTCCGAACGCGTGCCGCGCGTAAGGGGACTTCTGCTTCGCCGACTGGGTGGTGTCGGCGGACGCGGAGAGCCCCGTGCCGGGCAGCGGGCCGTGGTGGCGGGCCAGCCGGTCGGTCAGGGCGGTGCAGGCGTCGTGCACCGCCCAGCCCCAGGACGCCGTCCCGGCGGAGCCGCCGGCGACGGGGCCGGCGGGCAGCGCGCTGTTGCCGAGGGACAGTGCGACGGCGTCGAGCGGGACGCCCAGGGCGTCGGCGGCGATCTGGGACAGGACCGTGCGGGCGCCGGTGCCGATGTCGGTGGCGTTGACCTCGACCAGGTAGGTCCCGTCGGGCCGGGCGTGGGCCCGGGCGCCGGCCGGGGCGATGTACACGGGATAGGTGGCCGCGGCCATGCCGCTCCCGACGAGCAGCGGCCCCTCCCGCCGGGGCGGCCGGCGGCCGGGCCAGCCGAAGCGCGTCGCGCCCTCGCGCAGGCACTCCACGAGGTGGCGGCTGCTGAAGGGGTGGCCGCTGTCGGGTTCGGTGGCCGCGTCGTTGCGCACCCGGAGCTCGACGGGGTCCATGCCGAGGGCGTCGGCGAGCTCGTCCATGGCCGACTCCAGGGCGTACATGCCGGGGGTCTCGCCGGGGGCGCGCATCCAGGAGGGGGTGGGCAAGTCGAGGGCCGTGACACGGTGGGTGGTGCGGCTGTCCCGGACCGCGTACATCACCCGGGCGGGTACGGCGGCCTGCTCGACGAACTCGCGCACCTGTGAGGTGTGGGTGGTGACCTCGTGGGTGAGCGAGGTGAGGGTGCCGTCGGGGCGGGCGCCGAGGCGGACGCGGTGCAGGGTGGGGGCACGGTGTCCGACGATCGCGGCCATGTGCTGCCGGGGCAGGGCCACGGTGACGGGGCGTCCGCAGTGCCGGCTGGCCATGACGGCGAGGACGAGGTGGGGGCGCGGCGTGCCCTTGGAGCCGAATCCGCCGCCGACGTGCTCGGCGAGGACGGTGACCCGCTCCTGCGGAAGCCGGAACAGTCCGGCCAGGACGGCGCGCACCACGGTGGTGCCCTGGCAGGAGTCGTGCACGGTGAGGTGGCCGCGGGCGGCGTCCCAGTCCGCGGTGGCGGCGTGCGGTTCCATGGCGTGGTTGTGCAGGGGCGGCACCGAGTAGCGGACGTCGACGCGTACCGGGGCGGCGGCGAACGCCGCGTCGGGGTCGCCGTGTTCGCGGTGGGCGGGGTAGCCGCCGTTGACTTCCTCGGGGGTGTACAGGCCCGGGTGTCCCTCGCGCAGGGTGACGTCGTGCGGCTCCGTCTCGTAGCCGACGCGCACCGCGTCGGCTGCGGCCCGGGCCCCCTCCAGGGTGTCGGCGACGGCGAGCGCCACGTACCAGCCGCGGTGCGGTACCCGCAGGTCCTGGAGCACCTGGAGGGTGGGGTCGTCGGAGGGGCCCAGGCGCGGGGCGTCGTAGGGGGTGAGGACGCCCAGTACCCCTGGCAGGGCGAGGGCGGCGGCGGTGTCGACGGAGGTGATCCGGCCGCGGGCGATGGTCGCGGGCACCGGCCAGCCGTAGGCCCGCCGGGGCAGGTTCTGCTCGGCGGCGTAGCGGGCGGTGCCGGTCACCTTGTCGTGGGCTTCGCGCCGCGGGACGGGGGCGCCCAGGGAGGTCCGGGCGGCGGTGTCGAGGGTGGCGGAGGTGGGGCTCATGGTGTTCCTGTCCTGGTCGGTGGCTCCGCTCACGCGGTGGCGGGGGGACCGGGGCGCGTACCGGCGAGGGTGGCGATGGTGTCGCAGGCGAGGTTGCGGGCGAGGGGGATCTTGTACGCGTTGTCGCGCAGCGGCTGCGCCCGGCCGAGTTCCGCGTCGACGGCCGCGCGGACGGTGGCGGGGTGCGGCGCGGCTCCGGTCAGCAGGTCCTCGGTGGTGGTGGCCCGCCAGGGCCGGGGGGCGAGGCCGCCGAAGGCCAGGGCGCACCGGCGGACGCGGCCGTCGCCGGGATCGAGGTCGAGGACGACGGCGACGGAGGCGAGGGCGAAGGCGTACGAGGCGCGGTCGCGGGCCTTGCGGTAGAGCGAGCGGGTGCCGGGCGCCGGGGCGGGCAGGAGGACGCCCGTGACGATCTCGCCGGGGCGGACGACGGTGTCCTGTTCGGGGTGGTCGGCGGGCAGCCGGTGGAGTTCGGCGGCTGGGACGGTGCGGGTGGTGTCCGGTCCGCCGTACAGCTCGACTTGGGCGTCCAGGGCGGCGAGGGCCACGGCCATGTCGGAGGGGTGGGTGGCGATGCAGTGTGCGGAGTGCCCGAGTACCGCGTGGTCGCGGTGGATTGCGTCGCGGGCTCCGCAGCCGCTGCCGGGTTCGCGCTTGTTGCACGGCTTGGAGGGGTCCTGGAAGTAGGCGCAGCGGGTGCGCTGGAGCAGGTTGCCGCCGGTGGTGGCGACGTTGCGCAGCTGGCCGGAGGCGCCGGCGAGGAGTGCCTGGGCGAGCACCGGGTAGCGGGCGCGTACCCGGGGGTCGGCGGCGAGGTCGCTGCCGCGGACCGTGGCGCCGACGCGCAGGGCACCGTCGGGGAGCTCGGTGATGTCGTCCAGGGGGAGGCGGGAGATGTCGATGAGGGCGGTGGGGGTCTCGACGCCCAGTTTCATCAGGTCCACGAGGTTGGTGCCGCCGCCGAGGTAGCGGGAGCCGGGGTGCGCGGCGTGGGCTTCGGCGGCCTCTCGGAGGCTGGTGGCGCGCACGTAGGCGAAGGGCTTCATACGATCGCCTCCGCGCCGGTCCTGGTGGCCGCGGCGTCGGCGCCCGCTTCGGCCACGGCGCGCACGATCGCCGGGTAGGCGCCGCAGCGGCAGAGGTTCCCGCTGAGCCGTTCCCTGAGCTCCGGCGCGGTCAGTGCGACGGGCCCTGCCTGTGGAGCGGGGGCGGTGACCAGCGAGGGGTGTCCCGCTGCGGCTTCGCGGAGCGCGCCGACGGCGGAGCAGAGCTGGCCGGGGGTGCAGTAGCCACACTGGAACGCGTCGTGTTCGATGAAGGCGCGCTGGAGCGGGTGGAGGGATCCGTCCGGTGCGGCGAGGCCTTCCACGGTGGTGATGGCGCAGCCGTCGAGGGTGACGGCGAGCAGCAGGCAGCTGTTGGCGCGCCGGCCGTCCACGAGGACGGTGCAGGCGCCGCACTGCCCGTGGTCGCACCCCTTCTTGGAGCCGGTCAGGTCCAGGTGCTCGCGCAGGGCGTCCAGGAGGGTGACGCGGTGGTCCAGGTCGAGGTCGCGGCGGACACCGTTGACGCGCAGGCTCACGCGGGAGCGTGTCCCACCGGGGGCGGCGTCGTCCGGGGTGCCGTGCGCGGGCTGGGGTGCGGGCGGGTCGGTTGCGTGGGCCACGGCGAGCTCCCTTGTCGTCCGTTGGGGGAGGAACCTCCGTCCCGCCGTCCAGCCTGGCCCCTCGCGGGCCCGCGCACGGCCCGCGCCCCCGGCGGTCTGCGCGGGCCTCCCCCGTACGGCCGACGGCGGGCGGCCCTTCGAGGGCCGTCCGGGGGTGGCGGGGCCGTCCCGGGGGACGCCGCCGCCACCGCGTACGTGCAGAGCGCGGCGGGGCTCCTTGCATCACCATCAACGGAGGTGCCGTCCCCGCACCGGCGGACTCCGGCCGGCCGTGTCCCCGCCCGGGTCTTGGGAGCGGTGCTCGTGGGCATCCTCGGGCCATGGCCCTGAAAATATCCTGGCTGAACCGAGCCGCCGCCCGAGCCGGTCTCGCCGTCGCGTACTGGTTCCCCGAGGAGGCCGGCGGGACCGAGCCGCCCGTCCTGGACGGGCTCGGCACCTCACGCCTGTCGCGCACCGGAGTGCGGGTGGACGGCGACCCGCGGGAGCTGGCCGCGTGGAATGCGGCCGCTCTCGTCTACCTGCGTGAGCTCGTTCCCGCCGTGGAGGAACTGGAGCGGGTCGAGGACCGGGTCCGGCCGTGGCGCAGGCGGCTGGTGGGCCGGCGGTGGGCGCAGGCGGCCTACGGGAGGGCCGAGGAGGCGTTCCTGGACCGGATGGGGCCGGCGGCCGCCGCCTACCGGCCGGTGCGCGAGGCCGTGGAGCGGCGCATCGCCGAACAGGAGGCCCAGCGCGCCGAGGCGGGCCGGCGCGCCTACCGGGAGCAGCAACGGCGGCTGGAGGAGGCCCGGGCGCGGTTCGAGGAGTGGGAGTGGCGCCAGGCGGCCGCGGACCGGCCGCTCCCGGGCGGGAGCACTCCGCGTGAGCTGGCGGTGAGGGGCGAGACGCCTCCGGCGTGGCCGGCGGAGCTGCGGGAGACGGTCGGTGACGTCGACGCCTGGTGGCGGCGCGTCCACGCCTCGGTCCGCAACGGGCGGGCGCGGGAGGAAGCCGTACGGACGGTGGTCGAGGCGATCACCGCGGCGGGGGCGGCCCTGGAGGCCGCCGGCCGGCCCGGCATCAGTGCCGTCAAGGACAGGCCGCACGAGGCGCGCCACGGATGGTGGGTGCACTTCGACTGGTCCGGCCTGCCCGAGCCCACGTGGCTCAGGACGCCGCCGGGGATGCCGACGGGACACCTGTACGCGGGGCAGTGGCGCGACAACGACTTCCATCCGGCCCGGATGCTCCTGGTGCCGGGGCCGTCCGGTGCCTACGGTCTGGCGCTCGTGTCCAGCGAGAGCGTCGCGAACGGGATGGCGACCCTGTACAAGTGGCGGGACTGGGAGTCCGACCGGTTCGCGCGGGCCCTGGTCCCCGACCGGCTCGCCCACCACACCTCCCACACGTCCGAGGTAGCGGTGCGCCTGCCCCTGGCCGACCACGCGGATCCGGCCGTCTACGTGCCGTACGCCGAAACGGTCGCACGCCGGGCGGCCGAGGCCTTCCGCGCGGTCGTCACCGACGCCGCCGGGTAAGGGGCGCCCGCGCGACTCCGCAGACCTCGCCCGACGTGCCGCTACATGACGTGCCGCTACATGGGGTCCATGGTGGCGCTCTCCGGGCCGTGCAGCTCCTCGAGCTTCTGGCGGATGTGCAGGGCCTTGTCGGTCAGCCGCCGGCGTTCGTCGGGGTCCGTGGAGCGCTGGGCCGCCCGTTCGAGCTCCTCGGCCTTCTCCCGGATGTGCCGGACCTGTTCGTCGGGCCGGCTCTCGCTGCTCATGGTCTCCTCCGGTACGGGTCGGGTCTGGGCGGGCCTCCACTGAACCACCCGGGGCGACCCCTTCTCGGGACCTCTGCCGTGGCGTTCGTGGTCTTCACCGGAACAGCCGGGGGCGCGGGACGCCCTCCCGTGGCGGGGTGCGGGTCATCGGCGGGCCGGTGGGGGCGTCGGGGCAGGGGTCCAGGCGGTTTCGAAGTACGTGACGCGCTCGTCCTGCCCGGCCGGCCGCATGCCGGCCGCCGTCATGACGTGGTGGGAGGCGAGGTTGTCGTGGTCGGCATCGCCCTTCACGCGGGTGATGCCCCGGGACCGGGCCAGTCGCAGCAGCGCGCGGAGGGCTTCCGAGGCGTATCCGCTGCCGCGCGCCGACGGGACGAGGCCGTAGCCGATGGTGACGGTGCCCTCCGCGTCCGCGGGTCCGTGGAAGCCCACGCCGCCGATCGCCCGGCCGTCCGGGCGCAGGCGGATCTCGTAGTTGCCGAAGGGCCCCGGATCGCCGGTTTCGGCGCAGGTCCTCAGGAAGCGCCGGGCGGCGAGCACGTCCCCGTCGGTCGGGTACCCCGCCGCCCATCGGGCACCGCCGCCGGGCGAACCCGCCACGACCCGCTCGGCCTCGGCCACGGTCATCGGGTGCAGCACGAGCCGCGCCGTCACGAGTTCGTCCATGGAAGCAAGTTCGTCCATGGAAGCGAGGAGTATCACGCGGGACGGCCGGACCGCACGGGGATTACCGGGCCGCGAGGAGGAGGGCGCGGTGCAATCGGAGCCAGGAGCGTTCCGCGGTCGTTTCGGCCGCGTCGCCGCGGGCCGGGAACGTCGCCCACGCCTCCTGGCCCAGGCCGCCGAGGCGTTCGGTGCGCGCCGCCTCGCGGGACCGGAGGGCGTCCAGGGCGTCCAGGACCGCCTCCGGGTGTGCGCCGTAGGCGGTGCACAGGGTTTCGCCGTCGCCGCCGTAGGTGCCGGGGGCGCGCGGGGCCCGGGTGAAGCCCGCCGACTCCAGGCGGGAGAGGAGGGCCTGCACCGCGGGCGTCCACGGGCCGGCGGGGCGGCGTACCGTCTCGCCGACCCGTCGTACCGTCGTCACGCTGCCCCGGTCCGTCGCTCCGTCCTCGATCACCGGGCCGGCTTAGGCGGCCCGCCGGCGGGCCAGCAGGTGGGCGTCGAGGAAGCCGCGCTCGGAGGCCGGGTCGTGGAGCAGCCGGGCGAAGACGGTGAGGCCGGCCCCGGCCAGCAGGTCGGCCAGGCGGTCCGCGGGCCAGCTGTAGGCCGGGGTCACCTTGTGGTCGAAGCGGACCGGGTCCGGGCCGCCGGTCCCGAAGAACGAGACCAGGAACAGGCCCCCGGGTGCCAGGACGCGCGCCTGTTCGGCGAGGAGGGCGGGCAGTTCCTCCGGCGGGGTGTGGATCATCGAGTAGTGGGCCAGTACACCGCCCAGGGCCCCGTCCTCGACCGGGAGGGCTTCCATCCGGGATTCCTCGAAGCGCAGTGCCGGATGGGTCCGCCGGGCATGGTCGACCATGCCCGGGGAGAGGTCGAGGCCGAAGGCGTCCACGCCCAGGTCGTGCAGCATGGCCGTCAGGTGTCCGGGCCCGCAACCGACGTCGGCCGTCCGCAGGTTCCCCGTCGCGCGCACCAGCTCGGCGAAGGTGGCGATCACGGCCCGGGCGAAGGGCTGGGTCTCCAGGCGTCGGTCGGCGAACATCGAGGCGTAGAGCTCGACGACCCCGTCGTAGGCGGCCCTGGTCTCGTCCTGGTGTTGCGGCACGGAGGAGAAGCTAGCAGCCGCTGTCACGGTGCTGCCGTGCCCGGTGCCGCGCCCGGTGCCGCGCCCGCGGCGGCGCCGGGCGCGCCGCCGGTCACGCCCCGGCCGTACGCGTCGCGGACGCGGAGCCCGCGACCGGGTTGCCCGCCCAGGCGGTGCCCGCCGGGAGGGTCTCGCCCCGCATCACCAGGGAGGCGGGGCCCACGGAGGTGTGGGCGCCGACTGTGCTGCCGGGGAGCACGACGCTGTGCGGGCCGAGCGATGCTCCCGCGTCCAGTCGTACGGTGTCCATGCGCATGATGCGGTCGTGGAAGAGGTGGGTCTGCAGGACGCAGCCCCGGTTGACCGTGGCCCCGTCCCCCAGGGTGACCAGATCGGTCTCCGGGAGCCAGTGCGTGTCGCACCACACGCCGCGGCCGATCCGCGCCCCGAGGGTGCGCAGCCACCAGTTCAGCACCGGCGTACCGGTGAAGGGGCCGGCCAGCCAGGGCACGGCGAGGGATTCGACGAAGGTGTCGTACAGCTCGTTGCGCCAGACGAACGGGGTCCACAGCGGGTGTTCGGCCACCCGGAACCGGCCGACCAGCAGCCACTTGGCGGCGGTCGTCGTCAGCGCGGCGGCCACCCCGGCGGCCAGCAGCAGCGGTACCGCGGCCGCCGCCGCCCACAGCGGCCCGCCGGCCAGCAGGGCGTCCTGCTCCCCGAGGAACACGCCCTCGGCCAGCAGCAGTCCGCAGACCAGCGGCACCAGCCGGCACAGTTCGACGGCGGCCCGGGCGACGACCAGGCGCCGGGGCGGGGCGAAGGTGCGGCTCGCGTCGACGGCCGGGGCGGTGCGCGGCAGTTCGAGGGCGGGCCGGCCCAGCCAGGAACTGCCGGGGGCGGGGTCGGCCGGGGCGTCGGAGAGGACGCCGACCAGGGCGCCGTCGGGGACGTGCCGGCCGGGGCCCACGATGGCGGAGTTGCCGACGAAGGCCCGGCGGCCGATCCGCGCCGCGCCCAGGTGCATCCGGCCGTCCCGGAGTTCGTAGGGGGCGGCGAGGGTGTCGTCGGCGAGGAAGGCCCCGTCGTCGACGCGCAGCAGCGAGGGCAGCGGGAGGACGGTGGAGATCTCGGTGTTGCGGCCGACCCGGGCGCCCAGCAGGCGCAGCCACAGCGGGGTGGCGAGGCTCGCGTAGAGAGGGAACAGGCTGCTGCGGCAGCCGTCGAGGAGCCGGTGGACCAGCCATGCCCGCCAGGCCACGCCGCCGTCGGCGGGGTGGCTGCCGGGGGGGATCCGGCGGCCCAGGAGACGGACCACCAGCGCGACCAGGGCGATCCAGCAGAGCGTGGCCACGAGGACGGAGGGCGCAGCGGCGAGGACCAGGCGCCCGGCGACCTCGCCGAGCGTGGTGCGGTCCTTGACGAGCTGGTAGGTGGCGAGGAGCACCGGCAGCGCCGCGACGGCCGGCAGCAGGGGCAGCAGGAGCAGTGAGAGCGCGTAGGCGGCCCTCCAACGGCGCCGCCCCCGCGGCCGGGCCGCCGTGCGGAGGGGGTTCCGGCCGGCCCCGGCTCCGGTCCGGAGCCCGGCCGGGGAGCCGTGCCAGGTCTCGCCCGGCGGGATCCGGCCGTCGAGGCAGGCTCCCGCGGCGAGTTCGGCGCCCTCGCCGAGCTCCGCGCCGGGCATCACCACCGCGCGGTGGCCGACCCGTGCGCCGGCCCCGATCCGGACGGTCCCGACCACCAGCCGGTCCCCGTCCAGCCACCACCCGCGGACGTCGGCCTCCGGCTCCACCGCGCAGCCGGCTCCGAACTCGGCGAGCCCGGTCACCGGCGGCATCGCGTGCAGGGCTGCTCCCGGTCCGGTGGCGCAGCCGAGGGCGCGGGCGTACCGGGCGGCCCACGGGGTGCCGAGCAGCGCGGAGACCCCGAAGACGGCGACGGCCCGTTCGGCCGCCCAGAGCCTCAGGTGGGTGCGGCCGCCGCGCGGATGCACGCCCGGGCGCACGCCCCGGGTCAGCAGCCGTGCGGCGAGGGTGCCCAGGGCGAACCGGGAGGGGGCGGCGAAGAGCACGAGCCAGCCCGTCAGTACGAGCCACCAGGGGGTGTACGGGGTCCACACGTGCGGGGTGAGCAGGCCGATGACGTTGTCGAGGCCGGCCAGGACGACCACCCCGCGCAGGCCGGTGACGGTGTAGGCCGCCGTCTGCGTGAGGAACTGGACCAGGCCGGCCCGGCGCGGGACGGGACGGACCGGGGGCCGCGGGTCCCGGCCCGCGACGAGGGTGCCGGCGTGGGCCGCCATGTCCCGCAGGACCGGCCGCCGGTAGAGGTCGGCCACCGAGATGCCGGGGTGGTCGGGGCGCAGCGCGGAGGCGAGCCGGGCCGCGCCCAGGCTGGTGCCGCCGAGGGTGAAGAAGTCGTCGCCGGGGCCCGGGCGGACGCCGAGCTGGTCCTCCCACAGGGCCGCCAGCCGGGCCTCGGCCGGGGTCAGCCGGGCCGGGGGTGCCGGGTCGGCGGGCAGCGGCCAGGGCAGGGCGTCCCGGTCCACCTTGCCGGAGGTGCGGGTGGGCAGCTCCGGCACTTCGGCGAGGAGCGGGACGAGGGCGGCCGGCAGGAGCCGGGCGAGCTCCTCGCGGGCGCTGTCGCGGACGTAGTCCGGGCCGGGCACCACGTAGCCGACGAGGATCCGCCCGCCCGCCGGGGTCTCGCGCAGCGCCGAGGCGGCCGCGCGCACGCCGGTCAGCGCGCTCAGCGCGGCGTCGATCTCGCCGGGCTCCACCCTCCGGCCGCCGATCTTGACCTGGTCGTCGGCACGGCCTGCGAACACCAGGCCCTGCGGGTCGGCCCGTACGAGGTCGCCGGTGCGGTAGGCGCGGTCGGTGCCCAGGGCCGGGCAGGGCCGGTAGCGCTCGCGGTCCTTGGCGGGGTCGAGGTAGCGGGCCAGGCCGGCGCCGGCGACCGCCAGTTCGCCGACCTCCCCGTAGGGCAGCGGCTCGCCCGCCTCGTCCACGACGGCCAGGTCCCAGCCGTCGAGCGGCAGCCCGATCCGTACGGGTTCGCCGGGGCGCAGGCGGGCGGCGCAGGCCACGACGGTGGTCTCGGTGGGGCCGTAGGTGTTCCACATCTCGCGGCCCGCCACGGCGAAGCGGTCCACGAGCTCCGCCGGGCACGCCTCGCCGCCCACGATCAGCAGCCGGACCCGGTCCAGGGAGCCGGGCGGCCAGAGCGCGGCCAGGGTGGGCACCGTGGAGACCGCGGTGACACCCCGCTCGGCCAGCCAGGGTCCGAGTTCGTGCCCGGCCCGGACGAGCGAGCGGGGCGCGGGGACCAGGCAGGCGCCGTGCCGCCAGGCCAGCCACATCTCCTCGCAGGAGGCGTCGAAGGCCACGGAGAGTCCCGCGAGGACGCGGTCCCCCGGTCCGAGCGGCCGGTCGGCCAGGAACAGCCCGGCTTCGGCGTCGACGAAGGCGGCGGCGCTGCGGTGACGGACCGCCACCCCCTTGGGGAGGCCCGTGGATCCGGAGGTGAAGATGATCCAGGCGTCGTCGCCCGGCAGGACGGGGCGCGGCGCGGTTCCCGGGCCGCTCCCGAGGGGCGGGACCGCGCCGGGTGCGATGGCGGCCCCCTCCCCCAGGACCAGGCAGACGCCCGCCTCGCGGAAGACCGTTGCGGCCCGCTCCTCGGGGTCGTCGGCGTCCACGGGTACGTAGGCCGCGCCGCAGCGCAGGACCGCGAGCACCGCCACGTACAGCTCCGCCGTGCCCGAGGGGACGCGTACGCCGATCCGGTCGCCGGGGCCCGCCCCGGCCCGGCGGAGCAGCGCCGCCAGGGCCTGCGCCTCGGCGGCGAGGCCGCGGTAGTCGAGGACCCGGTCGCCGGTGTCCAGGGCGGGGGAGCTCGGGTGTGCGGCGGCGGTGGCGTCGAAGACGTCGAGGAGGGTGCGCGGCGGGTGGGCCGGGGCACCGCGGAGTACGGCGGCGTCGCGGGGGCGGCTGCGCGGGTTCGGGACCGGGGGGAGGTGGTGGCCGGAGGGGAGGGTTGACATCGGCAGGGCCTCGGTTTCACGTGCTGGGGGGTGTGCGGTCCGCCGCTCCGGGGAACAGTAGCCGCACGCCTGCACAGATACCGCCGAGCCGCCCGCGGTTCACCCGTCGCGGGTCGCTGTCCTGAGCGATCGAACAGGTCCCGGCTCCTCCCATGGCCTGGTCAAGTCGCCCGCCGCGCACGGGACCGTGTGGCCGTCGCCCGCGTGTCAGGGCAGGTCCGGCGGCCTCCCCTTGATCAGGATTTGGCCGACTCATGGCCCGGTGTTCGGTTCCGGCGTCCCCCGTTCGACCGCCCGGGCGGAACGGGGGGCGGTCGGCGGTCGGCGGTCGGCGGTGGGGCTGGCTGTCAGGCGGACGGGCCGCGGCCGGGGCCGCGCGAACCGCTCGGGCGGGGGGCCGGGGTGACGCCGTGCCGGGCCAGGCACTGGCGGTAGGCGTCCGGCGAGGTGGCGCCCGGCGAGGGCGCCGTGCCGGCGGCGCCGCCGGAGCCGGAGGCGCAGCCCGCGAGCAGCAGCCCGGACGCCGCGAGGAGTACGGCGGTCAGGGCCGCCCGGGACGCGGGGCCGGTGGTGGTCCAGGGCATGTCCGTGGTCTCCTCGGGGCCTCGGTTTCACCGGCGGCCCGTGCACACCGGCGACCGGGACTGAACCGTACGGACGTGGGAGCGGGCCGGGCGTCGCCTGGGAGTTGTCTGGGAACGGGCGGGGGTTCGGGGGCCGTGGCGGCCCGACGGGCGAGCGTTACGCCCCGTTCGTTGCCGTACGTTCCATTCATCCGGGCCTGCGGCTCCCAGGGAACTCCCAGGAAGTTCCCAGGACCTCCGAAGTGCCGGCGGCCAGCATCCCCTCCATGAAGGTGCTCCCCCGGCGGCGCAGGGCCGTCCTCATCAACTCGACGCTCGCAGTGGCCGTCCTCGCGGGCGTCGGCGGCGCCTACGCGGCGGTGACCAGTGGTGCCGGCGCTCCCGCTCGCGGCGGTGCGCGGACCGCCACGGTCACCAAGGCGACCGTCCTCGCGACCGTCTCCGGTTCGGGTTCCCTGAGTTCGCCCAACGACGCCGGGGTGAACTTCGCCACCGGCGGCCGGCTCACCGAGGTGGACGTCAAGGCGGGCGACAAGGTCACCGCGGGACAGGTGCTGGGGAAGGTCGACGCGACCGCCGCCAAGGAGACCCTGGCCCAGGCCGAGGCCGCGCTGACCGCGGCGCAGGCGAACGTCACCAAGGCGGAGGCCGGGCAGACCCCGGCCACGTCGGGCAGCGGCTCGTCCGCGCGCGGCGGCTCCGCGTCGGCGGCGGCCGCGCCCACCGTGGATCCGGCGCAGGTGGCCCAGGCCAACGCCCAGCCGCGGCACCCGGGACGCCTCCGGGGACGTCGCCGCGGCCACCGTCGCGCAGGGCGGCGCGGGAGGCTTCGCCGGCGGTGGCCGGGGCTGAGCCCAGAGGGAGGACCGCATGGACACGGCCGTGCCCGAGGCGAGCCTGCTCGTCGTCGACGACGAGCCGAACATCCGGGAGCTGCTGTCGGCCTCCCTGCGCTTAGCCGGCTTCAAGGTGACCTCGGCGGCCACCGGTGCCGACGCCCTCGCCGCGGTCTCCGGGGAACGCCCCGGCCTGGTGCTGCTCGACGTGATGCTGCCCGACATCAGCGGTTTCGCCGTGGTGCGGCGGCTGCGCGAGGCCGCCGGCACCCGGCCGGGCGCCGACCACCTGCCCGTGCTGTTCCTCACGGCGAAGGACGGGGTGGACGACAAGATCAGCGGGCTGACGGCCGGGGGCGACGACTACGTCACCAAGCCGTTCAGCCTGGAGGAGCTGATCGCCCGGATCCGCGCGATCCTGCGCCGCACCGGCGCCCCGGGCGGGGACGGCCGGCTGCGGGCGGGCGACCTCGAACTGGACCCGGTGGGGCACCACGAACTGCGGACGGCGCCGGGCCGGGGGGCGCTGTTCCGGGTCCGACTGCGCCCCTGCGCCCGCTGAGCGCGGCACCGGCCGCCGGATCCGGGGTCCGCCCACGTCCCCACCGAACGGGCGACAGGCCCTACGACAGGCCCTAGAAGACTGATGAAGATCTTGTTGAGGGGCCGTCCGGCCGTAGGCCGGGCGGCCCCTCTGGTTATGTGATGGCCGGTGCGAGGTGCCAGGTGCCGCCTGTGTGAGTGAGTCCGAGGTTGATCAGGCGGCGGAGGTTGAGGGCGGCTGCTCGGGTGTGGAGCCAGGCGTTGTTGCTGATGGTGCCCCGGTAGCGGAGTCGGCGGTTGCCGTGGTGGACGAGCCAGGCGACGGCACGTTCGACTGGTGGCCGCCAGCGGCGGTAGTCGGCCTGCCAGGCGGGGTCGGTGGCGCCTGGCGGCGGGCCGCGGCTTGGAGATCGTGGTGGGGGCGGATGGTCAGGACGCGTCCGGCTTTGGCCTTGGTGCACTGCTCACGCAGCGGGCATCGGGTGCACACGTTCCCGAAGACGGCCCTGCGCTGGTGGTGGCGGCCGCCGGGCTCGGACAGGCCGACGGTGTGGCCTTGGGGGCAGGTCACGATGGCGGCCGAGGTGTCGATGGCGAAGTCGTCGAGGGTGAAGCCGTCTGGAACGGCCGGCCGCAGCGGGGCGGGTTTGAGGAACAGCCGGTGTCCGGCCTCTTCGAGGGCCTGGCGGGCGTCGCCGGTGGAGTAGGCGGTGTCACCGAAGGCGTCCACCGGGGTGTCCTCCTCGGCCAGCAGTTCAAGGCCGACGGCTGCCTCGTGGTGCTCTGGCCCGGCCCCGGGCCGCAGGGCGACGGCGGTGTATAACCCGGTCTCCGGCTCGACGGCGAGGTGGGCCTTGTATCCGTCCTGCTGATGGGAGCGGGTCTTGTGGATGTGCCGGGACTCGGGGTCGACGGTGGAGATCATCCGGTCCGGGGCGGTCCCTTGGGTGATGCGCCAGCGGCCGTCACGGCCGTCGGAGTCCTCGGCCGGTTCCACGTCCTGCCCGGCGACCAGCGCGAGGATGCCGACCGCGTTCGCTGCCTTCTCGCCCAGTTCCTGCTCGGGCAGATGCCCGAGCAGTCTGACCGCGTCGCCGACAAGCGCGTCGACCAGGTTGGCTCGTGCCTGGGCATCGTTCCAGGTGATGCGGGGTTTGCCCGGGTCGGTGTAGTCGTGGGCGGTGCACTGCGCGGCGGCAGCCTCGGCGCCGCCGGGGACTTCCCGGATCACCACCCGGATGGCGCCGATGATCTGGGTGACGGTGTCCTGGGTGGCGACCGCGTCGTCCAGCACGGTGGAGTCCAGTGCCCGCCGGTGCTTGCCCCTGAGGACACCGGTGGCCTTCACGACCTCCCGCACGGCCTCGAAGGCCCGGTTCGGGCTGGTGGAGCGGGCCAGCCGGCGCCGGAAGTACGCCAGAAGCGACGGGTCGAACGCGGTGTCATGCAGTCCCAGCCCGCACGCGGCCTTCCACCGCAGGTCACACCGCAGTTCCTGGACCGTCTCGAAGTCCGACATGCCGTGCAGGGCCTGCAATGTGATCGCCGCGGCCAGAATCTGCGGCGGCATGGACGGCCGCCCGTTCGCCGACGGATACATGTCCGCGAACATCGCCGCGGGGAACAACCGGCCACGGTGCTCGGCCAGGAACGCGAACACACTCCCAGCCGGAATCAACTCCCGGCACGTCGCCCACACATCAGGTCCGACCGTCTCCCCGACCCACTCCCCTTGAACCACAACACGAGTCTGGCCCCACCGCTGACGCGGCGGGGCCAGAACCCAACATCTTCATCAGTCTTCTAGCCCGGTTCACGCCCTGACCCGTGCGGGCCGGGCCGCACGGGTCAGGGTGCCCGCCAGATGTTGGCGAAGGCCGCGTTCTCGATGGACCGCCGCTGGCGAACGGCCTCCAGTTCCATCACCGCGTCGCCGACGGCGGCCAGGACGGTGCCGGCCTCTTCGTCGCCGGGGTCCGGATCGGGCCCGTCTCCGGGCCCCGTGTCGTCCAGGCCCACGGCCGAGGCGAGGACGGCGAGCACGGGTTCGTCCCGCTCACGGCGGTCGAGGGCACGCCGGCGGTCGGGGGTGTCGGCCGGCTCCACCCGGTCGGCCCCGAACGGCGAGCGGCCGCCGCGGGTGCGGACGATCTGCCCCTCCGCCTCCAGGGAGGCCAGGTAGGCGGTGGCGAGGTCCCGGCCCCGCCGCCACAGCCAGTCCTCGACCCGTTCGTAGGGGGTCTCCCGGGTGAGGGCCGACGCCGCCTCGGCCAGCAGGCGGTCGGCGGGAGCCTCCCCGGTGCCGGCCGGCACGATGCGGTCGCCGTCCAGGGTGACGGTCCGGGCCGCGATCAGATCGATCAGCTCCGCTCCCGCGAGGGCGAGCGAGAGGTCGCCCTGCCCCACGGGCCGCTCCGCCTCCGGGTCCATGGCGATGACGAACAGGTCCTTCGCGGTACTCATGTACGGCTCCCCTCGCAGACACCGACGATGGTAGGCCCAGCCGACGGCCCCGGGCGCGAGGAACGCTCCCTTCCGGCGCGCTGGACCGGTCCGCTGCGGCCGGGCCGCCGGGGGTGCGCGGGTGACCCTTGCGCGGCCGGCGGCCTACAGCGCCGGGTAGTCGGTGTAGCCCCGGGCGTCGCCGCCGTAGAAGGTGGCCGCGTCCGGGGTGTTGTACGGGCCTTCCGTGCGCAGCCGGGCCGGCAGGTCGGGGTTGGCGATGAAGAGGCCGCCGAAGGCGATGACGTCGGCGACGCCCTGGTCGATCAGGGCGAGGGCGCGGTGGTCGGTGGGGCCCTCGGTGGCCGGGTTGAGGACCAGCCGGCCGGAGAACTGCTCGCGCAGGGCGAGGGTGGTCTCGCGGGTGCCGGCGGGCTCCATGATGTGCAGGTACGCCAGGCCCAGCCCGTCGAGCTCCTTGACCAGCGCCTCGTACGCCGGCCGCGGGTCGGGCTCGTCGATGTCGTTGAACGGGTTCCCGGGCGAGACGCGCAGGGCGGTGCGTTCGGGGCCGATCTCGGCGGCCACGGCCTTGACGGCCTCGACGGCGAAGCGGATGCGGTTTTCCGGGGTGCCGCCCCACTCGTCGGTGCGCCGGTTGCTGCCGGGGGCCAGGAACTGGTGGATCAGGTAGCCGTTGGCGCCGTGGAGCTCGACGCCGTCGAAGCCGGCGTCGACGGCGTTGCGGGCGGCGGCGGCGTAGTCGGCGACGGTCTGGCGGACCTCGGCGGCCGTCAGTTCGCGCGGGGTGACGAAGTCCTGGGGGCCGTCGGCGGTGAAGACCTGGCCCCTGGCCGCGACGGGAGAGGCGCCGACCGGTACCAGGCCCTCCGGGAGCAGGGACGGGTGGCCGATCCGGCCGGTGTGCATGAGCTGCGCGAAGATGCGGCCACCGGCGGCGTGCACGGCGTCGGTGACCCGGCGCCAGGCGGCGACCTGCTCGGTGCTGTGCAGCCCCGCGGTGAAGGGGTACCCCTGGCCCACGACCGAGGGCTGGATGCCCTCGGTGATCACGAGCCCGGCCGAGGCGCGCTGGGCGTAGTACTCGGCCGTCAGCACCGTCGGCACTCCGCCCGTTGCCGCACGGCTGCGGGTCATCGGAGCCATCGCGATGCGGTTGGCGAGCTGGGTGCCGCCGACGGTGATCGGTTCGAATGCGCTGGTCATGTGCCCTAGCTGTACTGCCCTGTGAGGTTGGGGACGCGGCTGGCGGGTGGTTTGCCTGCGAGTGCGGTGTGTCCGCGGTGGTGATTGTAGGTGTGGAGCCAGCCAGGGAAGGCGTCGCGTCGTTCCTGCTCTGACTGGTAGGGGCGGGCGTAGGCCCACTCCTCGAGCAGGGTCCGGTTGAGGCGTTCGACCTTGCCGTTGGTCTGGGGCCGGTAGGGCCGGGTTCGCTTGTGGGCGATCCCGGCCGCTGTCAGGGCGTCGCGCCAGTCGCGGGAGCGGTAGCAGGCGCCGTTGTCGGTCAGGACCCGTTCGACGGTGATGCCCACGCCGGCGAAGTAGGCCTGGGCCCGGGCCCAGAAGGCGGTGGCGGTCTCCTTCTTCTCGTCGGCGTGGATCTCGCTGTAAGCGAGGCGGGAGTGGTCGTCGACGGCGGTGTGGATGTAGCTGTAGCCGGCGCTGGAGCGGTTCTTGCGGCCGGCCTGGCGGCCGAGGGTCTTGTGGCCGCCGCCGTCGGGGATGTTGCCGAGCTTCTTGATGTCCACGTGGACCAGCTCGCCCGGACGGTCGCGTTCGTAGCGGCGTATGACGGCGCCGGTGGCGCGGTCCAGGTGCGTGAGACGGGCCAGGCCGAACCGGGTCAGGATCCGGTGCACCGTCGAGGGCACCAGGTTGAGCAGGTGGGCGATGCGGGCGGGCCCCCACCGGCGGGCGAGGCGGACCTTGATGATCCGCCGCTCGATGCGGGTCGGGGTCCGGCGTGGGCTGGTGTGCGGGCGCGAGGACCGGTCGGTCATTCCGGCCTCACCCCCGGCCCGGTAGCGGGCCGCCCACCGCTGGGCGGTGGTGGGCGAGACCTGGAATCGCTCGGCCGCCCGGCGCAGCGGCCAGCCGTCCTCGACCACGCAGCGGGCCAGGCGAAGGCGTCCGGTCTCGGTCAGGGGTGCATTACGGTGGGGCATGAGGGCCTTCTGCTGGTCGGTGTAGACGTCGCAATCCACACCGAACCCGGAAGGCCCTCACCCGTTCAAGATCCCTCAGCCGAGACCTGCGTCACCCGTCCACAACCTCCCAGGGCAATACACCTAGCCCTGCGGCGCCGTGGCGCCCTGTCCGGGGCCGCCAGGCGCGGTCCTGGACGGGCCGGTCAGCCATGCCCTGAGCCGGGTGGCCCGGCTGCACCGCATCGCCGCGGGGCGGCTGCTGCGGGACCTGGGCCTGCACCCGGGGCAGGAGTTCCTGATGATGCACCTGTGGGACAGCGGGCCCGTGCGCCAGTCGGAGCTGATCAAGAGCGTCGGCCTGGATCCGTCCACCGTGACGAAGATGCTCCAGCGCCTCGAACAGGCGGGGCACGTCCGCCGCGGCCCCGACCCGGCCGACCGCCGGGCCTCCCTGGTCGAGGCCACGGAGGCCAGCTGCGGGCTGCTCCGGGAGGTCCGGGAGGCCTGGGCCGAGCTGGAGCGTCAGACCCTGGCCGCACTGGACGGCGCGGAGGGCGAGGAGCTGCTGCGGCTGCTGCGGAAGGTGGAGGCGACGCTGTGCGCCCCGGCGGCCGCCGACCCGCAGTGCGGGACCGGGGGCGGCGGCCGCTGAGGCTGCCGGGCCGCCGCTGTCAGGAGAGCTTCACGGCGTCCGGGTTCTCCTTCAGCCAGGCGCGGACCGCCTGCTGCTCCTTGCCCTTGCCGGTCTGCTGGATCTTCGCCTCCAGCCCGGTCAGCTGCTCCTCGGTGAGCTTGAAGTCGCGCAGCCAGCGCGCCACTTCGGGCTCGTCCGCCGCGAAGCCCTTGCGGGCGAGGGTGTGGATGCCGTCGCCCTGGCCCCAGGCACCCTTGGGGTCCTCGAGCTTGGTCAGCGCGTAGGAGGAGTACGCCCAGTGCGGGGACCACAGCGCGACGGCGACGGGCTCCTTCTTCTCGTAGGCGCGCTTCAGCTCGGCGAGCATGCCGGGCGTCGAGCCGTCGACGACCTGGTACTCGCCCTCCAGGCCGTACTCCCCCAGCACCTTCTCCTTGAGGAGCGACATCTCGCCGGCGCTCGGCTCGATGCCGATGATCCGGCCCTTGAAGCGGCCGGACTTGCCCTTGAGGTCGGCCAGCGAGCGCACGTCCTTCACGTAGGAGGGGACGGACAGCTCCAGCGAGGTCGGGCCGTACCAGGAGCCCAGGTCCTCCAGCCGGTTCCCGTACTTCTTCCAGTACTGGGCGTGGGTGACGGGCAGCCAGGAGTCGGTCTGGAAGTCGATGCCCCCGCCGGCGAGGCCGGTGTAGAGCGCTCCGGCCTCCAGCTGGCGGGCGTCGACCTTGAAGCCGCGCCGTTCCAGGAGTTCCTTCCAGAGGAAGGTGGAGGCGATGCCCTCGTCCCAGGGGATGTAGCCGAGGGAGAGGGTGCGGCCCCTGCCGGTGTCGGCGGCGCCCGCCGGGCCGCCCTCCCCCTGGTCCGATCCGGCGAAGGCGCCCAGGGCGCCGGCGGTCAGGGCGAGGACGAGGACCCCGGCGACGGCGTGGACGGGCTGGGGGCGGTGGCTCCACAGCCGGGCCGCGCCGCCGGCGGCCGAGCGGGCCCCGGCCAGGGCGCGCCGGCCGAGCGGGGAGACCTGGCGGCCCAGGGCGCCGGTCATCCGGTCGAGGTACATGGCCAGGATCACGATGGAGAGGCCGGCTTCGAAGCCGAGACCGATGTCGACGTTGCCGATGGCCCGGTAGACGGCGCCGCCCAGTCCGCCGCCGCCCACCATGCCGGCGATGACGACCATGGACAGGCCCAGCATGATGACCTGGTTGACCCCGGCCATGATCGTGGGCAGGGCCAGCGGCAGCTGGAGGCGGAGCAGGACGTCGCGGGGCGCGGTGCCGAAGGCCTCGGCGGCTTCGACGAGTTCGCCGTCGACCTGGCGGATGCCGAGCTCGGTCATCCGCACGCCGGGCGGCAGCGAGAAGACGATGGTGGCGATGATGCCGGGGACGACGCCCACGCCGAAGAAGATGATGCCGGGGATCAGGTAGACCATGGCGGGCATGGTCTGCATGAAGTCCAGCACGGGGCGCAGGACCGCGCTGGTCCGGTCGGAGCGCGCGGCCAGGATGCCGAGCGGGACGGCGATCACCAGGGTGACGAGGGTCGCGACCAGGACCAGGGACAGGGTGGACATGGCCTCGGACCACAGGCCGAGGGAGTCGACGAGCGCGAGGCCCGCGAAGGCGAGCAGTCCGGCGAGGAGGCCGCGCAGCCACCAGGCGGCGATGGCCAGGATCCCGGCGAACAGCAGCGGGGCGGGCGCCGACAGCAGTGCGTCGATGCCGTCGTCGAGGGTGGTGACGAGCGAGCCGATGGCGTCGAACAGCCAGGACAGGTGGCGCTGGAGGAAGCCGACGCCGCTGTCGGCCCAGTCTCCGAGGTGCAGGCGGGGCATCAGGCGGCCACCTCCGTGCAGCGGAGCGCGGGCCGTTGCTCGTCGCCGATGAAGCGCACGAGGCGGCCCTGCGGGACGGCGCCGACGACGGTGCCGTCCGCCGCGGTGACGGCGACCGGGTGCGGGACGCGGACGCTGACGGCGCAGACGTCGGCGAGCGGGGTGTCGGCGCTGACCGTGGGGCAGCCGCACCGGTCGGCGCCGGTGGGGGCCGGCGCCATGACGGCGTCGGCCGTCAGCACGCGCGAGCGGTCGACGTCCTGGACGAAGGAGGCGACGTAGTCGTCGGCGGGACGGGTGAGGATGTCCTCGGCGGTGCCCTGCTGGACGACCCGGCCGCCCCGCATGACGGCGATGCCGTCACCCAGGCGCATGGCCTCGTTGAGGTCGTGGGTGATGAAGACGATGGTCTTCTTCAAGGTGCGCTGGAGTTCGAGGAGCTGGTCCTGCATGTCGCGGCGGATCAGCGGGTCGAGGGCGCTGAAGGACTCGTCCATGAGGAGGAGGTCGGCTTCGGTGGCCAGGGCGCGGGCCAGGCCCACGCGCTGCTGCATGCCGCCGGACAGCTCGTCGGGCCAGGACTTCTCCCAGCCGCCGAGCCCGCACAGCTCCAGGGCCTCCGCGGCCCTGCGCTCGCGCTCGGCCCGGGGGACGCCCTGGACCTCCAGTCCGTAGCCGGCGTTCGCCAGGACGTTGCGGTGCGGGAACAGCGCGAAGTGCTGGAAGACCATGCTGATCCTGGTGGAACGGACGCGGCGCAGCTCGCGCGGGTCGAGGGCGGTGAGGTCCTCGCCGTCGAAGAGGACGCGTCCGGAGGTGGGCTCGAGGAGCCCGTTGAGCATGCGCAGCAGGGTGGACTTGCCGGATCCCGACAGGCCCATGACGACGAAGATCTGTCCCGGTTCCACTCTGAACGAGACATCGATCACAGCGGCCGTCGTGCCGTCGGCGCGCAGCCCCTCGCGGTCGGCGCCTTCTTCGAGCGCGCGGACCGCGGCCGCGGCGTGGCCGGGGTTCCTTGCGAACACCTTGTAGACGTGCTCGGCCTGGAGCGTGGACACATACACCTCACGGGTCGTACCTGAAACGGCGCGCCGCCTCCCGGGAGGACCGGGGGGCGGCGGCGCCGTGGAGCGGGGCGGGATCGGCCCGCGTGCGCCCCGCTCCGGCCGACCGGCCGGAGGGCGGGGTTCCGCTCCAGCGGCCCCCCTGCCCGGCATTCACGGCAGCAAACGCAAAGGTGAGTTACCTCACGTGCCGGCGTCCGCCGGGCCCAGGAGCGCGGCAGCCTCCCGGCGGGCCCGGTCCAGCCAGGCGGCGCGTTCTTCGGCGGTCGAGTCCCCGACGGTGCGGAACACCACCCGGCGTACGTCGCGGATCCCGACGTACGGCAGGACGCACGCCGACCAGATCCGGTCCAGGGGGTCGCCGAACTCGCCCTCCTCCCGCGCCGCGGGGGTGTCGGAGGTGTTCAGCACCAGGGCCCTGCCCGCCTTGAGGAGCCCGGCGGGCTCCCCCTGCGCGGTTCCCGGCTTGTAGGCCACGCGGTCAGCACGGCGGGCGGCATGCCCCACCAGTTCGGGTGGACGAACGCCAGGGCGTCGAGCGTCGCCACCTGTGTCCGGTGCAGCGCGACCTGCGCGACCTGCGCGTCCTGCGGGCTCGCGGCCTCCTCGACCGTCCCCGTCTCGTCGGCCGACAGCAGCGGCGCGAACCCCTCGGCGTAGAGGTCGTACGCCGACACCTCGGCTCCGCGCAGGCGCAGTACCCCGATGTGCATCCGTCCCCCGATGACCGACTCGAATTCGGATCCCCTGCCCCGTCATTGTCTCCGGCCCGGCGGGAAGCCCGGCGCGTTGGGGCGGGCGGCGCAAACGCGGCCGGTCCCCGTCGAAGCGGGCCGAGACCGCCGCACCGGGACGGACGCCCGACCGATGAGTTCTCGCGTGAACGGCAGTCATGGATCATGGCTGGTGCGCGTCGCCCGCGAGGCGGGCGACAGCGCACGAGCCGGATCCGGTTGACAACCGTCGTACGAGACACCGAGGACCGCAGATGCGCACTCTGATCAGCACCGCTTTCATCTCCCTCGACGGCGTCGTCGAGGCCCCGGGCGGCGAGTCCGGCTACCGCAACGCCGGATGGACCTTCAAGGACGTCGAGTTCCTTCCCGAGGCGTTCGCCATCAAGGGCGCGGAGCAGAAGGAGGCCACCGCGATGCTGATGGGCCGGACCAGCTACGAGGCGTTCAGCCCCGTGTGGCCCGACATGGCCGACTTCGCCGACTACAAGGTGCTGCCGAAGTACGTCGTCTCCACCACCCTCGCCGAGGAGGACCTGGTGGCGAACTGGGGCGAGACGACGATCCTGCGCTCCCTGGAGGAGGTCGCCGCGCTGAAGGAGACGGACGGCGGTCCGGTCATCGTCCACGGCAGCGCCACCCTGAACCAGGCCCTGTCGGACGCCGGCCTGATCGACCGCTACCACCTGCTGGTCTTCCCCCTCCTCCTCGGGGCGGGCAAGCGGCTCTTCAGCACCACGGACAAGGACGCCCAGAAGCTGAAGCTGGTGGAACACGAGGCCTACGCCAACGGCCTGCAGAAGCAGGTCTTCGACGTCCTGCGCTGAGGCCGCGCAGCCCCGCCACCGGGCCTCGCTCGTGGCGGGCTGGGGCATCGCGGCGGCCGCGGCATCCGGGGCGGTGACCTGGCCGGACCCTTTCCGTGCCATTACACGTGAGGGGGAATTCCGTGGATTCTCATGGGGGTTCGTCTCACTGCCGTTCACCCGGTGGTGTGTTGCCCGTCGCCTCGGGAGAGGAAGTTCGCCCCCATGGAACTGGACGTACCCGATTTCGGGATCCCTCAGAAGCTCGCCGCCCGCATGAGCATGGCCGAGCAGCACGAGTACCTGCGTGCGCGGTTCACCCGGCGCGGCGCGCTGCGCGCCGGCGCGGTGACGGCGGCCGTGGCGGGGCTGGGCCTGGGCGCGGGCGCGGCCTCGCCCGCGTACGCCGCCGCCCCGGCCCTGCTCTCCTCCGGGGAGCGGCGCGGGGTCGACGGCTCGCTGGCCGCGCCGTTCGGCCGGCACCTGCAGTTCGGGGCCGACCCGAAGACGCAGATGCGGGTCTCCTGGCAGGTCGCGTTCGCGGTGCGCAAGCCGTACGTGCGGGTGGGCACCAGCCCCTGGGCGCTCGGCGTGAAGATCGACGCCGAGGTGCGGCACCTGACCACCCCGGTCCTGAACGGCGGCAAGATCGCGGCGGCGGAGCAGTTCTACCTGCACGCGGCCCTGGACCGGCTGCGGCCGGGCCAGACCTACTACTACGGGGTGGGGCACGACGGCTTCGACCCGGCCGACCACCGCAACCTGGGCACGCTGGGCACCTTCACCACGGCTCCGGCCCGCCCCGAGGGCTTCACCTTCACCGCCTTCGGCGACCAGGGCGTCAGCTACCACGCGCTGGGCAACGACGCGGTGCTGCTCGCCCAGAACCCCGCCTTCCACCTGCACGCGGGGGACATCTGCTATGCCGACTCCTCCGGCTCGGGCGGCCCCGGTGACACCTACGACGCCCGCACCTGGGACCAGTTCCTCGCGCAGACCGAGACGGTCGCCAAGACCGTGCCGTGGATGGTGACCACCGGCAACCACGACATGGAGGCCTGGTACTCGCCCCAGGGCTACGGCGGCCAGAAGGCCCGCTGGTCGCTGCCGGACAACGGCCCCGACCCGGTGAACCAGCCCGGCGTGTACTCGTTCGTGCACGGCAACGTCGGGGTGATCGCGCTCGACGCGAACGACGTCTCCTACGAGATCCCCGCCAACTTCGGCATCAGCGGCGGCCGGCAGACCGCCTGGCTCGACCGGCGCCTGGGCGAGCTGCGGCACCACCGCGACGTGGACTTCATCGTGGTCTTCTTCCACCACTGCGCGTTCTCCACGACGAGCTCGCACGCCTCCGACGGCGGGGTGCGGGACGTGTGGGTGCCGCTGTTCGAAAAGCACCAGGTGGACCTGGTCATCAACGGCCACAACCACGTGTACGAGCGGACCGACGCCATCAAGGGGAACAAGGTCGGGCGCAAGGTGGCGATCGGTGAGCGCACGGACCCGACGCGGGACGGCATCGTGTACGTGACCGCCGGCGCAGCCGGACGCTCGCTGTACAGCTTCCCGGTCCCCGACTCCTACGAGGGGCACGTCGCCGACCGCGACAGCGTGGACACCTACCGCTGGGTCAAGGGCGCGACGAAGGCGTCGGAGACGGTGGAGTGGTCGCGGGTGCGGTACACCGACTACTCCTTCCTCGCGGTGGAGGTGGAGACGGGGCGCTTCCCGAAGCTGAAGGTGAGCGCGCTGGCGGAGACCGGCCGGCGGATCGACCACTTCGAAATCCAGCGCGGTCCCGGCCGCTGAGCCGGCCGCGGCGCTCTGTCGCCCGGGGCGCCCGGGTGGTAGACCTGCGTCCTGGAGCAGAGGGGGCGGGGCGGCGTGGCGGACATCAGGCTCGGGGTCCTCGGATACGGCCTGCGCGGGGCCCTGGCCCGGACGGCGCACCGTCCGGGCCGGGGCGTCGTGGTGGCCGCGGTCGCCGATCCCGACCCGCGGGCCCGCGCCGGGGCCGCCGAGGCGTTCCCCGGCGCGCGGATCCACGCGGATCCGCGGGAGGTGATCGGGCAGCCCGGGATCGACGCCGTCCTGGTCCTCACCCCGGACCACACCCACGCCGAACTGGCGGTCCGCGCCCTGCGGGCCGGCCGGCCGGTCTTCGTGGAGAAGCCGATGGACATCAGCGTGGAGCGCTGCGACGAGGTGCTGCGCACGGCGTACGAGACCGGCACCCGCCTGTACGTCGGGCACAACATGCGCCACATGCCGGTGGTCCGCCTGATGCGGGAGCTGATCGGGCGGGGCGCTGTCGGCGCCGTGAAGACGGTGTGGATCCGGCATTTCGTGGGCTACGGCGGCGACTGGTACTTCAAGGACTGGCACGCCGAACGCCGTTTCACCCACGGGCTGCTGCTGCAGAAAGCCGCCCACGACCTGGACGTCCTGCACTGGCTGGCCGGCTCCTACACCGAGGACGTTCAGGCCCTGGGCGACCTGATGGTCTACGGCGCGGTCCCGCACCGCCGGGCGGCGGGCGAGCCCAAGACGGCCGACTGGTACACCGAGGAGGGGCACTGGCCGCCGGGCACCCAGCGGGACCTCAACCCGGTGATCGACGTCGAGGACGTGTCGCTGATGAACCTGCGCCTGGGCAACGGCGTCCTCGCCGCCTACCAGCAGTGCCACTTCACCCCCGACTACTGGCGCAACTACACCGTCATCGGGGACGCGGGCCGGCTGGAGAACTTCGGGGACGGCCCGGGCGGCGAGGTCCGGGTCTGGAACGCCCGGCGGTCCTCCTACCGGGCCGAGCCGGACGCCCGCCATCCCGTGCCCGCGGGCCCGGCGGGCGGCGGGCACGGCGGGGCCGACCCGCTGCTGATCGACGAGTTCCTGCGCTTCGTCCGCGAGGGCGGGCGCACGGACACCTCCCCCGTCGCCGCCCGGATGGCCGTGGCCGCGGGGTACGGGGCCACGCAGTCGCTGCGGGACGGCGGGACCCCGCGCAGGGTCCCGCCGCTCGATCCGGTGCTGGCCGCCTATTTCGAGAACGGGCAGCGCAGGCCGGCCGGGTGAGGTGCCGTGCCGCTGGGCGCCTTCGTCTCCGCCCCGGCCGGCCGGCCGGAAACGGGGCGGGCGGGCGTTCGGGGGAACGCACGTCAGAGTGGAGGGCGGGGCCCGGGTGGGCCGAACAGGGGACGCGGGCGTTGTAGGGGGTGTCGTCGTTCCTGTGCCGAAAGGAAACTTCTGTGCCCCCTCTGGCCTTACCCGCCGCCGAGACCCTCCTGAAGCGGACCCTCGGCGAGCGCCGCATCGGGCTCGTGGCCTGGCGGCTGCTCGTGCTGCAGATCGCCCATCCCGTCGTCGCCGCGGGCATGGACCGGTACTCGACCTACCGCGCCCACCCCTGGCGGCGGATCGAGCACACCATGGAGAGCGGCAGCCGGCTGTTCTTCGCCGGGCCCGAGGAGCGGCGCCTGGAGGTGGCCCGCCTCCAGCGGACGCACCGGCGCATCCGGGGGACGGACGCGGCCGGCCGGACGTACAGCGCGGAGGACCCCGAGGTCCGCGGCTGGGTGATGGTGACGCTGTACGAGTCCATGACGGCCATGCGCGAGCTGTCCGGGGATCCCCTGTCGCCCGCCGAACTCGACGTGCTGTACGCGGAGTTCCTGGACGTGTGTGCCGCCCTCGGGATTCCCCGGGAGGTGCTTCCGGCGAGCGCCGCCGAGGTCCCGGCGTACGTCGAACGTACCGTGCGGGAGGTCCTGGAGAACGGCCCCGAGGTGCGGCACATGCTCCACGGGGTGCTCCGTGAGGCCCCCGTCCCGCGTCGGCTGGGGCGGCTGGCACCCGCCTGGCCCCTGTTGCGCGTGGTGATCGCCCGGGCCGTGGCCGCCCTCACGGTCAGCGATCTGCCGCCGGCCTGGCACGAGAGGTTCGGGACCTCGCGCGGGCCCGCCGGCGCCGCGCTGTCCTGGACGCTGCACCACGGGCTGCGCCACGCCATGCACCTGGCCCCCGACCGGGTGCGCTACCGCCGCCGGTCGGTGAGCGGCGCCCCCGCGCCCGTGCGCGTCGCGGTGCCGCGGGCCCGGAGCGGCGGGGACGCGCGGCCGGCCCGGCTGCGGGCGTTCTTCCGCCAGGTGCTGGACCAGACCGGCAACGGCCGGGTCGACTCCGCGGACCTCCAGGCCATGGTGCACACCCTGTGCTGGCGGCTCGAACTGCCCGCCGAGCGGGAGGACGAGGTGTACGCCGCGTTCGAGGACTGGTGGCGGCAGCTCCGGGAGGCGGCCGATTCCGACGGTGACGGGGGCGTGGACTGCGGGGAGTTCGTCTCCGCGATGCTGGCCGGGGTGGACCGGGACCCGGCGTACCTGGAGGAGGGCCTCGTGCCGGCGGTGCGGGCGCTGTTCCGGGCCGCCGACGCCGACGGCAGCGGCTACCTGGGGGCGGACGAGTACCGGCTGCTGTTCGGGGGGCCGCGGGTGCACCCGGCCGAACTCAACGAGGGCTTCCGGGAACTGGACGCCGACGGGGACGGCCGGGTCGAGGAGGCGGAGTTCGTGGCCGCGTTCTGCGCGTTCTTCACCGCCCGGACCGACAGCACCGCCGGGACGGGACTGCTCGGCCGGGCCTGAAGCCCGGGGGCGGCTCCGTGCCCCGGTGGTGACGGAGCCGCCCCCGGTGGGCCTTGCCTGCATGGCCCTCGCCGCCGTGGCCCCGGCACGTTCCCTCCGTGGGTACTGCTTCCACGGGGGCGGCCGGCGCCGTCGGCGCGGGTCAGCCCCGGGGCGCGGGCAGGGCGTAGCGCACGCAGCCGTCGTCGGTGGAACCGGTCCGCTCGAAGCCCGCCCGGGCGACCACGCCGTGGGACGGGGCGTTGTCCGCGTCGACGGAGGCGTGCAGCGTGGTCAGGCCGGGCTGTCCGAAGGCCCAGCCGGCGAGGGCGCGCAGCGCCTCGGTGACGTAGCCGTTGCCACGGGCCGACGGTACGAGGTCGTAGCCGATCTCGGCGTTCCCGTCGGCGTCGGGGGCACCGTGGAAGCCGATGCCGCCGATCGCGCGCCGGTCGTCCTTCCGGACGATGACGTACGGGCCCCACCCCGGCCGGTACGTCCCCTGCTCCCTGGCCTGGCCCACCATCCCGGAGGCGACCCGGGTGCCCTCGCCGGGGCCGTCGGCCGCCCAGGCGAAGCCGCCGGTGCCGCCCGCGTGGAGATCGGCGGCGACCTGCGGGGAGACGTCGCAGAGGACGACACGCTCCGCTTCGACGGGGTCGGAGTACCAGCGCCAGACGGTGCGGCGGGGCAGGTCGCCGAGAGCGGCCCGGCCGGTCACCCACAGCAGGACCTGCCACGGGGTGCCGGCGGTGCGCGGCGCCTGCGGGAAGAGCCGGTCGAGGACCTGCTCGCACAGGCCGGAATCGGGCTCCCAGTCGTGCGTGCCCAGGGCGCCCAGGATGTCGTGGGTGTGCAGCAGGGTCTCCACGACGCCCATGGCGGCGAAGCCGTCCCCGCCGGCCATCCCGTACGGGTGCCAGGCGCGGTCCCCGGGGCGGGCCACGGCCACGGCGGCGGACAGCAGGCCTCCCGTGGCCTCGATGATCTCGATCAGCCCCTCGGGGGTGGTGCCCGGGTCCGCGCTGATCTCGAACGGGACGTACGCGCCGGCCGCGCGCCCGGTGAGCTGGGCCGCGTACGCGGCGAAGTCGCTGCCTATGTGGACGGCGGTGTCGTAACAGCTCCATTCCAGCCCGGCGGCGGGGGCGGACCAGTCGAGATGGGCCACCTTCCGGAGTGCCTCCGCGGTGAGGGATACGGACCGGTCGACTGCGTGGGGGGTCATGATCGTCATGGCTGGACCCTAGGGTCACCGCCTGCGCCGGAGCCACTGGATATCCGCTCGACGTCGGCCGGCCTGTTCCGCCGGGGCCGGCGGATCCGGGATTTCCCCGACCTCACGCCCACGGAGCCGCCGTGTCGGTCCGCTGTCGGAGCCGTCGGTCCGCTGTCGGCGGCTCGTCGGCGGCCCGTCGGCGGCGCACGACACCTTTACGGGAGACGGCCGGCCCCTCCAGCAGGGGCCCCTCTCCCAAGGAGTCATCGTGCACACACCCGTCACGGTCATCGGCGCCGGACTCGGCGGCCTCGCCCTCGCCCGCGTCCTGTACCTCCACGGCATCCCCGTCACGGTCTTCGAGGCCGAGCCCTCCGCGTCCGCGCGCCCCCAGGGCGGACTGCTCGACATCCACGACTACAACGGGCAGCTCGCCCTGGAGGCCGCCGGTCTCATGGACGAGTTCCACGCCATCGTCCTCGAAGGCCACCAGGCGATGCGGGTCCTCGACCCGGAAGGCACCGTCCTGCTCGACCAGCCCGACGACGGCACCGGCGGGCGGCCCGAGGTGCAGCGCGGGGCGTTGCGGCAGGTCCTGCTCGACTCCCTCCCGGCCGGCACCGTCCGGTGGGGGTCCAAGGTCCACGAGGCCCGCTCCCTCGGCGGCGGCCGCCACGAGGTGGCGTTCGCCGACGGCCACCGCCTCGTCACCGGCCTGCTAATCGGCGCCGACGGCGCGTGGTCGCGGATACGGCCGCTGCTCACCCCTGCCGCACCCCGTTACACCGGCACCTCGGTCGTCGAGACCTACCTCTTCGACGCGGACACCCGCCACCCCGCCACCGCGAAGGCGGTCGGCGGCGGGTCGATGATCGTCCCCGAGCGGGACGGCAGGGAGATCTTCGCGCACCGGGAGAGCGGGGGCACCCTGCACGCCTACGTGGGGCTGACGGAGCCGCAGGAGTGGTTCGCCGCCCTCGACTTCACCGATGCCGCCGGGGCGACCGCCCGGATCGCGCGGGAGTTCGCCGGGTGGGCGCCCGAACTGACGGCGCTCATCACCGACAGTGACACCGCGCCGCTCCTGCGCCCCCTCCACGCGCTGCCGGCCGGGCTGCGCTGGGACCGGGTGCCCGGGGTGACCCTGCTCGGCGATGCCGCGCACCTCTCGGCCCCGAACGGCGAGGGCGCCAACCTCGCGCTGCTCGACGGCGCCGAACTCGGCCGAGCCCTCGCCGCGCACCCCGACGACAGCGAGGCCGCGCTCACCGCGTACGAGCAGGCCATGTTCCACCGGAGCAGCGAGGCCGCCACGTCCTGGGACACCGCCGGCCACGACCCGGTGCTCGCGCTGATCCACGCCGCCACCGAGAAGCGCGCGTGAAACGGGCCGCGGCGGGCCGGGAGCGGGAGGTTCCCGTTCCCGGCGCGGCCGTGACACGATCCGGCGAGCGGGACCACGTGCCTCAGCGCCGTACGGTGACGCAGGGCTGGCCCGGCTGCAAGCTGCCGCCCTCGTAGAAGTAGCCGCAGATCCGGACGCCGTCGGCAAACGTCCACTGGACCGTCACGTCCACGTAGGCCCGGCCGTAGACGCAGCCGTTGTGGTAGCTGCCCCAGTAGTAGGTGTCGGGCTTGCCGGGGTACTTGGCGACCAGGGCGGCCCGGTAGTTGCAGATGCCGTCGGGCTTGGTGCGCACGACGTTGCCCTTGTTGACGCGCAGGCCCGATCCGTCCACGTTGACGCAGACGTAGCCGGGGCCGGTGGAGGCGGTGCAGCCGCCCGCCGAGGCCGCCGCCTGGGGCGCCGTGGCGAGCGAGAGGGCGAGGGCCGCGGCGGTGCCGGCCGCGGCCGCGAGGAGTCGGCTGCCGGTGCGGCGGGCGCAGCGGTGTCCGGTGGCGGACTTGTCCATGACTGGCTCCCCTGCTGGTCGGAGGGGGCACAGTCGAACACGGGCCCGGGGGGCGCGGGAAGGCGTGCGGTCCGGGCGCGCCGAGGCCGCACGCGCGCCCCTGCCCGTCGCCCGCGGCGGGCTCAGTGGAGGCACAGGCAGAACGGATGGCCCGCAGGATCCGCGTACACGCGCCAGTTGGCGTCCGGGCGCAGCTGGTCGGTCCGTTCCAGCACGGTCGCCCCCAGGGCGAGCGCCCGGCTCTCTTCCCCTTCGAGGTCGTCGACGTCGAAGTCGAGGTGCAGTTGCTGCGGGCGCTCCTGGCCGGGCCACGCGGGCGGCCGGTAGCCATCCACGCGCTGGCAAGCCAGGGGCGTGCCCTCGAACCCGTGCACCTCGAACCAGTCCGGATCGTCCGGGTCGGCGACCACCCGGCCGCCGAGCAGCGCCGCGTAGAACTCCGCCAGGCGTACCGGATCGGCACAGTCCAGCGCGACCGCCTGCAGCTTTCGAATCACCTACGACACCCCGTTCCTGGGTCACGGCCATCATGCCCCGTACGGAATCAGCCGTACCCGCGGCCACGACCGGCATGCGTCGCGGCGGGCGGACGCATGCGGCCGTCCGGGCGAAACCCGGGCGGGAGGACCACGTCCCGTCGAGATCCGTGTGCACGCCCGGGCGGACGGCGCCGCGTGGAGCGGCTGGTCCCCCGCGGTCGACGAGGTCGGCCAGGCCCTGGCGCAGGGCCGGCACGAACTCGGTGGACAGGCTCGTCAGGACGGGGTTGCCGGCCGCCGCCACGACGGCCGCGTGCAGGGCGATGTCCGCGTCGACGAACTCCGCCGTGTTCCCGGCGGCGGCCCTCGGCGGCCTTCCAGGGCCGCGCGGATGAGGGCCTCTCGGCCTCGGTCCACGCCGTCCTCGCGGCCGTCAACCGCGCCCGGCGGTCCGGCGCGGGCGCGTAGCGCCCGGCCGGGTGTCCCGGGCTGCCGGTGTCAGCGGTCCGCGCTGCCGTGCGGGCCGCCGAAGGCCTCGGCCAGGAGGGCGGCCGTCCGGGCCACCAGTGCGTTGTCGGCGTCCGCGTCCTGCGCGGGCTTGGTCGTCAGTACCGCGAGGACCAGGGGGGCACCGGCCGGGCGCCAGGCGATGCCGACGTCGTTGTTGGTGCCGTGGGAGCCGCCGCCCGTCTTGTCGCCCAGCCGCCACCCGGCGGGCAGCCCCTTGCGGAACCGCTCGCTGCTGGTGGTGTTCGCGCACAGCCACCGCGTCAGCAGCTCGCGGTCCGGGCGGGCGAGCGCGTCGCCCAGGACCAGCCGGGCGTAGGTGCGGCCGATGGCCCGGGGGGTGGTGGTGTCGGTGACGCGCTCCGGTTCGGCGCTGTTCAGTTCGGGCTCCCACCGGTCCAGGCGCGTCACCCGGTCGCCGAGGGAGCGGGCGAAGCGGGTGACGGCGGACGGGCCGCCGAGTTCGCGCAGCAGCAGGTTGGCCGCCGTGTTGTCGCTGTAGGTGATGCTCACCTCGCACAGTTCGCCGATCGTCAGGCCGTTGGCGAGGTTCTCCGGCCGCTTGGTCCACTCGGAGATTCCGGACCGCTCCACGTCGTCCAGGGTGTAGTGGATGCGGCGGGCGAGGACCGAGCCGTCGTGGTCGAGGTCGCGCAGGACCGCCGCGGCGGCGAGGGTCTTGAACAGCGAGCACATGGGGAAGAGCTCGTCCGCCCGGTGCGTGACGGCCCGTCCGGTGCCGGTGTCCAGGGCGTACACCCCGAGCCGGGCACCGTGCTCGCGTTCGAGCCGCTTCAGGGCCTCGGCCACCCGGGACCCGGCCGGCAGGGGTATCGGTACCGGGGCCGCGGAGGCGGGGGCGGCGCCGGCGAGGACGGCTCCGGCTCCGGCGGCGAGGGCGGTGAGCACGGTACGGCGGGCAGGGCGCATGGGCAGGGACCTCTTCCTTCGGGAAACCTTGTCGATCATGACGCACCGGGCGCATGCGGTGGTTCCGTCCCGGTTGCACCGGGTTCGGCCCCGTCGTCGTCCGGCGGCAGGGTCCAGAAGCGGTCCAGGGTGGCGAGCACGAGCCGGCACACCGTCTCCGGGTCGGCGCTGGCGAGGGGTTCGCGGGCGGCGACCGTCCGCATCAGGCCAATGCCCAGCAGCCAGGCCATGGCCAGATCGGCGCGCAGGGCGCCGTCCTGACCGGGGGCGAGGCCGGCGAGCACCTTCTGGTACTCCCCGCCCAGCTCGCGCAGCGTCCCCGTCGCCTCGTCCCCCCGGCCGACGGACCGCAGGTACACCTCCAGGGAGCGGTCGGCTCCCGGGGCGCTGCGCGTGAGCATCGAACGCAGGGCGGTCTCGAAGAGGTCCTCCGGCGCGGTCGCGTGCAGTTGCTCCAGGCTCCCCCGGGCCACGACCTCGGTCAGCAGCCCGTGTTTGGACCCGAAGTAGCGGAAGAGGAGCGCCTGGTTGGCGCCGGCCCGCTCGGCTATCGCCCTGACCGTGGTGCGCTCGTAGCCGCGCTCGGCGAACAGCTCGCCGGCGGCTTCGAGCAGCCGCAGCCGGGTGGCGGCGGCGTTGCGGGGGCGCTCCACGGGCTGCGCTCGGGGGGATTCGTCCACGCTGTCGGTCCTCTCGGAAGGTCCGTCAGGATAACGGCCACAAAGCGTCGTTGACCGGCCGGATGGCCGGTCCTAGGTTGTAAGCAGCTGCTTACACCTCAGGGAGGCCGAAGTGACGACCAGTGGCACCACCCCCGTCGCCTATCCCTTCAACACCGCCGAGGGACTGCTGCTCGCCGAGGAGTACGAGCGCGTCCGCGACCGGCCCGGCCTGTTACGCGTGCAGATGCCGTACGGGGAGACCGCGTGGCTGGTCACCCGCTACGCGGACGCCCGACTCGTCCTCGGGGACGCGCGGTTCAGCCGGGCGGCGGCGGCCGCGCACGACGAGCCCCGGCAGGCCGAGGGCCGTACCGACAGCGGCATCCTGGGCATGGACCCGCCCGACCACACCCGGCTGCGGTCCCTGGTGGCCAAGGCCTTCACCGTCCGGCAGGTCGAGAAGCTGCGCCCCCAGGTGCGCGCGCTGACCGCGGGCCTGCTCGACGAGCTGGAGGCGGCCGGCCCGCCGGCCGACCTCGTCGACCGGTTCGCACTGCCCGTCCCGGTGGCCGTGATCTGCCGTCTGCTGGGCGTACCGGTCGAGGACCGGCCGCGGTTCCGGGTGTGGAGCGACGCGGCGCTGTCGACCAGCTCCCTCACGGCCGAGGAGTTCGAGGCCAACCAGGAGGAGCTGCGCACCTATATGGCGGGGCTGATCGAGCTGCACCGCCGGGACCCGCAGGACGACCTGATGACGGCGCTCATCGAGGCCCGGGACGCGGACGGCGACCGTCTCTCCGAACTGGAGCTGGTCGACCTGTGCGTGGCGGTCCTGGTGGCCGGGCACGAGACCACGGCCTCCCAGATCCCCAACTTCGTGCTCACCCTCCTCGACCACCCGGACCAGCTCGCGCTGCTGCGCCGCGACCCCGGCCTGATCGCCCAGGCGGTGGAGGAGCTGCTGCGGTTCGTCCCCCTGGGCAGCGGGGCGGGCCAGGCCCGCTACGCCACCGAGGACGTCGAGGTCGGCGGCACCCTGGTCAGGGCCGGGGAGCCACTGCTCGTCGCGACCGGCGCGGCCAACCGTGACGCGCTGCGCTTCACCGCCCCCGGGGTCCTCGACATCCGCCGCCCGGCCAACCAGCACCTCGGCTTCGGCCACGGGGTGCACCACTGCCTGGGTGCTCCGCTGGCCCGCATGGAACTCCAGGAGGCCCTGGGGGCGCTGCTGGTGCGCTTCCCCGGGCTGAAGCTCATGGGGGACGTCACGTGGAAGACCGAGATGCTGGTGCGCGGGCCGCGCGTCATGCCGATCGGGTGGTGAACGACGTGACGTGGACCGTACGCGTCGACGCCGGGCTGTGCCTGGGGTCGGGCATCTGCGCGGGGACGGCGCCCGAGGTGTTCGCGCTGGAGGACGACCGCGCCCGGCCGCGCGCGGAGCGGGTCGCCGCGCAGGAGCGGGTCCTGGAGGCCGCCGACATGTGCCCGGCGCAGGCCATCACGGTGCACGACGGCACGGCCGTGATCGCCCCCAGGCCCGGCTGACCCTGCGCCGGTCGGGGAGCGATCAGTGCGTCGCCGGGGCGGGATGGACGGCCACCGCGTCGCCGGTACGGACGGTCCCCGGCTCCAGCACCTCCAGGTACACGCCGACGCAGGACAGCCGGCCCAGGTCGAGCACCGGCACGCGGTGCTCGCGGGCCACGGCGCGCATGATGCCCGCGTCGGGCGGCAGTTCGCCGTGGCCCAGGTTGGGGACCACGCAGCGCGGCGTGGGCACGACGACCCGGAACAGGGCCGGGCCGATCCGGAGCGTGCCGCCCTGCCAGGAGTCCTCGGGGAACCCCGGCCCGCCCGGGAGGTCGATCACCAGGTTGGGCCGGAAGCGCAGGGCGTCGAAGTCCCCCGCCGGGTGGGTCCGCCGGAGGCTGCGCAGGCTGTTGGTGGTGACGAGGTGGACCCGGCCGAAGTCGAAGAAGGTTCCGGCGGCGACCCGTCCCGCGGTGATCGTCTCCCCGGTCGGGTCCACGGACGCACGCGGCCGCAGGACTTCGGGGAGCCCGCCCTCGTAGTCGGGCACCGCGCGTTCGAGCAGTCCTTGTTCCGGCGGCTGGCCCGACAGGGTCACCCGGCGGCCCAGCAGGGACGACAGCCGTGCGTCCAGCTCCGCGTCCCCGGCCGGCAGCACCGCGCCGCCGGGCAGCTCCACCCGGGCCGCTCCCGGACCGGCCGACGTGCTCCGGCAGTCCAGCAGGGCGCCCCACTTGCGCGGGTGCTTCGCACTGGCGACCGCGCCGGCCTCGTCCAGCACGGCGAACGTCCGGTCGCCGGCCATCCCTTCCTCCGTGATCCGGGCGCTGGCCAGCGCCTCGCCGAGCATGGACTTGACCGGATACCGGCGCAACGCCGCCACAGTTCCCATGGACATGGACCGATTATCCGATCACTCCCGGCCGTCTCGGCAAGATCGGCGGGGTCGGCCGCCCGGCCCGCTCCGGGGCGCCACCCGTTCCGGGGTGCCACCCGTTCCGGGGCCGGGCGCCTCGGACCCGGAACGTGGCCCGGTGACCTGCTCAGACCCCGGTGCGGGTCACCGGGATCCACAGCTGCGCATCGGAATGCGTCGGCTCGTCCCGGTTCTGGCGGGTGCGGAGGATCTCCGGGCCCGGACGGTACTCGTACGGGTTGGAGGGGATCCACTGTGCGGCCACGTCGGCCCACATCTGCTGCAGTGCCTGCGGGAACGGCCCGCTGTTGTCGAACACGGCCCAGGTGCCCGCCGGGCAGTCCAGGACGTCGAGGTCCTCGGGCAGCGCTTCGGGAGCCGCGGCGGTGACCACGCAGTGGTAGTAGTCGAGTTCGCTGCCTTCCTCGAAGCCGTCCGACAGGCGCACCGTCGCCGAGACCACGCCCTCCGGGTCCTGGTCCGAGAGGCCGGCGATCCGCAGCATCGTCTGCGCCGGGATGCTCTGGATGTGCTCGGCGATGTGCGGGTTGACGCCCCGGTAGATCAGCGGGACGCGGGCCTTCTTGCCGACGACCCGAAATGCTTCCTTCTCCACGATGCGGTATCGCATGGTGCTGTTCCCTTCGATGGTGAGGCGGAAGGACAGCCGGGGCTGTGAGCTGAGAGCGGCGCCGGTACGCCTGGCCTCGCCGGGCCCGACGCCGTGCACGGCACGGAACGCCCGGGCGAAGGCCTCGCCTGAGGTGTAGCCGTAGCGGACCGCGATCTCCAGCAGGGTCGGCTCCCCCGCCAGGACCGCGGCCCCCGCGACGGTGAGCCGCCGGCGCCGGACGTACTCCGACAGCGGCATCCCCGCCAGTGACGAGAACAGCCGCCGGAAGTGGTACTCCGACGTGACCGTGATCCGGGCCAGTTCCGACACCTCGATGCGCTGGTCGAGATGGGCCTCGACGTACTCCATGGCCTGGTTCAACCGCTCCAGCAAACCCCCGGCCTCCTTCCCTTTCGATCACCACGTTAGGAAGACCCAAGCCTGCCGCACCCGACAACCTGTGCCCGCTCCGGTCGGGTCCTGCCCGCTCCGCCGCTCCTGCGGGGTCCGGGCTGCCGGTCCCGGTCGGCTACCCTGCCGTAGCCGCGCGGCCGGGGAGGCCGTGGGGGGAGGGAGACATGGAGCACGATCTGGCCGCCCGGCCTGCCGAGGGACAGCTGTGTCCCGACTGCGGGCACACGCTCGTGGCCACCGACGAGCGGTTCCCCCGCTGGTGCGCGGACTGCGACTGGAACGTGGACCCCGCTCCCCCGGACTCGGAGCCCGGGCGGCTCGCCGCGGTCCGGCGCCGCCTGGCACGGCGGCACGGCGAGGAGCTCGCGGCCGCCATGACCGGCGGAGGGGCGGAGCGGCCGCGGCGCGACGCCGCCGCGCTGCTCGCCCTCGGGCTCGCCCTGCTGGTGCACGGGGTCACGCTGGTCCTGGCGGTGGCCGGGATGCTGCTGGTCGTGCTCGGGTGGGCGACCGTGGTCCAGCCGATCGCCGGGGCGGTGCTGCTCGTGGTGGCGTTCGTCCTCCGGCCCCGGAGGCACCGGATCCCGCAGGACGGGCCCGTGCTGTACCGGGCCGACGCGCCCCGGCTGTTCGAGCTGATCGACGACGTGGCCGCCGTCACCGGCACCACGGGAGTGCACGCCGTGGTGGTCGGCGGCGACGTCAACGCCTCGGTGACGGCCTGCGGATGGCGCCGGCGCCGCGTGCTGTTCCTGGGGCTCGGGCTGTGGGAGGTCCTCGCACCGCCGGAACGGGTCGCCCTGCTGGGCCACGAGCTCGGCCACTTCGCAGGCGGCGACGTCCGGCACGGGCTGCTCACCCACCAGGCGCTGCGCTCCCTGGACCTGTGGTTGGACACGCTGGCCCCCAGCCGCGCGCACACCGTATGGGACACGCTGTTCAACATCCTGGCGTTCCTGCCCCGCTGCGCGGTGTACGGGCTGCTGGTACTGCTCGATCACCTGACACTGCGCGCTGCCCAGCGCGCGGAGTACGAGGCCGACCTGAACGCGGCGCTGGCGGGTTCGACCGGCGGCGCGGTGGCGCTGATGGAACGGCTCCTCGTCGCCGGCTCCGTCCACACGCTGCTGCGCCGGGAGTCGGTGGCCGCCCAGATGACGGGCGGGGCGGCCGGGCGCAAGGCGCGGGAGGCGGCCGAGCGGGGGCTGTGGGAGCGGGTCGCCGCACACGTGTCGTCCATCCCGGCCCACGAGTACGAGCGGCTGCTCCGGGTGTCCGCACGGCGCGGGCACGGCGTGGACGACACCCACCCGCCCACCCACCTGCGCCTGCAGTGCCTGGCGCGGAGCGAGCCCCGGCCGGCCCGGGTCGACTTCGGTGAGGAACGGTCCACGGCGGTCGCCGCGGAGCTCGCCCCGGCCCGTGCGACGGTGGCCCGGCAGGTCGTCAGCACGGTGCGGTAGCGCGGCGGGTGCCTGACTCCTCGCCGTCCGCAGGCACCGCGCGCGCACGCAGGACCATGAGCGTGCCCTCCAGCTGCGCCACCATGGCGAAGGGGAACCGGTCGGCCTCCAGGCAGAGGGCCACGTCATCGCGATGGACCCCTCGGAACCCCTGCCGCACGCCCTCCGCCAGATCGGCGGCGGCGCGCGCCCCGGCGGCGCGCCGCAGGAACTCGTCCGCGGGCACATCGACCCCCGCGGCCCGCCCGGCGATGTACTGAGCGCACGCCAGATCCTCATCGGCCCGGCCGTCGTCGCCCGTGACCACGAACGTGACGCTCGGGCTCCCGCATCCCCGCAGGACCTGAGCCGTCGCCTCCGCGACCACGAATCCGGCGCACAGGATCAGCGGCGCGTCCATGACCGCGAGGGCGCCGACGGTCCCTGCGGCGGTCTTCTGCACGACGGTACGTCCGCCGAGGTCCGTTGACCGGAGGAAGCCGGGCGAGTTGACCGCGTCGAATCCCGGTGCGGGCGGGCCTCCGCCTGCGCCGGGCGCCGGGTGCAGAACCCCAGGGCCGCTTCCCCCGGCCCGCCGGACCCGCTAGATTGAACGCGTTCAGTTGAATGCGTTCAAATCACTAGGGGGAGATCATGGACGTCGGCGAGAGCCAGGGCGTCGCGGTGGCCGCCGCTCACAGGCTCCAGCAGGCCTTGGCCGTGGCCGCGGCGGTCATCGCCGTGCCCGTCACGGTCTGGGGGGTCTCGTCCGGGATCGGCGGTCTGTTCGTGGTGACCTGCCTCGTCGCGGCGCTCCCCCTGCCGGCACTCCGAGCGCCCCAGCACTTCGTCGTCACCTGCGTGGCCACGGGGCTCGGACTGCTCGCGTGGGGGGTGCTGGCCGTCATGTTCGGGATGTTCGTGTACTGGCCCTCGGCGCTGGTGCTCCTGTGCGCCGCGCTCGCGGACCCGCGCCAACGCCCCGTCACCGCCAAGGTGACCGGCGGCCTGGGGGCGGCGATCGCCGCGGCCGCCCTCGCCGGCTACGCCGCCTTCGCCTGGCACTTCTACATCGCTCCCGCACTGGCCGAGCCCCACACCTACCGCGCCGTCACCGAGCGCGGGAACTACCGGAACCTGGGGGACATCGAGCAGCGCCTGGCGCCGCTCGGAGCGACCGGCGTGACGGGCACGGAATCCGACGAGGGCTCCTACCTCGACGTCCGCTTCCCGGAGCACCTCTCGACACCGGAGCGAGAGCAGCTGAGGACGGGGATCGCCCGGCTGCCCGGCATCACCGGGGTCGGCCTCTGCCCGGTGTCCACGTGCGGCTGAGGAACCGCGCCCGCGGGTGGCGTCCGGCCGTTCTCGCAGCGGTGGGGGCGAGCCTGACCACATCCCGCGGGTTCGGCAGCGAACCACTCGGCGGAGATCGCGCCGGGGCAACCGGTAGGCCATCCCGGGCCGGTCGCGGGCCCACCGGGCTGCGGACCGAAGAATCTGCCGCCGGCGGCAGCCAGGTCCCCGTAGCCTCCGGTCATGGCCGGCCGGACCGGGCGGTGCGGGTCCTGGTCTGACGGGGAGGAACGCTTTACCTGTTACTGGATGGCATGTTCCGGTCAACACTGCGAGGCTGCGTAGCGCCGTCCCCCGAACCGGGGCCCGGCGCGTCTCACCCACGGCGCCCGCGCGAGCGGGCCGCCCCCCGCGGTCGTCCGCCGGCTCACCCGGCCGGGGCGGGGCGACCACCGAGCCGGCCGGGATCCCGGCCGCCGAGAAGGAGTTGAGTGTGAGAGCCACCCCCCACAAGGCCTTCGCCGCCACCGTGAGCACCGTCGCCGCGCTGGCCGCGGCCGCGCTGCTCCCCGCCGCGCCGGCCGCCGCCGCGCCGGCGCGCCACACCGCGTCACAGGCCGCCGCCGTGCACGCCGGCCCCGCGTCCCGGGCCGACGCCTGCACCCCGGCCCAGGTGGTCGCCAACGGCGGCTTCGAGAGCGGCACTTCGCCCTGGAGCCAGTCACAGACCGGGCTGATCACCAACCGCACGGGGCAGAGCGCCCACTCCGGAGGCTACTTCGCCTGGCTGAACGGTGTCGGCACGACGCACACCGACACCCTCTCCCAGAGCGTCACCGTCCCGGCGGGATGCAGCACCGCCACCCTGACCTTCTGGCTGCACGTCGACACCGCCGAGCGGACCACGTCGGTCAAGTACGACACCCTGACCGCGAAGATCGGCAGCACGACGCTCGCGACGTACTCGAACCTCGACAAGAACACCGGGTACGTACAGAAGTCCTTCGACGTCTCCGCCTTCGCCGGGCAGACCGTGACGGTCGCGTTCACCGGCTCGGAGGACTCCAGCCTCCAGACCAGCTTCGTCGTCGACGACGTGGCCCTCGACACCTCCGGCGGCACGGTCCCGCCGACGGACTCCACCCGGACCCCGGCCGCTCCCTCGTACACCGTGAACCTCAGCAGCGACACGAGCGGCTTCGTGTGGACCGGCCATGAGACCGCCTCGTTCACCAACGCCTCCGCCACCCCGCTGAGCGAGGTGTACCTGAGGCTCTGGGACAACTACCACGGCACCTGCCAGGCCATGCCGATCGCCGTCGGCAATGTCACGGGCGGCACCGCCGGCGCGCTCTCGGTCGCCTGCACCGCCCTGAAGATCGACCTGCCGGCCCCGCTCACCCAGGGCCAGAGCGCCACGATCGGCTTCGACCTGTCGATCACCGTGCCCAGCGGCGCGGACCGGTTCGGCCACGACGGGGCGTTCAGCAACATCGGAAACGCCCTGCCGGTGCTCGCGGTCCGGGACGGCGCGGGCTGGCACCTGGACCCGTACACCAACAACGGCGAGTCCTTCTACTCCCTGGCCTCCGACTTCAACGTGACGCTCGACCACCCGAGCAGCCTGCTGGTACCGGCCACCGGCACCTCGGCCGACACCCCCGGCACGAGCGGACGTACGGTCACCAAGGCGACCGCCTCCAAGGTGCGCGACTTCGCCTGGGGCGCCGGACCGTTCAGCAAGATCTCGGGGACCTCGGCCGCGGGCACGCCGATCAACATCTACTCCGTGTCCGGGATCAGCGCGAGCGACGCCCAGTCGATGCTGAGCACCGCGAAGAGCGCCGTCGACGCGCACGCCGCGCGTTTCGGCGCGTACCCGTACGGCGAGCTGGACGCGGTCATCGACAACAACTACTGGTTCGGGGGCATGGAGTACCCCGGCTTCGTCCTCGACCTGGTGAGCACCACGGCGCTGACCCACGAGATCGGGCACCAGTGGTTCTACGGCATCGTCGGCGACGACGAGTACGCGAGCCCCTGGCTGGACGAGGCGTTCACCGACTACGCCACCGACCTGGCGCAGGGCAAGACGGGCACGAGCTGCTGGAACAGCGTCTCGTGGGCGTCCTCGGCCGAGAAGATCACCAACTCGATGGCCTACTGGGACGCGCACTCGTCGCGGTACTCGACCGTCGTGTACGGCTACGGCAAGTGCGCCCTGCACGACCTGCGGCGCCAGCTCGGCGACAGCGTGATGGCCAAGCTGCTGAAGGACTACGCCGCCTCGCACTGGTACGGCGTCTCCACGACGGCCGAGTTCAAGGCGGCCGCCCAGGCGGTCTCGCCCACGGACCTGACCTCGTTCTGGACCCAGCACCGCATCGAGGGCTGACACCGACGGGCACGGTCCCGCCCGGGGGCAGGACCCCCGGGCGGGACCGGTGCCGGTCCGGCGGTCAGGGCCTGAGGCGTCAGGCCCGCCCGGCCGGCTCGGCGGCCCGGCTGCGGAGCAGTTTCTTGTCCGGCTTTCCCGCGTCGGTCAGGGGGAGCTCGTCGACGAAGACGATGCTCGCGGGCTCGTACATGGCGCCCTTGCGCTCGCGCACCACGGCGCGCAGCTCCTCCTCCCCGACGTCGCCGCCCGGCGTGCGGACGACGACGGCGTGGACCCGTTCCATGCGGTGGGCGTCGGGGACGCCGAGGACCGCGCTCTGCAGGACCTGCGGATGGGAGTTCAGCACGTCCTCCAGTTCCACCGTGTACACGTGGCCGCCCACCACCACGATCATGTCCTTGAGCCGGTCCACGATGGTGACGTAGCCGTCCCCGTCGACGAACCCGATGTCGCCGGTGTGCAGCCAGCCGTCGCGCAGCACCTCCGCGGTGAGTCCGGGCTGCTTCCAGTAGCCCTTCATCACGTGCGGGGAGCGGACGCAGATCTCTCCGTGCTCGCCGGCCGGCAGGTGGCGTCCTTCGGGGTCGCGGACGGCGACCTCGACGCCTTCCATGATCTTCCCGGCGGTCCGCAGCAGCTCCGGGCGCCGGGGATCGTGGTCCTGGGGGGAGAGCATGCTGATGCCGCCCGCTTCGTTCTGGCCGTAGAACTGGTTCAGCACGGGGCCGAAGCGGCGGACGGCCGCCGCGAGGCGGGCCGGGGAGGAGGCGCAGCCGCCGTAGGTGAGCATGCGCAGGCTGGAGGTGTCGGTGCGGTCGACCTCGGGGTGGTCCATCAGCTGGTAGAGGAGCGGCGGCAGCAGGAAGGTGTGGGTGATGCGCTCGCGCTCGACGGCCGCCAGCACGGCGCCGGGTTCGAACCCGTCCAGCAGGACCACGGCGCCGCCGCGGTGCAGCGTGCTGTCCGCCATGAAGCCCGCCGCATGCGCGAGGGTGGTGCACACCAGGGTCCTGACCTGCCCTTCCTCGGACCAGTCGGGGCCGATCGACACCCACTGCCCGAAGGTGGTGCAGATGGCCTTGGGGTGGCCGGTGGTGCCGCCGGTGTGGCGGATCGTGCAGATGTCCTCGGGGAGCGCGGCGCCCTGCAAGGCGTCGGCGGACTCCGCGGCGGCGAGCGCCAGCAGGTCGACGCCGAGGCCGGTGCCGGTGCCGAGGCCGGCACCCTCGCCCCCGCCGAGGAGCAGTACCCGCTCCAGCGGCACCCGCCGCGCCAGGTCGGCGGCGCGCTCGGCGTAGGCGGGGTCGACTATGAGGGCCCGGGTCTCGACGTCCCGGAGGATGTCGGCGTGCACTTCGGCCGAAAGACCGGCGTAGAGGTGGTTGACCGCGCAGCCGAGCAGTCCGGCCGCGTAGCGGGCCGCGATCGTCTCGGGGAGGTTGCCGGCGAGGAGGGTGACCGTCTGGCCCCGCTCCACCCCTTGGGACCGCAGGGCACGGGCCATGGCGTGGACGAGGCCGCGCAGTTCACCGGCGGTCAGGCGCCGGTCGTGGTGTACGAGGGCCTCGCGGTCCGGTTCCTTCTCCAGGGCGTCGAGGATCTCCTCGACGTGGCTGTGGAAGCGTCCGGTGGTGTCGTCCATACCCATCCCTATTGGTTGACTTGAGCAACTAGCGGGAGGTTAACGGCCGATGATCCACAAGCCCAAGCCGGACGCCGACATCCAGCCACGTCCGCCGGGCGGTTACGGCGACGGGCGCGCCGTCGTCGGCGAGGGGGGGGTCAGGGCTGCGGTGCCTGGCGGCGGAACACGAGGAGCGCGACCGCGATCTTCACCCCGGTGGAGATCGTCAGGGCCTGGAGGAAGGGCATGCCCATGAGCCACAAGGCCACCATCATGACCGTCAGGACCAGGAACGCGGGCAGCAGGTGGGTCCGCGTGATCACCGTCTTGAGGTGGCCGGCCCGGCTCCGCCGCCGCTCGGGCGTCCCCGGCGGGGGCGCGGTCAGGCCCTGCTCCTCGGCTCGCGACATCGGCGGCTGCCCTTCCCTCGCGCTCGGCCCCGGCAACGAGCCTCGTGCGGGCTCCGGCGGCCTGCCACCGCTGCCGCCCGCCCGCGCCGCCATCCGGGGTACGGGTTCACCTTGCCGGGCAGGTGGGCCGGTTGCGCCGCGGCGGTCGGTGGGGGGTGCGTACCCGCAGGTGCTCTGGCGGGCCGGGGGCGAACCATGATTTATGCTTCTGAGCGGCCACGGGGCGGTGGCTGCCGCCGATGCGGCAACTGCGGAACGGTCGGTCCGGCCGGTCGAGGGGGCGACCCGCGTCGCGGCCTTGGTCCGGACGGGGACCACAAAGCTGATCATGTAGATCCTGGGGAATCGAGTGGCCGCCGACAGGCGTCTCGGTGGTGTGGGGCGCCCAGCCCGCCCGCCCCGCGAAAAGAAGATCCCCAGGGAGAAGTGAGGTATGCCAGTGATCTGCGTCGGAGGCATGATCGGGATCGGCAAGACGACCGTTGCCGAACTGATCGCCAAGGAGCTGGGCAGCGAGGTCTTCTACGAGAGCGTGGAAGACAACCCGATCCTGCCGCTCTTCTACACGGCGAGCCCCGAGGAGATCCAGGCGAAGCGGTACCCCTTCCTGCTCCAGCTCTACTTCCTCCAGACGCGGTTCGCCGCGATCAAGGAGGCGTACAAGCAGGGCGACAACGTCCTCGACCGCTCCATCTACGAGGACTGGTACTTCGCCAAGGTCAATCACGACCTGGGCCGGATCAGCTCCCTCGAAATGCAGGTGTACGAGGGGCTGCTCGACGAGATGATGCGCGAGATCGAGGGCCTGCCGTACCGCAAGGCGCCGGACCTGATGGTCTACCTCAAGGCGGACTTCGAGACGGTGCTGCACCGCATCGGGCTGCGGGGCCGTGATTTCGAGCAGGACGAGAGCCTCGTGGAGTACTACCGGACGCTGTGGTCGGGGTACGACGACTGGGTGCACAAGCACTACTCGGCCAGCCGGGTCCTGGTGATCGACATGAACCACACGGACGTGGTGAACAACCCGGAGGACGCGGCCCGCGTGGCACAGGAGGTCAAGGACGCCCTGGCAACGGGCGAGCGCCCGCTCTAGGGGCGGTCCGGGCCTCCGGCTCGTGACCGGAGGATTCGGGTACTCCATCGCCCCGGCCCGGTGGGGTCAGGGCGTGTGGTCGCGGGCGCGTTCGTAGCGTTCGTAGACCACCTGGGAGCCGAAGGTCCTGGTTTCGAGCAGGTTCAGCCGGATGTCCTCGGGGACCGGCGGCAGGAAGGGCGTGCCGCCGCCGACGACGACCGGGTAGCGGAACACGCGCAGTTCGTCGACGAGGCCCAGTCCGATCGCCGCCGCGGCCAGGCCGGCGCCACCGATCCCGACGTCCTTGCCGGTCGCTTCGCGCGCCGCCGCGGCCTCCTCGGCCACCGGCCGCCGGGCCAGCCGGGCGTTGCCCCGGACGGTGTCGAGCGTGCGGCTGAAGACGGTCTTCGGGAGGGCGCACCAGACGTCGGCGAACGCGGACCTGAGGTCGTCCTCGCGCAGCGACGGGTCCGTCTCCCAGGGGAGCATGCACTCGTAGAGCCTGCGGCCGCACAGGAAGGCGCCGAGTTCGCTCGTCTGCTCGAGGTGGGCACGGAACTGCTCGTCGTCGGGGACCGACCACTCGAACCCGCCCTCGCGGTCGGTGATGAACCCGTCCACCGAAACGCCCATGGAGTAGACCAGCACGGCGCCACCACCTTCGCGGGGGGAGTGCGGCGGTGCCCCGGCCGCAGGGCGAGGCAATCACGAAGCCGGCCGCCGGCGCCACCCGGACACACCGAAAGGCCCGGCCGGGAAGTCCCGCCGGGCGTTCGATGTGGCCGGTCTGCGCGCCTGTGCGGCGGCTTAGTACCAGTGGTTGGCCTGCCAGAAGTTCCAGGCGCCGACGGGGCTGCCGTAGCGCTCGTTCATGTAGTCCAGGCCCCACTTGATCTGGGTGGCGGGGTTGGTCTTCCAGTCCGAGCCGGCGGAGGACATCTTCGACGCGGGGAGGGCCTGGACCAGGCCGTAGGCGCCGGAGGAGGAGTTCGTGGCGGTGTAGTCCCAGCCGCTCTCGTGGGTGACGATCTTGTCGAAGGCCGCGAACTGCGCCGGGTCCTTGATCATCTGCTGGGCGATCGCCTTGGCGCTCGTCGGGGCGGCCTGCGCGGGGACGGTGGCGAGCATCGAGCCCGCGACGCCCAGGGCGAGGACGGTACCGGCGAGGGTCTTCTTCGAAGCGGCGATGCGGCGGATGACGGCGTTGGACACGGAGGAACCTTCCGACGGGAACAGGGACGGTCGCGGCGCATGCCGGAGCATGCGTGAGCCACTCACACGGGGGAGAGGGGTTCGACCGGGCGGGGGGCGCTGCGCCCCGGCCGCCGTGGCGACAACACCAGTTAGCCAGGCCCCCGCCGCCCTGGCAACGCCCCCCTGCTACTAACGCCCTTCGGGGGCGGGGCGGAAGGTCCCGGCCCGGCCGTGAGGGTGTTCCCGCTGGTGAGGAGCGGGGCGGGGGGCCGGGGCGGGGCCTACTAGGCGGGGCCGGATGTGACGTGGGTCCTGTGGGCCGCCTCACCGCCCAGCGGCCCGGATGTCACGTTATGTGTCCGCTCGTACCCCGTCGGGTGCGTGGCCCGGGCCACTTCCGGCCGGTGAATCGAAGGAAACGGGCGCGTCGAACGCAGCTTTCCGGCCCTACGGCTCGCGCGACGGCCGTGGCAGGCCGGTGGTCACGCGGCTCCACAGGGAGCGCGTGGCGCCGAATCCGCTCTCGTGCGTCCAGACATGGGCGCAGCCGGGGCACTGGAGGTGGAGGAGGCTGCCCTTGTTGGAGAGCAGGTAGCGCCAGTGCCGGGAGCAGGTCCGGCGCTCCGCGCACGGCTCGCAGTCCCGGGTGTCCTCACAGCCGGGGCAGGGGACCCACGCCCGGCGGCCGATGTCGGCCTGCGGGTCAAGCGGCAGCACGACCGCCCCCGCGCACGGGCAGGACTCCGGCCGCCACCAGGTCGTCGTAGAGGCGCTGCTGCTGCGCGTCGAGGCCGGAGTAGAGCAGGTCGTACGCCTCCTCCTCCCCTCTCAGCACCTCCAGCGGGTCCCAGTCGGGGCCGAGCGCGGCCATCACCTGGGCGCGCCGGAGGATCTCCTGCGAGGTGAGGTCGACGGAGAAGTCGGCCGGTTCTTCGGGCGGTGTGACGTGGTGCGAGGACATGAGGCCGAACTTAGGTAAGCCTTCCTTCCCGGTCAAGGGAGGGTGCGCGGAGTCACATCAGGCCACCGGAGGGCGGCGTCAGGGTGCCGGCGGACGCGGGGTCCGCGGCCCGGCGGGCCGACGCCCAGGGGGTTCGCGCAGGCGTTCCGCATCGGCGGCACCGGTCGGATGCAGCCGAATCGTTTCGACAGCTCAGGGCGGCATCGCGGGGCCGGATCCCGGGGAGCCTGAGGGGGACCGACGGCTCCGGATACCTCGCCCCGGGCGGCCGCGCGCCGCTCCGCGGCAGGGCACGCGCCGCCCGGCGCGACCGCCCGGCCCCTCCCCCGCAGCCCACCGCCCGCCGCCCCGCCGCGCCACGACACGGCCGGGACCGCTGTCCGCGACACCTTCACGCCTGGAGGCACCCCCCATGAGCACACCCCAGTGGAGGCAGCTCACCGACCACCTCATGAGCGTTCCCGAGCAGGTCTACGAAGGCTGGAACAGCCGGGACGGCTGGGACAACTACACGCGCTGGGGCGAGGAGTTCGGCGAGAACGGCGTCGCCTGGTGCGTGATCTTCGACTGGTGCATGTACCACGACACCGGCCTCGACGCGATCGTGCCGAAGGTCGACAACGTGAGCGCCTTCGCCGCGTGGGCCAGGGCACGCGGCCAGTGGTCCGAGTACCCCTCCGTCGGCGCCTGGGTCGACTTCGGCGACGGCGCCCACACCGAGATCGTCACCGGCTTCGACGCCGACACCGTGTACACCAAGGGCGGCAACAGCATCCAGGCCGGATCCGAGGACCACGGCCAGGGCAACGGCGTCTGGTCGCACTCCAACCCGCGCCGCAGCAGCTACGTCACCGGCTACTTCGCCCCCCGCTACCCCGACGGGCAGTGCCCGCCCACCGCCGACCCCGGCGACCCCCGCGGCGGGCCCGCGGTCACGGCCTGGCGGTGGTCACCGCCCGCGGGCGCCTTCGAGCCGTTCCCCGGGGCCGGGTTCTTCACCGCCGGCCGGTGCAGCCCGGTCGTCGCCGCCCTGCACGGCCGGCTCGTGGCCGTCGGCTGCGACCACTACGAGAGCTCGGCGGACGCCGACGTCTGGGGTCCCGGCGACGTCCGCTCCTACCGGGCCTGGCAGCACACGCTCGGCTACACCGGCTCCGCCGCCGACGGGATCCCCGGTCCCACGTCCTGGGCCAGGCTCCAGGTTCCCCGCGTCGAGGACTGACGGTGGGGGCGGACGACCCGCAGACCGCACGGCCCGTCAGTACGAGTGGTCGACCGTCACGTCCGCCGACAGCCGCAGGGCTGCCTCGGCCGGGGCCCCGCGCAGGCCCAGCAGGGTGAGGGTCAGGGCGTCGATCACCGTGAGGTGGGCCAGCCGGCTGGCGACGGTCTCGAGTCCGAACACCAGGTCCTGGCCGCCCGCGACCAGCGTGCAGTCGCCGGCCTCGCTCAGCGGCGAGCGGGCGTAGCTGGTGAGGGCGACGACCTTGGCCCCGGCCCGCCGCGCGCGCCGGGCGGCGTCCACCGTGCTGCGCGTGGCGCCCGTGTGGCTGATGGCCAGGCAGACCCCGGCGGGCGGCAGCTGCGAGGCGACCAGCTGGGCGGTCAGCGGGTCGGCCGGTGCGTCGACGGCGAAGCCCGGCGCGCGCAGCCGGTACGCGGCGTCCAGCGCGACCGCGCCGGACAGTCCCGCTCCGACCACCAGGACCCGGGGGGCCGCGCCGACCAGTCCGGCCGCGGTGCGCAGCCGCTCCGGGGTCACCGTCACCGCCACGCCGTCCAGCGCCTCCCGGGCCGCGCGGACCGTGTCGCCCAGGGCGCGGGCGGCCGGGTCCCGCCCTGCTCACCACGCTGCGCCCGCTGTGGGGCCGCGGTCTGGCGGGCGGGCTGCTCTCGCTGCTGGCGTACGGGCTGGTCGTCTGGGCGCAGTCCCGCGGCGACCTCTCCACGATCGCCGCCCTGCGGGAGACCAGCATCGTCTTCGGCGCCCTGATCGGGGCGGTCGTGTTCCGTGAGCGGCTCGGGCACCGGCGCATCACCGCCAGCCTCGCCGTCCTGGCGGGCATCGCCGTGCTCCAGCTCGCCGCCGGCTGATCAGGCGGGGAGGAGGACGTCCTCGTGGGCCCCGTCGAGGACGAACCCGTTGTCGAAGCGGACGCGGACCGTGACCCGGCTCCCCTCCCCGTGGAAGGCGGTCCACTCCGCTTCCAGGGCGGCGACCTCGTCCTCCAGCCGCTTCCTGCTCTGGGCGGGCATCGTGTGGCCGTAGTCGCCGAGCAGCGCTTTCAGGCGCTCGTACTCGAGGACCGCGTGGCTCGGCGGCCGCTGACCGTCCACCCGCTCGACGGTGCCCTCGGTGCCCGCCGCCAGGGACAGGAAACCGACGACGGCGTCCCCCGGCCGCGCGACCGCCTCGGCCAGCCCGATGTCCACGGTGAGCCTCACCCGCCGGCCTTCCTTCAGGGTCATCGTTCCTTCGCCCCTCTCCCTCGACGCGTGCCCCGGGGACCGCCCGCGGCGCTGCCATTATCTGCGGGGGCGGGCCGGCTTCCCCACCGCGGCCACCGGGCCGGGAGAGTGCGGCGGACTACCGGCGGGGGCTCCCCAGGCCGGTCAGCAGGACGTCCAGGGCCAGGTCGGTCGCCTCCTCCAGGGGGGTGTCGTCGAGGAGGGAGCCCACGGCCAGGGTGGCCAGGCCGTGGACGGTGGAGAAGGCGACCTGGGCGAGGCGGACCGGGTCTCCCGGGCGGACGACGCCCTCCGCCTGGGCCCGGGCGATGAGTCCGGCGGTGGTGTCGAGGCTGCGGTGGCCCAGTTCCCTGAGTTCGGCGCTGGAGTCCTCGGCGTGCTTGGCGCTGAACATCAGGTCCAGCAGGGGCGCGTGGGCGACGGCGAACTCCACGTACGCCCGGCCCAGGGCCGCCAGGCGCGCCGGTACCGGCCCGGGCGCCTCGGCGGCCCCGCGCAGGCGCTCGTTCAGCCGGGTGAAGCCGCTGACGGCGAGGGCGTCGAGCAGGGCCTGCCGGTCGCGGAAGTGGCGGGACGGCGCGGCGTGGCTCACGCCGAGGTCGCGGGCCAGGGCGCGCAGGGACAGGCCGTCCGCGCCCGACTCGGCCAGGACGGTCTCCGCACGCTCCAGCAGGGCGGCCCTGAGGTTGCCGTGGTGGTAGGGCCCCTCGGTCAAGGCGGGCTCCCCTTTCCTGATGGTGTCATGTTGTCATTGACTACAATGATGGCGCCGCCTACATTCGAGTTCCTTCGACATGTGGAAACGGAGCAGCCGACGATGCCTATGACATACCAGGGAACCGTGGCCCTGATCACCGGGGCGAGCGCGGGCCTCGGTGTCGAGTTCGCCCGCCAGTGGGCCGAGCGCGGAGCGGACCTCGTCCTCGTCGCCCGCCGGCTCGACCGGCTCGAAGGGCTCGCGGCGCAGCTGGAGAAGCGCTACGGGGTCACGGCCCACGTGGTCGCCGCCGACCTCGCCCTGCCCGGTGCCGCCGCGGCACTGCGCGCGGAGCTCGACGCCCGCGGGATCGCCGTCCAGACGCTGGTGAACAACGCCGGCTTCGGCAGCCACGGGCCCTTCGCCCGGCAGGATCCCGCGCAGATCAACGAGATGATCCAGCTGAACGTCGTGGCCGTCACCGAGCTCACCCGGGAGTTCCTGCCCGGCCTCGCGGCCGACGGCCGGGGCGCCCTGGTCACCGTCGCGAGCGCGGCGGCGTACCAGCCGACCCCGGCGATGGCGGTGTACGGCGCGACCAAGGCCTTCGTCCTGAGCTTCACCGAGGCCGTCGCCTACGAGACCCGGCACTCCCCCCTGCGGGTGCTCGCCGTGTCGCCGGGGCCGGTCAGCACCGAGTTCTTCGACGTCGTCGGCAGCCGGGACGCGGCGGTCGGCCGGATGGCCACCCCCGAGCAGGTGGTGACGGCGGCACGCCGCGCGCTGGAGCGGAGCACGACGCCGCCCAGCATCGTCGCGGGCCTGGCCAACCGCGTCTCCGCCGTCGCCGCCGCCCTGACGCCCCGGCGCCTCACCCTGGCGGTGTCGGGGCGGATCCTGAAGGCCTGACGCGCGCCGGCGGGCCCCCGGAAACCGGGGGCCCGCCTCGTCCGCGGCCGGCCGTTCCTCCGCGGCGGGAGGGCGGCCGGGGCCGTCAGTGCGCGGTGATCTGCTGGAGCGCCGCTCCCTGGTAGCGGGCGCCCGCGTTCCAGAGGATGAAGGACTCCATCTTGTTGGCCTCGGCGGCCTTGATCTGCGCCGCCACCTCGGCCGGCCCGTAGCTGCTGCCCATCGAGAAGTCCTGGAGCCACGGGACGATCTCGGTCTGCGTCCCCTTGGCCAGGCGGGCGAAGTCGGCGAGCGAACGCTGCACGATCGCGTACGGGGAGGTGTCGGGCTGCGCGACGCCGTACTCCCCCGGCGCCCAGTGGGACGGGTAGACCATCGGCGCGATGTAGTCGGTGACCTTCACCAGCGCCCCGATGTCCTGGGCGATCTCGGTGGGCCGGGTCGCGGCGATCCCGAAGACCGAGACGCCGAGGTACTTGGCCTGGGGACGCAGTGCGGTGCGGGTGTCGGCGACGAACGAGGTGATGGACTGCTCGGGCGTGGCGGCGCCGATGCCGGGGAAGCGCATCTGCGTCAGCGGGCCGTCCGGGCGGCGCACGTAGTCGTAGAGGATGTCGTCGAAGCCGAGTCCGGCCGCCTCGACGGCCAGGTCCTGGTTGTACTTGCGGACCACGGGGTTCGCGAAGTTGGTGAAGGACAGGGCCCCGTAGTGGCCGCCGTCGTACGGCTGTCCGGACGGGGTCAGCACGAGCTGGTCGGACTTGCCGTCCTTCCAGGAGGCGGCGGCGAGCTTGGGGTCGCGGAAGGCCACGATGCGGCCGATGACCTGGGCCCCGGCGGCGTGGAGCTCGTCGATCGCCTTGCGGGCGTCGTAGTAGCCCTTGGCCGCGCCGATCTGACGGGCCAGCGGCACCTTGGAGGCGTAACCGACCTCGCCGTCCTCGTCCTTGACGTCCAGTTCGACCGCGTTGAGCTTGCCGCTGCGGACCAGGGCGAGGACGCCGCCGCGCAGCGAGTCGTCGCCCCAGCCGATGGCGGTGATGTGCGCGGCCCGGATCATCGGGCGGCGCCCGCGGGCGGAGACGGCCTTGGTGGTGGTGTTGCCGGCGCGGTCCACGGCGGTGACCGTCACGAGGGGGGTGCCCTTGGGGACCGTGACCCGGAAGGCTCCGGTCTTGTCGAGGGTGATCTTCTTGCCGTTGACGGTGACCTCTGCGTCGGTGGAGGCGCTGCCCGTGACGGCCACGGGGGCGGCCGGGTCCTTGATCTGGGGGTCGGCCACCTTCAGTTCGGGCGGGGTGGTGTCCACGCTGAAGCCCACGACCCTGCGGTGCGAGGCGAAGGGCAGGCTGCCGGCACCGTCCACCACCAGGGTGTGGGGGCCTTCCTTGAGGGGCGGGAGGCCGAGTCTCAGCCGGGCGCCCTCGGGGGTGAGGGGGACCGCCGCACCGTCCAGGGTGGCGTGCAGTCCGTTCCCGCCGCCGGGCGCGCCCGCGGCGAGGTATGCGCTGACCTGGGCGGCCGCGCGGCCGCCGAGGACGGCGCCGTCGCTGACGCCCTCGATGCCGGGTCCGGGGGCGAGGAAGGTCCAGGCCCCGAAGCCCGCACCGGCCAGCGCGAGCGCCCCGGTCGTCGCTATGAGGGCGCGCCGGCGGGCCGGGCGGCGGAGGCGGGAGGAGCGGCCGGAGCGGGGTATGCGGGTGCGGGACATCATGACGTCCTTCGTGCCGGGGGCTGATGGGGCCGGATGTTGCCTCCATTCATTGCCGCTGTGCGGCCCGGCCGCCTCGTTCCGCCGACATTTCACACGAACGGCCGCGAAGGGCTCCGGCGCGGCGGCTACGCCATGCAGGGGACAGTGCGGTATGCGGGCTCCCGGGGCCGGTAGGCATGGCAGGACACCTTCGCCCTGGAGAGGCTCCCGATGCGCCACCCCCTCGTCCCGCTCGGCGCCCTGGCCGGCGCCGCCGCCCTGCTCGCCACCGGCTGTTCCACCGGCTCCTCACCGGCCGCCGGGCGGCCCCCCGCCGCCGCGTCCCCGGCGGCGGCCGCTCCCGTCGTCGCCCCCAAGAGCGCTGCCGAGGTCGGCGCCAACGAACTCGGACAGGTGCCGGTGCTGATGTACCACCAGCTCACCGAGAAGCCGGCCAGCGTCTACGACCGCACCGCGGCCGACTTCCGGGCCGAGCTGGAGCGGCTCGCGCGGGAGGACTACGTGCCGGTGACCGCCCGGGACTTCCAGACGGGTCACATCGACATCCCGGCCGGCGCGCACCCGGTGGTCCTCACCTTCGACGACTCGACCAACAGCCAGGTGCGGCTGGGCGCGGACGGCGCCCCGGCGCCGGACACCGCCGTCGCCATCCTGGCGGAGACGGCGAAGAAGCACCCGGCGTTCAAGCCGGTGGCGACCTTCTTCGTCAACGCGGACGCCTTCTCGGCCACGGGCTCCGCCAAGGCCCTGACCTGGCTGAAGGACCACGGCTACGAGGTCGCCAACCACACCGACCGGCACGAGAACCTGCGTTCCCTGGACCGGGCGGGCGCCGAGCGGGCGATCTCGGCCGGCCAGCGGGCGATCGAGCAGGCCGCGCCCGGGACACGGGTCACCTCGCTCGCCCTGCCCTTCGGCGCCATGCCCGAGCCGGCCGGGATCGCCGCGCGGGGGCCGGGCTACCGCTACGACGGGGTGTACCTCGTGGGGGCCAACCCGTCGGTCTCGCCGTTCGCGAAGGCCTTCACCCCCGGCGCCATCCCCCGGATCCGTTCGGCGGGCCCCAAGGACGAGGACGCCGAGTTCGGTTCCTCGCGCTGGCTGGACAAGCTCGCCGCGGGCGGCAGCCGGTACGTCTCGGACGGCGACCCGGCCACCGTCTCCTTCCCGCGCGCCGCGCAGGGCGAGCTCGCGCCCGCCTTCGCGCAGCGGGCCCGGCCGTACTGAGACCCGCCCCGCGAGGCCGCCGTTCAGCCCCGGACGTGCAGCCCGAATCCGGTGCGTCCCGCGGGCTCCAGCCCCTCCTTCAGGTGCAGGGAGGGGATCTCGTAGTCGCCGGAGTTCTGCCGCCGGAAGGCGATCGGCTCGGTCGTCTCCAGGGTGAGCAGGCGCTCCTCCCAGGCCTTGGCGACGGCCGGGTACTCCTCGTCGGTCATCCGGTCCGTGCCGTACAGGACGAACGGCGGCAGCACGTCGATGCCCGGGTAGTAGAGGATCCCGTGGTGGATCGGGAACAGCAGGTCCTCGATGGGGCCGTTGATCCCGCGGGCGGCGTAGTGCGGCTGCGGACCGCCGGTGGTCACCGACAGCAGGGCCCTGCGGCCCGCGAGGGTGCCCTCGCCGAAGCGCTCCCCGTACTTGGTGTCGCTGTGCTCGCCGACTCCGTAGGCGAAGCGGTAGGTGAACACCCGGTCCACCCAGCCCTTGAGGATCGCGGGCATGGAGTACCACCACAGCGGGAACTGGAAGATGACCGTGTCGGCCCAGAGCAGCTTCTCCTGTTCGGCGAGGACGTCGGGGGTGAGCGCCCCGGCGTCGAAGGCCCGGCCCGAGTCCAGGGCCACCTTCAGCGGGCGCGAGGCGTGGACGCCGTAGTCCCCGGCGTCCACGACCGCCTTCCAGCCCATCGCGTACAGGTCGCTCACCCGTACCTCGTGGCCCGCGCCCTCCAGGGTGGAGACCGCGAGGTCCTTCAGCGCGCTGTTGAGCGACTGCGGCTCGGGGTGGGCGTGGACGATCAACGTCTTCATGACGGCTCCTTCGGATCGGATGCCCTCGATCCTGGGTGCTGCGGCGCCCGCCGTTCAGGGGCTCCGCTTCCGTAGGCCGGGACTTCCTGGTACTGGCAGGGCCACCCTCGCGGGGCGGCGGCGCGGCGATACTGGGCGCATGGACGATCTCGCGGGCTTCCTGCGGACCCGGCGCGCCCGGGTCGACCCGGCGGCCGCCGGCATTCCCCCCGACAGCCGCCGCCGGGTCGAGGGGCTGCGCCGCGAGGAGGTCGCGCACCTGTCGGGCGTCAGCGTCGACTACTACGTACGCCTGGAGCAGGGCCGCGCGACCCAGCCCTCCGACCAGGTCCTCGACGCGCTCGCCCGTGTCCTCGGCCTGGACGAGACCGAGCGCGGGCACCTGTGCCGGCTCGCCCGGAAGCGCCGCCGGCCGGCGAAGACCCCGGTCGGGCGGGTCCGGCCGGAACTGCTGCGGGTGCTGGGGCTGGTGACCGGCGCACCCGCGCTGGTCATGGACCACCGGCTGGACGTGCTCGCCGGGAACCGGCTGGCCGAACTCCTCTTCGGACGGCCGCTGCCGTCGCTGAACATCGCCCGCAACCTCTTCCTCGAGGAGGCCGAGCACGGTCTGTACGCGGAGTGGGAGTCGTGCACCCTCGACGTCGTCGGGCACCTGCGCCTGGCCGCCGGCACCCACCCGGACGACCCCCGGCTGGCCTCGCTGGTCGGCGAACTGGCGATGGGCAGCGAACGCTTCCGCCGCCTGTGGGCCCGCGCGGACGTGCGGGCCCGCACGCACGGGCGCAGGGCGTACCGGCACCCGCTGGTCGGGCCGCTGGAACTGCACCAGGAGAACTTCGCGCTGCCCGACGGGTCCGGCATGGAGCTCCTGGTGCTCTCGGCGCCCCCCGGCAGCCCCGCCGAGGACGGGCTGCGCCTGCTGGCGGCCCTGGACGCGGACGGCGGGAGCCCCGCGGGCGGCGACCCGTCGCAGCCCCGGTCCCCGGCCGTCACCGACCGGTAGCGGGCCGCCCCGGGTCAGCCGCCGGCGCTGCCTCCCTGGGCCGGCCCAGGCGTACGCCTGGGCCGGCCCAGGCGTACGGCGAGGGCGGCGATGTCGTCGTCGAGGCGGCCCCTGCTGTGGTGGAGGAGGTCGCGGTGCAGGGCCGTGAGCAGTGCGCGGGGCGGGGTCGGGGGCTGCCCGCCCATCCAGGAGGCCAGCGGGAAGAACTCGCCGTCGCGGCTGCGGGTCTCGGCGATGCCGTCGGTGTAGAGGAGCAGCAGGTCGCCGGGTTCGAGGCCGAAGGTGTCCACGTGGTACTGGCCGCCGAGCAGTTCCGCGAGGCTGAGCAGGGGTGAGGGGGTGGCGGATTCGAGGACGCGCAGTCCGTGGCCGTTCAGGAGCAGCGGGGGCGGGTGCCCGCAGTTGAGGATGTCGATCCTGCCGCCCCGGTGCGGGATCTCGGCGAGCAGGGCGGTGGCGAACCGCTCCATCGGCCCGTCGGGGGGAAAGGCGGCGTTGTAGCGGGTGCTGCTGGCGTCCAGTCTGCGTGCGACGTCGACCAGGCCGGCCTCGTCGTAGGCCGCCTCCCGGAAGGCGTTCACGATCGCCGCGGCCGCTCCGACGGCCGGCAGGCCCTTGCCCCGGACGTCGCCGATGAGCAGCCTGACCCCGTACGGGGTGTCGACCACCTCGTAGAAGTCCCCGCCGATGCGGGCCTCGGCCGCGGCCGCGAGGTACAGCGACTCGATCTCGACGTCGCCCAGGCGGCGGGGCAGGGGGCTGAGCACCACCTGCTGGGCCGCGTCGGCCACGAGCCGCACCTGGAAGAGGGTGCGCTCCCGCTGGAGCCGCAGGTGGCTGCCGTAGGCGGCGGCCACGGTGACGGCGATGATCCCGGCGGCGGTCCACCACGTCCCGAGGTCGGGGAAGACGAGGCTGAGGCCGATCATCAGCACGAGGCAGACCGTCCCGAGCAGGACGGTGGGCAGGACCGGCCACATGGCGGCGGCCAGGGCCGGCGCCGCGGGGAGGAGCCGGCTGAAGGCCATCTCCGGCGGCGTGGCGTAGGCCAGGCCGGCGATCACGACGGTCAGGATGACCGGCGACAGCCGCACGAGGCTCCCCCGACCGTAGCGCCGGGGGAGCCGCGGCCGTCCGGACTCGATCACCCTGCCAGGATATCCGGGCAATACGGGCATAGCGCTCTGACGGACCCGCCCCGGCCGCCCGGACGACTACCCTTCGTCACATCGTCCGTCCACTGCGAACGAGGGGAGGGCCCACGGCGGCACCTGGGGCCTGTCGTCAAAGTCCCGTCCGCCCCGGGCGACGACGGGACTTCGACGACAGACCCCAGGCCGCCCGGCACCCGCCATGACCCCCGCCCGGCCGAAGATCACCGACGAGCACCGCCGGAGCCTGCTCACCGCCCGCCACCGGCTCACCCCGGCGCTGCGGGCCGAGACGCCCGAGCAGGTCGCCGACGCGCTGGTCGCCCTGCACGCCACGGACGCCGCCACCGTCCACCTGAGCCTCGCCGCCCGCCTGGTCACCCCGTCGGCGGCCGAGGTGGAGCGGGCCCTGTACACCGACCACACCCTGGTGCGGATGCTGTGCATGCGCCGCACCATGTTCGTCGTGCCGCGCGCCCTGGCTCCCGTGGTCGACGCCTCCACCGCGCGTGCCGTCGCCGCCCGGGAACGCCGCAACCTCCTCAAGGTGCTGGGCGAACAGCTCGGCCATGACGCGCACTGGCTCGCGGCCACCGAGGAGGCCGTCCTCGCCGCGCTCGCCGGGCGCGGCGAGGCCTCCGCCGCCCAGCTCGCCGCGGCCGTGCCCCGGCTGCGCGAGCAGATCGTCATGGCGCCGGGCAAGCCGTACGAGTCCAGGCCGCGCCTGACCAGCCGCGTCCTGTCGGTCCTGGCCGCCGAGGGCCGGATCCGCCGCGGCCGTCCGCTGGGCACCTGGGCCTCCTCCCAGTTCCGCTGGATGCTCGCCGAACCCCATGACGAGCTCCCCGCCGAGCAGGCCCGGGCCGACCTGGCGACCGCCTACCTCAGCGCCTTCGGGCCCGTCACCACCGAGGACCTGCGGTGGTGGACCGGCTGGACCCTGACCGACACCCGCAAGGCCCTCGCCCGTACCCGCGCCGTCGAGGCGGAGCTGGCCTGCGGCCCGGGCCACGCCCTGCCCGAGCACGTCGAGGCCCACGCGGCCGGCCGGCCGGGCGCGGCCCTGCTGCCCGCGCTCGACCCGACCCCGATGGGCTGGCGGCACCGCGACTGGTACCTCGACCCCGCCCACGTCCCCGAGCTGTTCGACCGGTACGGCAACATCGGCCCCACCGTGTGGTGGGACGGCCGGATCGTCGGCGGCTGGGCCCAGCGCCCGGACGGCGAGATCGTCACCCGGCTGCTGCCGGGCGTCCGCACCGGCCGCGAGACCGAGCGGGCGGTCGCCGCCGAGGCGGAGCGGCTGACCGCCTTCTTCGGCGAGACCCGCATCCGCCCCAGCTTCCGCACCCCGCTGGAACGGCGCCTCGCGGACGGGGACTGACCCGCGGGGCGGCAGGGATCCGGCCGGGGGTCAGGGGCGGAAGCGCAGGGGGTGGTCCGCCGGCACCTCCACGACGGCGATGCGTACGCCGTCGGGGTCCGCGATCCACATCTCGATCAGCCCCCAGGGCTCGCGCAGGGGCGGCCGCAGTACCTCGGCGCCCCGTTCCCGCAGCTCACGGTGGGCCGCCTCCACGTCCTCCACCTGGAGCCACAGCCGCAGTCCGGGCGCGGGCGGGGCGTCGGCGCGGCCCGAGACCTCCAGGAACCCGCCGCCGAGGAAGTAGACCGTGCCCCGCTCGGGGCCGGTCCCGAACTCGCGGTGGACCGCGAGGCCGAGGGTGGCGCCGTAGAAGGCGCGCGAGCGCTCGGGATCGGTGGGACGGAGCAGGATCCTGCTGCCCAGTACGTGAACCATGGACCCACTGTGCCGCACACCCGCGTCCGAGCGGTGCGCACTCCTGTGAGAAAGTCGGTGCCCGGTCCGAGCGGGGACGGTGACGGGAGGCGCGATGAACACGGCGGTGGTACTCGTGGCGGACGACGACGCCGCCATCCGGCGGTCGCTGGAGCGCGGGCTGCGGCTGAGCGGATTCACGGTGGTCCTCGCCGAGGACGGGCCCGGCGCCCTCGCACAGGTGGGCGCCAGGACGCCCGACGTGCTCGTCCTGGATGTGTCCATGCCGGGGCTGACCGGAACCGAGGTGTGCCGGAGCCTGCGGGCGCGCGGCGACGAGACCCCCGTGCTGATGCTGTCGGCCCTGGACGAGCTGGCCGACCGGGTGGCCGGCCTGCAGGCGGGAGCCGACGACTACCTCGTCAAGCCCTTCGCGCTGGAGGAACTGGTGCTGCGCCTGCACGCCCTGCTGCGGCGCAGCCCGGCGCGCGGCGGGCGCGACGTGCTGCGCGCCGGGCCGCTGGAGATGGACCAGGCGACCCGGCAGGTGCACCACGGCGGTGCCGAGGTGCACCTCACCCGCCGGGAGTTCGAGCTGCTGGCCGCCCTGGTGCGCAACGCGGGCATCGTCCTGACCCGGGACCAGCTGCTGGACCGGGTGTGGGGCTACGACTTCGAGGTGCGCACCGACGCGGTCGACACCTTCGTCAGCTATCTGCGCCGCAAGCTGGAGGAGGGCGGACGGCCACGGCTGATCCACACGGTGCGCGGTGTCGGCTTCGTGCTGCGGGTGCCCGGGGCGGGGAGCGGATCGTGAAGCTCGCCACCCGGATCGCGCTGTCGGTGACCGTGGTCATGCCGTTGCTGGTGCTGGCCGCGGGCCTGCTGGTGCTCGGGCTCGTCAGCCGCGACCTGCGCCAGCAGCAGGACGCGCGGCTGCAGGACCGGGCCTCGGCCGTGCTGCCCGACGCCCGGGCCCTGCTGGCCGCCGACCGGGGCGGCAGGCCGAAGGCGGAGCAGAACCAGCACCGCAAGGTGCTCGGGGACGCCCTCGACGCGGGGATCCGGGTCCGCGGCGCGGACGGGACGACCGTGCTGGAGGGCGGTCCGCAGCCCGATGCGGCGGTGCGGCTGCCGGACCGGACCCCGGACGGGCCGGTCACGGTCCGCGCCAAGGGGCACGCCTGGCGGGTGCTGAGCGTGCCGGTGACCGGCCCCGCGCCCGGGAACCTGTGGATCTACACTCCGGCGTCGAGCACCGATCCGCAGGTGGCCGCCGTGCGGCGGCGGGTGCTGCTGGTGGCCCTGCTGGCGGCCCCCGTGTCCGGGCTCCTGGCGTACGGGCTGGCGGGGCGGGCGACCGCCTCCGTACGGAGCCTGAGCCGACGGGCCGCCGCCCTCGACCCGGCGGCCGGGGCGGGGGCGTTCGCCGGGACGCCGGTGAACATCGCGGAGGTGGACGAGCTGTCCGCGGCCATCGGCCAGCTCCTGACCCGCTACGACGAGCAGGCCGCGCGGACCGCGCAGGCGCTGGAGACCGCCCGGTCCTTCTCCTCCGCCGCCTCGCACGAGCTGCGGACGCCGCTGATGAGCATGCAGACGGACCTGGACGTGCTCGCCGCCCACCCCGACCTCTCCCCCGGTGAACGGGCCGAGGTGGTGCGGGACCTGCGCGGCGACCACGCCCGGCTGCTCGAACTGCTGGGCGCGCTGCGGATGCTGGCGCTGGGCGATCTGGTGGAGGTCTCCGCCTTCGCCCCCACCGACCTGTGCGAGCTGGTGGACGCGGCCGCCGGCGAGGCGGCGCGCCGGCACGCCGGCTCGGGGCTGGTCCTGGACGTGGAGCTGCCGCCGGAGCTGCGGGTCTTCGGCTGGGACTCCGGTCTGAAGATCATGCTCGACAACCTGCTGCGCAACGCGGTGGTGCACGGCCGCCGGCCGGGCGAGCCGCCCCGGGTCACCGTCCGGCTGCGCGCCCAGGGCGGCTTCGCCGTGCTGACGGTGGACGACGAGGGGCCCGGTGTGCCGCCCGGCGAACGCGACGCCGTGTTCGGCCGGTTCCACCACCGGCCCGGCAGCCCGGGCTCCGGGCTGGGGCTCACGCTGGTGGCCCAGCAGGCGGCGCTGCACCGGGGCACGGTCACCCTCGGCGACGTGCCCGGCGGGCCGGGCGCGCGCTTCGAGGTGCGGCTCCCGCTGGTCTCGCGGGACGAGCCGACGCTGCGGCTGCCCGCACGGCGCGACTGGATCTCCCGGGGCCGCTGACGGGGCACGGACCGGCCGACCGGGCCCGGGGCGGCGCGCGGGCACGGCCGCATGAGGGGGTGCGGGGCGGCCCGCGGGCGCGGCCGCGCGGGGCGCCGGACGGCCGGTGCGCCGGTCACAAGGAATCCACAAAAAGGCTCCCTAGCGTCCTGTCCGGCCGGCGCGCCCACGCCCCGGCCCGTCGCACCGAAGGGGATACCACCATGCTCGTGAACCGTAGGACCTCCGCCGCGATCGGCGCCGTCGCCCTGGCCGGTGCGCTGCTGTCCGCCGGCCCCGCGCAGGCCGACTCCACGGCGCCGAGCCCGGCCACGTCGGCGAAGGCCTCGAAGCCGGCGCCGAAGGGCGACGGCGCCAAGTCGATCTGCAAGCGCCTGCCGAAGACCGAGTCCCGGATCAGCACGGCCCTGACCCGGCTGAACGGCGACGCCACCGTCCCGGGTTCGATCGCCCGCCTGGAGCAGCGCGTCAACGAGGCCAAGAACGCCGGCCACACCGAGGTCCAGAACTACCTGAACGACCGTCTGACCTTCCGCAAGGGCCTGGTGCCGACCCTCCAGAAGCGCCAGGAGGACCTGAAGGCCGTCTCCACCTGGTGCACCGCGCAGGGGTCCAAGTGAGCTCCGCCCGCCGCGGCGCCGCCGCCCTCGCCGCCCTGGCCGCCGGGGCCGTCCTGCTGCTGACCGGATGCGGCGGCGGCGCGGACGCCCGTCCGAAGGCCGGGCAGTCGGCGGGGGCGGACGACCAGGCCGCGGACATGCAGGCGAAGCTGGACGCCGCCGAGAGCGCGGCCGCTCAGGCGGACGGGGACGCCTCGCAGAACAACTGACCGGCCCTCCGCGCCGACGGCCCGCCCGGCCTCCCCGGGCGGGCCGTCGGCGCGTGGCGGACCCGCTTCCCCCGAAAGGGATCCATCCGGGCGGCCCTCGGAGCGCCTGCGTGCCCCGGACGGCCCGGTCCTTTTCCATGGGTGCCCGTCCCCCACCGGAACAGGCGGCTCCATGACCTCCACCCCGTTCACCCGGATCTCCCGCCGCGGCGTTTTCCTCGCCGCGCTGACCCTCGGATCCGCCACGCTGCTGCCCTCCGCGGCGCGCGCCGCCGCCAACGGCGGGGAGTCCGGGGGCCGGAAGGGCGTCACGGCGCCGGAGATCACCGGGTGCGCCGGGTGGGGAGCCCGGGAGGCCTCCGAGGACGTCGTGGTCCTCGCCACCCGGCCCGACCGGATCATCATCCACCACACCGCCACGGCGAACGTCTCGGACTACTCCCGGGAGCGGGCGCACGCGCTGGCCCGTGCCATCCAGACGTACCACATGGACATGCAGGGCTGGATCGACACCGGTCAGCACTTCACCGTCAGCCGGGGCGCCTTCGTCCTGGAGGGCCGCCACCAGAGCCTGGCCGCACTGGACTCCGGGGAGCAACTGGTGCGGGGCGCCCACTGCGTGGGGCAGAACAGCGTGGCCGTCGGGATCGAGAACGAGGGCACGTACATGACGGAGGAGCCGCCGGCGGCGCAGTTCTCCGCCCTGGCCGACCTGTGCGCCCACGTCTGCCGCCAGTACGGCATCGGCGCCTCGGAGATCTACGGGCACCGGGACTTCAACAGCACGGCCTGCCCCGGCGACAAGCTGTACGCGATGCTGCCGAAGCTGCGCCAGGACGTGGCCCGGCGGCTCGGTGACGACCGGCAGGTGCCGCTGCCGCACTGGTCGGAGCACCTCCCGGCCGACTGGGCCACGGACCCGCAGGCCGTGGCGCGCGCCCTCTCCGAATACCTGCCCGAGGGTCTGCTCGACCCGGCACGCCGCCACTGACCGCCCGGCCGCGCGGACAACCGCCCCCCGGGCGGGCTGACATGACCGCGCTTCGGCCGCGGTGGCTGGCCGAACTGATCTGGCGAAAAACCTTCCGGAACGTTGCAGCATGTGAAATTTTACATGTCACATGTCAACAGCCCGTGTCCCCATCACGCGGCTCAACGGCCCCGGAGGCCCCCACAGATGCGTCCCTCCCGGATATCGAAGGCTGGCGCGCGCAGACTCCCTGCGCTCGGCGCGGCCGTCTTCATCGCGCTCGGCCTGTTCGCACCACCGAGCCAGGCCGCCTCCGGCGGCGCCCAGGCCCCGGCCCGCGCACAGGGGGGCCGGGCCGCGGCGGCAGCACCGGCACCCCGGTCCATCCCGGTCCCCAAGTCCCCCGACGCGACGCGCAACGCGCCCCGGCTGCGGATCTCCGCGCAGGACAGCGCCGAGGTGTCGGCCCCGGCCCCCGCGCCCGCCCCCGCCGCCAAGCCGGCCAGGAACGACAAGTCCGCGCAGCAGTCCCCGTCCGCCACCGCGGCCGACTGCGCCGACCTCTCCGGCGTGATCAACGCCACCGGCGGGGCGCTCGTCCAGCAGCTCACCGCCCTCCCCCGGATCACCTGCACCTACCCGCTGTTCGAGCTCACCGGGGAGAACGCCCGCAAGGCCTTCGGCGAACCCCAGATGGTGACCGTCGCCAACGCACTGCGCGACGCCTCCGCGTCCTACGCGGGCGACAACAGGGCCGCCATCGGGCAGCTGGTGATGTTCCTGCGGGCCGGCTACTACGTGCAGGACAACCACGCGGACACCGTCGGCGACTACGGCACGGCACTGGACGGCGCGTCGCGCGCCGCCCTGGACGCCTTCTTCGCCGCCCCGCACGCCAAGGACCTCACCGACGCCAACGGCGAGATATTCAACGAGGCCGTCACCCTGATCGACAGCACCCACACGGCCGGCCGGTACGCCGGCGTCGTCAAGTGGATGCTCGGCAGCTACGACGGCACCTGGCCGGCCCAGATGGACCTGGCCATGCAGCACGTCGAATGGGTCGTGCAGAACGGGTTCAAGGCCAAGAACGACGACCGCGGCTGGCGGGCCGCCCTCAAGGCCGACCCGTCCCTCCTCGACACCTGGGCCGGCTTCATCACGCGCAACGGCGCGCAGCTCAACCGCCTCGACGTCGTCAGCAACGTGGGCCGCTACCTCGGCTACGCGCTCGACGTCCCCGAGCTCAAGGACCGGGTCCGGCCGCTGCTGAAGGACCTGATCAACCGTTACCCGAACGTCGGCCCCACCGGCCCGATCACCATGAACCTGGGCTGGTACACGCGCGAGTACGACAAGGGCAACTGCGCGGCGTACGCCATCTGCGACCTGGGGGCCCGCGTCCTCCCGTCGGTCCTGCCGATCCAGCAGACGTGCACCCCGGGCCTGAAGATCCGCGCCCAGGACATGTCCCCCGGCCAGCTGGCCGCCACCTGTACCGGCCTGGTCAACCAGGACGCCTACTTCCACCGGATCATCGGTGACAAGGGCGCGATACCCGGCGACCTGAACACCAACCTGGAGGTGGTCGTGTTCGACGACCACAGCCAGTACTCGCTGTACGCGTGGGCCCTCTACGACATCGACGTGGACAACGGCGGGATGTACGAGGAGGGGAACCCGGCCGTCCCCGGCAACCAGGCCCGCTTCATCGCCCACGAAGCCGACTGGCTGCGGCCGTCCTTCCAGATCTGGAACCTCAACCACGAGTACACCCACTACCTCGACGGCCGCTTCGACATGGCGGGCGACTTCGAGGCCGGCATGACCACGCCGACCATCTGGTGGGTGGAGGGCATCGCCGAGAACATCTCGTACGGCTACCGGGGCGAGCGCAACGCAGACGCGATCAACGAGGCCGCCAAGGGGACGTACAAGCTCAGCGACCTGTTCGACACGGTCTACGACCAGGACCCGAACCCCGACGTCAACTCGAACCGGATCTACCGCTGGGGCTACCTCGCGGTCCGCTACATGCTCCAGGCGCACCGCCCCGACGTCGACACCGTGCTCGACAAGTACCGGGCCGGTGACTGGAACGGCGCCCGCGCCTTCCTGAAGCAGACCATCGGCACCCGCTACGACGCCGGGTTCGCGACCTGGCTGACGACCACCTGCGCGACCGGCGACTGCGGTCCCCTGCCGCAGGCCCCGTCCACCCCGGCGTGCACCCTCGCGGACCCGCGCCAGTTCGACGGGAACTGCCGCCGGGACGGCCTCGCGGCCTCCGTCGGCAACTACAGCCACCACTTCGTGTACCTGCCGGCCGGCGTCAAGAAGCTGACGATCACCAGCAGCGGCGGCACCGGCAACGCCGACCTGTACTACAACGGCAGCACCTGGGCCACCACGGGCTCTTACCAGGCCAAGTCCACGGGCGCCGGCAACAACGAGACCCTGACCGTCGACAACCCGCCCGCCGGGTGGGTCTACTTCAGCCTCGCCGCCACGCAGGACTTCAGCGGGGTGAGCCTCTCGACGCAGACCGGATGACTCCTGTGCCGGGGCCCGGCCGGGCCCCGGCACACACGCCTTCCCGGCCGATCCTGCCCCGGCCCGGCTCTGACCCGGCGGGACGTCAGCGGCCTGACGTCAGCGGCCGAGCGCTCCGCGGACCGTCAGCCCGTGGTGGCGGCCCAGGCGGCGCAGCTCCCACCAGGACAACGCCGTGACGGTGACGGGGGCGCCCAGGATGAACACCGTTCGGACGGCCGCCGGGACCTGGGGATAGGCGCCCGTGACCACGTCCACCAGCGCCATCTCCCACACCAGGACGCCGGCGAGGACCGGTGGCAGCACCTCGTGGATGTCGGCGGTGCGGAAGACGTGGACGAGCGAGAGGCCGATGCCGTACAGCGCGAAACCGACCGACCAGAGGCAGAGCACACCCATGACGATCTTCCCGGGCAGCCCTACGGTCTCGCGCAGTCCGGCAAGTTCCGGCGCCATCGCCACGGGGAAGGTGGCCATCGACGCCATGAGGGCCAGGACCGAGCCGAGCGGGCGCAGGGCCCGGCGCAGGTAGACCCCGCGCTGCGCGCCCCGCGCGGCGGCCACGAAGGCGCCGACGACCAGCGGGAAGGTGCAGACGAGGACCAGGACGCTGGACCAGCTCTGGTCGAGGCGGTCGTCCGCCGCGGCCTTGACGTCGGCGGCGCTCACGACGGCCTTGTAGGTGAGCGTGAGCCCCACCCAGGCGACCAGGCCCAGCGCGGTCCGCCACAGCTGGAGCGTACGGACCTGGGGGTCGTGGACGATCCCGGCCCGGGAGGGACGGAAGGTCCGCTGCGCGGCGTAGAAGGGGTTGCGGATCCCGCGCAGGATCTTCCTGCCGCGCGAGGGTTCGACGTGCGGCGGCACGGCCGGCGGGGGCGGCAGCAGGTGCGCGGGGTACGGGGGGTGGGGGGCCGCCTGCGGCGGGACCGGCTGCGCGTACGGGTTTCCCTGCGGCGGGACCGGCTGCGCGTACGGGTTCCCCTGCGGCGGGTACGGCGGGGGCGGGTACCCCTGCGGGCCCTGGGCGGGCCCTCCGGCCGGTGGCGGACCGCCGCCGGGGACCCCGTATCCGCCGCCGTGGTATCCGCTCATACCCTGCCCCCCGTCCCGCCCCGCCCGACCGATGGCACGCATCGTATCGACGGTTTCACCCCTGGGGGGACACCGGCCGCGGGGTGGTCAGGGCCGAGTCCGTGTGGAGCGTGACGCGCACCGGGGTGAAGGCCGTCGCGTCCACCGGGGGCGCGCCGGTGCCGGGGCTGCGGGCGTAGCGGGGGTGGGCTCCCGCGCTGATCTGCCAGCGTATGCGGTGGCCGGCGGCGAAGCGGTGGGCGGTGGAGCCCATCGGAACGGAGATCCGTGCCGCCTCCCCCGCCTCCGCGCTGACCCGGCCCAGTCCGTCGCAGACGTTGACGGAGCGCCCCTGGGGGTCCACGTCGCACAGGCGGGTGAAGACGTCGGCGTGCCCGGTGTCGGTGGAGACCGTCAGCCGTGCCCGGACCGCTCCCATGACGTCCAGCGGCTCGGCCAGGGGCGGACCGGTGAAGGTCAGGACGTCGTCGCGGACCTCCAGGGCGGTGTTGTCGCGCGGACCGGCGGTGCGGGAGAGCAGGGGACCGCCGAGGGAGGGGGTGGGGTCGGCCGGGTCGTAGCGGAAGGTGGCCAGCGGCGCGGAGTCCGTGGGGGCCCGTTCGATGAGGTGTCCGCCCGGGGCGGCGTACCAGGTGTCGTCGGTCCCGGGCGGCGGCCAGGCCGCCAGGTCCCGCCAGGGGTCTTCGCCGCCGGTGTGGACGCGCACGGGCGCGGGGCGCAGAGCGGAGGAGTCCTCGCAGAGGTGGGCGCGCAGCCAGGCGAGGCTTTCGCCGAACACCTCGGGCCATCCCCGCTGGAAGGCGGAGGTGTGGGTCCAGGGGCCGACGAGCAGGCTGGTCTCGCATCCGGCGCGCCGCAGCCGGGCGTACTGGTCGAGGGTCTGTCCGGCGAGTGCGTCGTGCCATCCGGTGATCAGGGCGGTGGGCACCCGCAGCCGGTCCGCCGCCCCGGCGAGCGAGGCGCCCCGCCAGTAGGGGTCGTCGGCGTCCGGGTGCGCCATCACCTCGTCCAGCCAGGGGACTTCACCTCCGAGGGCGCGGACGTGCCCTCCGCGCAGGGGCTGCGCCGTGGTGGCCTCGCGCAGACGGCGCTGCAGGCGCAGGGTGGCCTTGAGGAAGGGCAGGGCGCCCCGGTGCTGGTAGGTCATGCCGAGGCCGACGACGAGGGCGTTCTCCAGGTGCAGCGCGCCGTCCGTGTGGAAGAGGGCGTGGGGGTCGTGGAGGCCCACCTGCACGACCATGGCCTTCAGTTCGGGCGGCGGGTCGAGGGCGAGGGCCCACTGCACGTAGCCGAGGTAGCTGGGGCCGACGGTCCCGAGCCTTCCGTCGAACCAGGGCTGTTCCCGCAGCCAGGAGAGGGTGGCCAGGCCGTCGGCCGCCTCGTTGCGCCAGAGGTGGAACGTACCGCCCGAGCCGCCGGTTCCGCGGCAGCTCTGCACGACCACGTGGAAGCCCTGTTCGGCGAAGAGCAGCCCGTACATGGGGGACCAGGGGATGCCCCGGCCGTAGGGCGAGCGGACCAGGAGGGTGGGGAAGTCGCCCTCTCCCCGGGGGAAGTAGTGGTCGGTGATCAGGGGGGTGCCGTCGGCGGCGGGGACCTCCAGTCCCGGTTCCCAGCCGGCCGCGTGCCGTGCGGCCGGCAGTCCCCGCCAGGTGGCCCGCATCAGGCGGGAGGACAGGGGCGGCTTTCCGGCCGGCGGGGTCCAGGCGGGTCCGGTGGCGGCTGCGGGGGCGGATCCGGCGCGGGGGGTGCGTGCTGGCATGTCTCTCCTCCATCTATTCCCGTACGATGTACGAGAATAGATCATGCTTGGATGACCTGGCGACATCCGCCCCGAAGACCACCGACAGGGAGTGCGAAACCATGCCCGGCGAGGGAAAGTCCGGCGGCGCCGGCGTCGACCCGGAACGGCTCTGGCTGCGCCCGGCCGAGCCCCGCAGGGGCCGCCGGCCCTCCTTCACCCGGGAGGCGATCACGGTCGCGGCCGTAGCGGTGGCGGACGCCGAAGGGCTGGAGGCCGTCACCATGCGGCGGGTGGCCTCCGAGGTCGGCGCCGGCGTGATGTCGCTCTACAGCTACGCCCCCGACAAGGAGACGCTGGTGGAGCTGATGGTCGATCACGTCAGCGCCGAGCTGACGGTCACGGACGCGCCGGCCGGCGACTGGCGCGCCGGCCTGAAGGCCGTCGCCCGCCTCCAGCGCGCCCACATGCTGCGCCACCCCTGGCTGCCGGCGGCCCTGGCCACCAGGCGCTCCCCGGGCCCGAACACCCTGGCCTTCCTGGAGCACGTGCTCGCCGTCCTGCGGCCGAGCGGACTGGCCGGCGCCGCGAGGATGGAGGTCTTCGCCCAGCTCACGGGCTTCGTGGCCGGACACGTCGGCTACGAGATCGCGCAGGCGCGGGCCGCGGAGCCCCCGGGCCGGGCCGAGGCCGAGGCCCGTTACCTGGCCGCCGTCGCCGCCGACGGCCACCACCCGGAGCTCGCCGAAGCCCTCGCCTCCGCCGGGGCCCCCGCCACCCCGGACGAGACCTTCGCCCGGTTCCTCGACCGCCTGGTCGACGGCCTGGACAGCACCTGAGACCTGGGGCCTGACTCCGCTCAACGGGCCTGCGGATCAAATCGGTTGAACGATCTGATCCCCCTGCTACCGTGGCCCGGTGACTTCGATCAAACAGTTCCAGGTGACCTTCGACTGCGCCGACCCGGAGCGTGTCGCCCGCTTCTGGTGCGAGGTGCTGGGGTACGTCGTCCCGCCGCCGCCGAAGGGCTTCGCCGACTGGAACGAGTTCGACCGCTCGCTGCCCGCCGAACGGCAGGGCTCGGCGTTCGCCTGCGTCGACCCCTCGGGCGTGGGCCCGCGGCTGTTCTTCCAGCGCGTTCCCGAGGGCAAGGCCGTCAAGAACCGGGTCCATCTCGACGTACGGGTCGGCACGGGACTGGTCGGGGACGAGCGCGTGGCCGCGCTGGAGGCCGAATGCGCGCGGCTGGTCGCACTGGGCGCGGTCCGCGTGCAGCTGCTGCGGGCCGACGGCTTCGACGAGTCGTGCCTCACGATGCAGGACGTCGAGGGCAACGAGTTCTGCCTCGACTGAGCCCCTGCCCCGGGCCCCTGCGGTCTCAGCCCCCGCCCGGCCCGGCCAGGAGGGCGGCCAGTTCGGCGGGGCGGCTCAGCGCGACGCAGTGGCCCGCCGCGATCTCCTCCGGGACCACTCCCAGGCGTTCCCGCACCAGCCGGCGCAGGAAGCCGGGGGGAAGGAAGCGGTCCTCGGTGCACAGCACGAACCGCGTCGGCACATCCGGCCAGGCCTCCAGGGGCCACGGCTGCGCGGTCGCCGCCGGCGAGGGATGGGCCCGTTCCCTCCTCAGCGCCTCGTCGGCCAGGCCGCGGGGCACGTCGTGGTAGAAGCCGACGTAGGGGTCCGTGCTGCCGGTCAGCCCCCCGTCCCGGCCCGCCTGGGCCCGCACGGCCTCGGCGTAGCCGGTCTCGACCCACCAGCGGTCCGCCGACTCGCCCGGGGCGGGCACCATCCCGGCGACCAGGACCAGCGAGGCGACCGGGCGCCGGGCGGCGACCAGCGGGGCGGTGAACGCACCGAACGACTGGCCCACGACGACGAGTTCGCGACGGTCGCCGACCGCCCGGACGACGGCGTCGGCGTAGTCGTCGAGCGTCAGCGCGTCGTCACCGCCCGGAAGGTCCGGGGCCACCACGCGGTGCCCACGCGCCCTGAGATCGGCCGCGACCAGGTGCCAGTACCAGCCGACGTCGCCGGCCCCGTGGACCAGCACGAACGTGCTCACGCCAGGACCCGCACGGAACCCGGTCCACGCGTCTTCCAGGAGCGCGGCATACCGCCGACCCTACCGCCCGGGAACCACACCCCACAGCTCCGCCGCCCGTGTCACGGGCCCCGGCGGCCGTGGGTCATCCGATGGTCCCTACAGTGGGGCCATGGCCGACGGACGACACGAAGTGACCGTGGACAGGGGCGTCGAGGTACCGGTCCCCGCCGATGACGAGGTCTGGACGGTCGGAGCCGTCATCCTCGACTCCGAGGGCCGGGCCTTCGCCCAGAAGCGCGGTCCCGGCCGGAAGCTCTTCCCCGACAGCTGGGACATCGTCGGCGGTCACGTCGAGCCCGGCGAGACCCTCCTCGAAGCCCTGGCACGGGAGGTCGAGGAGGAGACCGGCTGGCGGCTGCGGCGGGTACGGAGCCTGTTCGGGGTCACGGCCTGGACCGGTGACGACGGGGGCGGCACGCGGCACGAGGCCGACTTCCTCGTGGAGGTCGACGGCGACCTGGGCCATCCCGCTCTGGAGTGGTCCAAGCACACCGCCTACGACTGGTTCGGGCCCGGCGACCTCCCGCGCCTGAAGGAGAACCGGGCCCCCGGCGAGTACCTCGTCCACGACCTGGTGGCGAAGGCCCTGCTCGGGCACCCGGGCCACTCCCAGGGGGTCCTCAGAACGCGAAGACCGGGTCGTCCTTGAGGGCCGCGGACATCATGCACGCGTTGGGAAAGGTGTGCTTCCAGGCGAGGCGTTCGCCGTGCCAGACGCCGTCCGCCGTGAGGGTGAGGGGGTCGTAGCGCTTCGGGCAGGCGCGGCCGGGGGCCGGGGCGGTCAGCAGGCGGCCGAAGTCGCCGCCGGCGGCGTTGACGGCGTCGCACGCGGCCCGGGGAGCGGGGTGCGTGCCGCCGGCGGTGTAGGCGCAGCTGAGGACGGCTGCCCGCAGGACGGTGCCCGAGGCGGCGTCGTTCCCCTGGGTGATGGTGAAGACCAGCGCGGACGGGCCGGAGGGGCCCGCGGGCTCGGCACGGGCCACGCCCGCGGTGCCGCCGAGGCAGAGGAGAGCGGCGGCGGAAACTGCGGCCAGGCGGTGACGCATGATCAATTTCCTTTCGAATCGCAGGCTTTGACGGCCTCGGAGCTTTCATCCAGCACCCGAGCAGGAGCGAGCCTTCCAGATACCCAGGCCGACCGCACATGGACGATCGGCTTACGGACACCCGGTCCGGATACCGGAGAGCGGACTTCCGCCCGGTGACGGCCTTGGCGGGCCGGGCCGGCGGGCCGCCCAGGCTGACCGGATCGGGGCGGTGACGGGCCCCGCGGCCGGTGGCGGCGGCTCCCGTCACGCCCCAGGCGACCCGTGCGCAACGCACGCCGGGCTGGTGACAAACACGACTGTCGCGGGCTCCCCGCGGCGTGCCACCTTTGCTCCCGTCACCGACCGAGGACCGAGGGAGCAGGTGTGAACAACGGGCACGCGGCCTTCTGCGACGCCGACCGCTGGTTCTACGACGCACCGTACCGGCGCGCCGGCGAGAGCTTCCCGGCGGCCGTCGCCCCCGTACCCGAGGGGTGGGGTGCGCACCGCAGCGGCGACTGGCTCGCCCTGCGCCCCGCCGGCCTCGAACTGCCCTCCCAGGGCTGGAAGATCCACGTATCGGCCGGCCTCGACAACGCGGAGCGCGTCCTCGACCGGGTCCACGCCTACTGCACGGAGCGGCGGATCGCCTTCAAGTTCGTGCCCAGCCGCTACCTGCTGCACCTGCGCAACGCCAAGTACGCGGACCGTGCGGCGAGCGGC